>NZ_CP149788.1:0-300000 GCF_037914945.1 Haloterrigena sp. KLK7
CTCAACTGCTGACATGGACTGGCGGAAGTTGTCACATAGACGCACGACCTTCTCATACTTTCGTTGGGTGATCCCGAATATCCGCAGACTCTTAGACAACATTCTTAGATTAGTTTCTTAGGGCTTTTGTTGGTGAATTGGATTGAAACAGAACCCATATCCAGAGTAACCTGTTTAGTCCTTCCCATACGGATAGTACCATCGAGTCGCGTGTGAGGCGAATTGGAATCGGTCCATCGGACCGCGTCTGTCTCTCACTGTCTCTCCCGCTTCGAGTCGCGAACTGCTGAGTTGCTCTGGCGGCATTGATCTACGCCTACCTGCATGGTTGACCGACGAAACTACCGGTTCGTCTGCCAACTGTGCTGGTCCCGAGCGCTAAACCGGTGCCTCCGGTGGCTAAGATACATATCTAAGAAACATAGACCTCATCTTTTGCTTGGGTGGTCAGATAATGCGCTTTTCAAGGTTCCACTCGTTGCGAGCAAGCATACGCGACTACGAATGAGGTCAAGGATATCGATCTAAGACACTTATCTATGTTTCTTAGATATCTCACTCTCCTTAGACAGGTATCGCGCCTCTCGTCGGACCAACCAGTGATAGCTATCTAATCCAACTATGGCTGGGGTAGAAGACACTGGCTTAAGGTTCTTGGATAGCTATCTAAGATATGTATCTTAGGTACCTTACTTAGTTACCGTACTTAGGTAGCTTATATGGAGAACATTCATATCAAAGCAGAACATCAGCGTTTCTTATGCTCTCGTACACGGTTTACAGCGAAGCCGGAGGCGTCGGGAAGTCCTCGCTCACAGCGAATCTCGCTGCTGCACACGCTCGAGCGGGGCTCGACGTCCTCGTCGTCCCGATGGATCCCCAGGACGGCGACCTCAGCCGACTGCTCGGCGTCGACGACGACCGCGCCGATCACGAAGCCGACAATCTCGTTCGCCACATGGTCGGCAGTCCCCGAGGGTCGTTCGATGATCTGATTCGATCCGCCGAGGGAATCGATATCATTCCAGAACACAACCTGCTCTCGGATCTCCCCGATTTCCTCGCCCGCGAAAAACAACAGGCCGAGAAACTCGGAGACGCGTATAATATTTACGCCCAACTCCAGCGCGTTCTCCAGGAAGGTGACGTCGGCGAGAAGTACGACGTCCTGATCTGTGACCCGCCAGCGACCGAGTCGGATCACCTCTACAATGCGATTTACGCGACGCGGAATCTCGTGATCCCGGTCGAGCCCTCCGCGAAGGGGGAAGCGTCGGTCGACGGCCTCCAGCAGCTCGCGACGAACTTCGCCGATCAAATGGGCATCGAAGTGGGCGTCCTCGCCGCGGTGCCGAACGGATTCAAGGGAACGAACGACCAGATGGAACTGCTCGACGAGATCGCGTTCCCGACGCCAGAAGTGATCGGTGATCGAACGGCGCTGATGGAAGGCTGCTGGAAGCAGCAGTGTTCGGCGTTCGAGTACCAGCGCGAGCACCGCGACTACCCGCGGGATCACGAACTCGAGACGCTCGCACAGCTCGATCGCCTCGCCCGCTATCTCGAGGAGCAGCGCGGAATCGAAGCCCCGAACCCGCCTGAGCCCGGTGCGCTCGAAGAAGAGGTGACAGCATGACCGGATTCAAGAGCGGCGCGAGCGCCGACGATCCGTTCAGTGACGATAGCGGTGACGATGACGAGCCCGAGACCGCCACGTCAGCGTCGGAAACTGAGTCGACCGAGACGGCATCCCGAGACGAGTCCGAGCCCGCGGAGACCGCCGGTCACGAACAGTCTCGAGAGACAGACAGTGAAACGGCGACGGACGGCGAATCGACTGCCGACAGCGAGTCATCGGCGGACAGCGAACCGACGACGGCTAGCAGCGGCTTGCCGTGGATCTACGAGCGCAACAGTATCACGGACGGTCGGAAGAAGACCGTTCAACTGCACCTTCAGAAGTCCTCCCTCGACCGCGAGCGGGACGCGCGGCTGGACGTCGAGGAAGTGCTCGGTGAGTCGGTCAAGAAGGCCGATCTCCGCGAAGCCGCACTAGTCGTCGGCCTCGAGCGGATCGACGAGGTCGCCGATCAGCTTCGCGAGTGGGGATACGATTTCGAGTAGCGTCTCGATATTCTCACTACACTAACTTTTAGAGACCTCACCCTCGCTCTCTCGAGGATCATCGACTAACTCGTAGAGGCCGGTCTCGTACAGGTTACGGACGTGGTCGTGTTCGCTGAGTCGAGCGAGCCGCTCGTGGACATACCCTCGAGTGAACTTCAGGTTCTCGTCCTCCAATCGCTTCTGACAGTAGACGGGCGTGACGCGACCGTCCGCGAGGTAGTCGAGGATCGTTTCGTCGATGGAGCGGAGATCGTCGGCGTCCAGCATGCCGACCTCTTCGCCCTTCTCGGGTACGGTTCTTCCGCCGGCATTCTCTCTCCCACGTTCGTCCGTTCCCACCTCAGTTCAAGCTATCCGCTGACGTAGTATGCCCGCGCGAAACTGCCAGTATGAACCGACAACGCGACCCATCCCATTTCGAGCGCAATTTTGCTCTCTCGAGGATCTGTGCTCGGTCGCCTCCAGTAGAACGGTCGTATCCAGTACTCAATCCCCGAGTCTCGATCATTGTTCGGCTACGGTCTCCTCGCACCAAGCGGAGAGAAAATTAGATCACTGAGACTGACGGCAATCAGCAGACGCGCTCGGTCGCGATCTCGGCGCCCTCGACGAGTGCTTCGAGTTTGGCCCACGCAATCTCGGGATCGACCATTCCGAGGCCAGCCTGCGTACCGAATCCGCAGTCGGGCGCGGCGACTAGCGGCGTCGAATCGTCGACCGCGTCGGCGACGCGCTCGAGGCGGTCCGCGATCGTCTCCGGGTGGTCGATGATGTTCGTTTTCACGTCGACGACGCCGGGCATCAGCGTCCAGCCGTCCGGAAGCGGCTGCTCGGCGAACGCGCGGTACTCGTGCTGGTGGCGGGGGTTAGCCTGTTCGATACTCAGGCCCGTGATGTCGGCCTCGTAGATCTCCGGTAGCATCTCGACCAGGTCCGTATCGAGGTGGTGGGGTCCTTCGTAGCTCCCCCAGCAGGTGTGGAGACGGACCTGCTCTGCGGGGACGTTCTCGAGGGCCTCGTTGAGCGCCTCGACGTGGAGACGCGTGGCGTCCCTGATGTCCTCGAGGGACTCGTCCGCGTAGGCCGCGGTCTGCCCGATCGTCAGGAGTTCGGGTGCGTCGATCTGGAGGGTCATCCCGGTCTCCGCGATCAGTTCGTACTCCTCGCGCATCGCGTCCGCGACGGCGAAGAGGAACTCCTCGTACGAGTCGTAGTGGTCGTCGACGTGGGTGGTCGCGACGATGCTCGGCGACGCCGAGGTCATGAACGTCCCCTCGAAGTCCGCATCGACGGTCTCGAGCGCATCGCGGAATTCCTCGAGTTCGGCTTCGGCCTCCTCGTGGCCGGTGTACTCGACGGGACCGGTGACGACGGGCTGCATCGCGAGGTCGATGACGTCGGTCTCGAACGTCTCCTCGGCATACTCCGGGAACTCCTGGAGGTCCGCCCACAGTTCCTGCTCGCGCTTGCCGTCGATCCCGCTCAGTCGGTCTGCGACGTACCAATTGAACGAAACTCGAGGCTGCTCGCCGTTGTTGACGACGTCCAGTCCGGCCTCGGCCTGGCGCTCGAGGACGTTTCGCGTGGCGTCTGCGACGGTGGCGGTCCACTCGTCTTCGTCGACGTCCTCGCCGTCCTGCCGATCCTTGAGCAGTTCCAGTAACTCCGGGGGCCGCGGGAGGCTACCGATGTGTGTCGTCCGGATCCGATTGTCGGTATTCGTCATTGCGTACTCACTAGAGTAATAGTTCGAGGCAATAATATAACTGGTGGTATTACATGGCCGATGAAGCCTGTGGCAACCGAGTCGACGATCTCGCCGGAGTCCTCTCTCCCGATCAGTCCGCCGGTCGACTCGGACGAGTCGATCGCCTCGAGTGACCCCATACGCGACACAATTCTTGCCAGTGTGTTGCTGGTGTAGCGTTAAAGGCGCTCGTCAGCCACTATGAATCCAAGTGATGGCTCGCGAGACAGCACCACCCTCTCAAGAGGAGATCGAAGAACGAATTCAACAGGTCGGACGGTACTCTCGTGCGGTCCGGACTGGATTACTGATCATTCTCAGTGCGTTCCTGTTGGCCGTTATCGTCGTCCTTCCCGCGAATCTCGACAGTCCGTCTCAGGCGGTCGAGTCGATACTCATGCCGCTCACGTTCGTCGGACTGGGAACCATCCTGTACGGGATCGGGATGCATCTCCACCTGATGCATCTCAATCTCGTTCGCCAGTTGCAGCCTGAACCGACGGACAACCAATCGTCGGCTCCCGACTCAGACGATTGATTCCGAGCGCGATGCGGACTCGAGTATGTTCGATTCGCAGACAAAGTGATCGTCATGATTAGAATTATTACACTGTTCAAAGAAAAATAGCATATTTCGAACACCGATAAGAGATATTATCGCCTATTCCTATCGTTTGGGGGGACTATTTATATTGGGGTAAGCCAACTAATTTGGTAAGATGGGACTCGATGCTCGAATTGAAAATGGACAGCGCATCATTGAGGGTTGGAATTCCGTTTTCAAGGCTCTTTCAGCAGAACCGCGCCGTCAACTTATCGTCTCGTTATTAGATGCGCCATCAGACCAATCAGTTCCGTTACCAGAAAGTGCGGTAAATCCTAATGTTCCTGCTGATCCTAACGCGCTTCGCCAGGAGTTGCACCACCAACATTTACCGATGTTGGCTGATCGGGGGTTCATTAACTGGGAGACAGAACCGTTAACTGCAACTCGTGGATCTCGATTCGATCAAGTCGCTACCGTATTCAAGGCGTTGCACGAAACCTCGACCGACATTCCCGAGCCATTAGTGATCGGCTGCCAGCGACTTGAACGGGAACAACAGGAGTATTTCGGAGAGTGATGACGTTTTGTCTGCAGTACGTTCACATCCATAGCTGTCGGCTAAATCAATGTCAATTAGAACGGCTGAACAAAACGGTAGTGATCAGTACAGATGAAATCGCTCTTTGGGTATTCGACCCCCTAAACTGAAGTCCAGTACTAGAGTAGGACCGCCAATGAATCAGGACCAACTATCGTTACAGTGTGATTGTACGCCGATAGGAGTTCACCACTTTGACAGGGACAGCGACATGACCCCTTCTGATGCAGTCATTAGAACAATTGCAGTGGTGACAGATACCGAGCCAGAAGAGCTTGAGCCATTGTACGAGACGATCGATACGGAGGCACTCAACAAGTTATTTGAGTGCCATTCGAATGCTCCCTACTCAGGAGAACAAGTCCTCGCTTTCACCGTTGATGGATGGAACGTTTTCGTTCGCGACGATGGTCAAATACGGGTTTGTGATCCAACTGGACCAGACACTCCATCGCCAATATTTGAGTGAATTGACATCACCGTATCAGCGGTCTCTCCGTAGCTGTTTTACAGGGAAAGCTGCTCTCCGTCTTCGGGAACGAGAACGTCCTCTGTCTCCGCTCGCAGTTCGTCACGAGAGAGCAAGCAGTGATTGATGGCCTCCATGTGAACAACGGCGACTGTGGCGTCGGTGGCGTCACGGACGGCGGAGACGTCTTCGACGCCCATCGTGATGGGTTCACCCTGTTCGAACTGTGCTTCGCCGCCGTTGAGAACGACCATATCGGGATCGAACTGCTCGAGTGTCTGTGCAACCGGCTCGTACCAGATCGTGTCGCCGGCGAGGTATAGCGTCTCGTCGGCTTCGAAGACGAATCCGGAGACCGGTCCCATCCCCTCAGCTAACTCCCCGTGGCCGTGGCGACCGGGCGTCCGGTGGATGGTGACGCCGTCGAAGGATACCTCGTCGTCAACGGGCCGTACGTCGGTGAACCCCTCGTCGGCGAAGGCGTCCGCTTCCTCGGGCTGACAGAACAACGGGACGTCCGCGTCGAGTTCCTCTTTCGCCGCCTCGTCGAAGTGGTCAGGATGTCGGTGGGTGACAACCACTGCGTCGTACGATAGGTCGACGTCAGGCAGCGCCACGAGCGGATTCTTGCGTTGGTTTGCTGTCGTGAGGGACTCAGGAACCGCCGGGTTATCCGTCACGGTCGGCATCTCGCCTTTTGGTGTGAACATCGGATCGACGAGGAACGTCGTCCCATCAATGGTCGCGAGGACGGTGGCGTTCCGAACGAGATGGACGCTGATGTCGGAATCGGTTGTCATACGAGAGATCCTTCGGCGAGCGGAGGGTTAGGATTTACTCGAAATATTTCAACCGCACCGGTTCCGAGTGTGGTGTACACTCTCCGTCTGAACTCGATGTCCTCGGGATCGATATCGGTGTCGGCGTCGACAGCTACCGAATCCGCCGCGAACTGGTAAGCCAACCACACCTCGGCCCGGTTCAGTCGGTAGTGGAACGTCGAACTCGAGACGCCAACTTCGGCTGCGATCTCGGTGACCGAACGCTGTCGTGGGACTTCGTAGTATCCGTGTTCGATGGCGGCTTCGAACGCCGACTTCTGTTCGGGCGTGAGGTTCAGTTGTACGCGACCGTCCCGAGTAGACACGGGGGCGTCTCGAGTCGTTTGACAGTGAGAGACAGGGACGATCCATCTCGACGATTTCTGCAGATTTCGTCATGAATCCCGCCTACCGTATCGTCGACGAGGAAACGCCAGCGAGACTGGTTGCCGCGGCGCTCCGAGCGCATAATCAATCCGCGAAGAATAGCCGTTCAATCGTCCGTGGACGGAGTGTCGGTATCAGTGTCACTCGATATCAGATCTTGCTGGCTGAACCGGTTCATGTCACGTGTCGCCGCGTGCCGGATCTCTTCCACTGTGAACGTCTCACTGCCGTACCACGTGTAACTGAGGATGGCGATCGTGAACAATGCAGCGAGCGTTCCAGGAACTGCCGCCTCGACCGATCCCTCGCCGAAGAATTCGGGTTCCCCGAGGAGAAACTGCCAGACGACGAAGACTAGCCCTCCGACGAGAAGGCCAGGAAAGCCAGCTCGCCGATCGGTATGCTGCCAGAACAATGCGAGTACGCCTGCGAACAACACCGACATGACGCCCATTCCGAGGTTGTCGATGACGACGATTTCGACGCCACTGAGCGCAATGACCGCAGCACCAATCCCGAAGGCCAGAATCACCAGACGCGTGATCCGCACGAGATGCATCTGAGAAACGTTCTCCATCCCTCCCCGCCACGGGATATAGATGTCGTTTACGAAGGTAGTTGCTCCGGCGAGTAGCATCGAGTCGGCCCCGCTCATCACTGCTCCGACAGCGGCGGCCAACAGAATTCCGCCAAGAACGGGATGCATGGTATTTTGCAGCGTCCAAGCGAACGCCATCGAGGAATCGATCTCTGCGCCCTGTGCGTATGCGATCAGCCCCGCAGTAGCGGTCAGAATACCGTAGCCAGTGATCACGAGCCCGGCGAGAAAGACGCCGCGCTTGGCAGTGTCAGCGTCTTTCGCTGACCACGTCCGTTGGAGGAGGTGTTGCTGTGCACCGGCGACGGTGATGTACAGGAGATACCACGTCCCGATTTGAATGAGTCCGACGCCGAACCAGTCGGTATGTCCTGTCGGGAGACCACTGGTGACTGCGCTGACGCCGCCGGTGTTTGCGAGCGCAACCGGTATCGCGACAGCCATGCCGACGATGATAATGATCCCATGGAGTGTATCCGCCCACGCGACCGAATTCATACCACCCCAGGCGGTGATACCGACGAAGACGAGAGTACTCATCCAGAACGCTACATTAAGCGGGATCTCGGTGACCGTCGCGATGATAGTCGCCATGCCGATCGTCTGTCCTGCCGTCAACGCGATTTGTCCGATCACCGTAGCGAGAGCCGCGAAGTATTTCGTAGAAGAACCGAAGACACGCCCCAAGAGTTCTGGGACACTAACGACATCGAATGCGTAGAGATAGCCGATTACCAGCGAGATCGTGATCCAGGCGATCCCCTGGGTCATCGCATACCACTGGGCGCTGATGCCGTCGAGGAACGCTTTTTGTGCGATTCCCATGGTGAGGCCCCCACCGACGAACGTGGCGAAATACGTCATCGTGAAGGGGATGAGGCCGAGGTTCTTACCGGCGAGCGTAAACTCGACGTAGCCCGCACCCGCCCCTCGTCCGCTCCACCAGGCGATAAGGATAGTGAGCAGAAAGTAGCCGATCATCGCCGCGACTAGCGGATCGATCATTTCGTATTAGTCGCATACGATAACGCCCACCGTATTATATTCACTGTTCCACAATATATAAAACAAAATTTGAGGAATTTCTGTCTATATGGTGAATACACTCCCGCTATACAATACGTACTTTTAGAAGTCACTAGATTGATGACTAACTAGTCAGGTGTCTGCTCGACCTATACTTACCGCGGGCGTGGGGAGCATCTCGAGGATGCGCAATCGATGTCCGCGAGTCGCTCGTCTAATATTTTACCGTTTTAGGTGAATAAACTGATAAGAATAGTAACAGTAGCGTCTCCGTGAGCAGACGCTGACGTGGATCTTCTAGCAGGATTTCTTGTTGGTTTCTTTGTCCTTTTTCTTCTCTTTCTTCCCGCCCTTTTTGCCTTTCCCGTCGTCGTCATCTGCGTCTTCGTTGACAGCACTCGCCTCGGCCACCTGCACATTTTCGTTCAGCTGGAAGTTCAGCTGTTCCGCCACTGCATCACCGTTGTCAGTAGCGTACGCAATCGCTCCGTGCTGTTCGTTGACGTTCAATTGCTCGACGAACTGTAGCTGGTTCACTTCGGCGGCAGCCACTTGTTGTGCAGTCTCGTTCTCTCCGTTTTCGTAGGCGATCGCCCACGACTCGTCGCCGTTTGTATCCTCCCCGCTTACTGCTGCGGCCGTGCTGCAGTGGGAATCTTCAACGTTCAGTCCCTCCGCCGATGCGACCTGTGCATTGAAGTTCCCCTGGTAGCTCTTCTGGCGAGCCGTCGCGTTGCTGTCGTTGATTCCGACAGCGACCGCGGCATTCTGTAAGCTGATATTCTCCTGCCCGACGCTCTGGACCTGCGTGATATCCGCGGACGCGTCCTGCGTGTTCGACTGGCTCGAGCCGTCGTCCGACCGGTTCATCTTCTCGTCCGAGAGCTCGCCGACCATATTCGCGCTAGCAGTGACTTCGTCGACCGACATCGAATCGAAGTTGATCGCAGTGGCGTCGGCAACTTGCTCGTTATGGTTGAACTGGGAACTCACCTGATACGCCTCCGCGACACTGTCGCTGCCGACGGCAATCGCGATGGCAACACCCTGTTCGCTCACATTGAGCTGCGAAACCTCCTGTGACTGTTCGACTGATGTCTCCGCGTCTTGGTTGTCAGCGTCACCGATGTTCACCGCAGCGGCCTCGGCGTGCTGGTAGTTCTCATTTGCCTGTTCGCTTTGCTGATACGCTCGGACGCAGCTACCATTGTGAGCGATAGCGATGGCAGTGCTCTGGCTGCTGTAGTTGTACTGGTCGACCTCCTGCGTCTGCTCGATCGTTGCTCGAGCGGACTGCTCGCTCTGGTAGGTATCCTCGCTAACAACCCAGCCGTTGAACTTCCGACATTCGGTCTCTTCGGCGAAGACGACGTATACGTTGCTGGCATTGGTGAACGTCTCGCTGTTCGTCACCTCATCGACGTTTACCGACTTGGCGCTCCCATCCTGAGTGTTGCTGTTGTTCTGGTCGGTCTGCTGACTCGCCGTCGCCTCGCCGCCGTCGAGGGCAATACTGACGGCGTTGCCCTGCTGATTGACGTTGAGCTGGGAAACGTCCTGGTACTGGATGACCTGTGCGGTGGAGTCCTGTGATCCTGCGGCGATCGTGTCTTTGTGATCACCGACCCATGAGTCGAGCTCGTCCTCCGATGCATCGGCCCCGAAGATTAGGTACACGCAGTCACCGTTGACGTCGTGAGTCTCGTCTGAGTCCGCGTGCGTGCTGCCGGTCGCCGCACCGAGCGCGCCGACGCTGAGTCCAGTCGCTGCGATTCCTTTGAGGTAGCCTCGCCGCTTCATTTCGTCGTGGTTCTCGTGATTTTCTGCCATGACGCGATTTAATCGATGAGAAGAGATTATTCTGTTATTTACTCTATTACGAACAGAATTGTCTGTCTACCGTGTATTTGAAAAACTGCAACTGGAGATGACCATAGTAGGTACCGATTAGGTCCAGTAGATATCGCCCTCTCGATCAACGTCATTAGCGGACCACTCGATGCCTTCTCACGAGCGTCTGCGATTCTTATTTTCGGGGGTAGCTAATGGAATTTAGTAGTCGGTTGTCAGACGCAAAATTTATGAGGGCAAATGTAAACTGGTATGGACATATGGATAACTCTAATTCGGTGGGGCGGAGAACAGTTCTGCGGGGGACTGCGACCCTCGGAATCGCCAGTATAGCTGGGTGTTTTCGTTCTGACGCTAGTGAGAATGGCGAGACTGAAAATGAGTCCGTATCTTCTTCCGACAAAACTGACTCCGATCAAGTCAACAATGATGATGGTGGCGCGTCGAAAAATGGAGGAGAAGATGAGTGGTTCGAGAATGGGGCGGTCACATTCATCTATGACGATGGACCGAACGACGATCTAGAACAAGCATTTCCGGCACATGAGACGTATGACGCGCCAGCGACAGTCGGCATCGTCTCCGAGTGGATGAGAGGGAACGACGAGCGGTGGATGAATGCTGACGAGGTGACGAGACTCGCTGATGCCGGCTGGGAAATTGCGTCCCACACAGCCACCCATGTAGCGGTCACCTCGTTCAACCTCGTTGAGGACGTGTCACCGGGCGATGACCGTATCTACCCCGAAGGACGAGGTCAGCACGGGTTCTTGCTGGGGGATCCAATTGAAGTCACTGATGGTGAGAAGCTCGTACAACGGACGGTCGTTGAGTCGGATGACGACGATATTGGGCGCTACTTAGAGCTTGACGAGCCGATCGATACCTCGTTCACCGCTGAAGAGACAGTCGAGCGGTATACGGAACCATTCGTCCGCAGTCAGCTCGCTGATTCGAAGAAGGCGTTAGCAGAATTCAGCCCGACGACGTTTTTAGCCCCGCACGATGTCATCGATGATCGGCACCTCGATATCGTCCGAGAGTACTACGAGGGCGTGTTGAATGTGAATCCCGGTACACCAGTGAACGATATCCCGTTTGATCCATTCGACACGAACCGAGCGTACTTTGCCGAACACGTCGATCGAGATCAGGTGTATGCTGACCTCACACAGATCGCTGAAGAGAATGTATATGGCGTTCTCGGTGCCCACACCCATCGTGAGGAAGTGACACAGGATCGCATCGCGGAAACACTTGAGTGGTGCGACGAGCTCGGCATTGAAGTGATCACGTTCGAAGATGCGATCAGCCGAAAAGCTGCTTACTGACATCCTCCCACGGCTAAAGCCGTGGGGTTCCCCCACTGGGGGTTGCACCCACGGAAACGGAGAGGTTCGCAGGTTTGTCGTCACGCTGGACGATGACGTAACCATCATTACGTACACGGATGGTTCGATGAGAACCGAATGGAAGAACTGAGATTTGGGTGCTGAACGTATCCTCTGGGCCGGTCACATCACACCTAACAGAAGTTGTGGTAGTTCGAACTCTCCCTGCTGAACTTACAGCGCGAATATAGCGGGGGTAATCCTCAAAAAGCGTTCACGTATCGGGTGCCGAAAGCGTAAACGAAAACGTCGCTCCCTCGCCGGGTTCGGAGTCGACCCAGATCTCGCCCCCGTGGCGTTTGATAATTCGTCGACAGAGTGCGAGGCCGATCCCTGTCCCGTCGTACTCCTCGTGGCTATGGAGTCGCTGGAACACCTCGAAAACACGGTCTGTATCTTCTTGATCGATACCGATCCCCTTGTCACTGACCGAAATTACCCACTCGTCCTCGTTACGCATTGCAGAGATTGATACTCGAGGTTTCTGCTCGCCGCTGTACTGGAGCGCGTTTTCCAGCAGGTTCTGGAAGAGTTGGCGGAGTTGGCTGGCGTCACCGCTGACAGTCGGTAGCGATTCAACAGCGATATCGGCACCAGTTTCGTCGATCCGGATACGGAGGTCCGTCAACACATCGTCCAGTACTGCCTCGAGATCGACCGAATCGAAGGACTGTCCCTGCGTTTCGACTCTAGAGTACGCAAGCAGCCCCTCGATCATTGCCTCCATCCGTTCGGCACCGTCAACTGCGAACTCGATGAACTCTTTGGCGTCTTCGTCGAGCTCATCGCTATATCGCTGCTCGAGCAGCTGGAGGTAGCTCGTGACCATCCGTAACGGCTCTTGCAGGTCGTGGGAGGCAACGTAGGCGAACTGCTGGAGACGCTCGTTGGACTCTTCTAACCGACGCTGATACGTATACCGATCAGTGATGTCGAAATGGGCAACAGCGACGTATCTCTGGTCGCTGTTAGTGAACGATGCCGCCCGCATGAGAAACCAACGTTGTTCGTCGGGAGAGTGGCACGGGTATTCGAACTCGAAGAGCTCTCGTTCGCCCGTTAGAATCTCGGATAACCCGGCGGCAGCCGTTCGTGCCGTCTCCGTCTCCGCTTGTCTGGTGATCGTCAGATAGTTGGTTCCGATCGTATCTGGTCGAAGTTCGATGTCATTCGCTTCGCCGAACTCCTGCCATGCGTGATTTGTATACAGGATCATCCCTTCGTCATCGAGGATTGCAAAGTTAATCGGGAGTGTGTCTACAGCCGCTGGAATAAGAGTCTCTGGCTCCCGGCCATTCATATTCGTTTTCCGTTGACTACGGGGATAAGGTTGGTCCTGTTTTGGTTGCAGACGCCGAAACAATCTCTGCAATCAATACGTGTTTTCTACTGAGCGGCTGGTTCCGGTGTTTCGTCGTGAAACAAACGAGGCCATCGTGCTGAACGCAACCGCTGTATTCAGCGCGCCGCTATTTGACTTGTCCAAGAGACCCATGGAGAGTTCACTAGAATTGCCCCCCCCCCCTTTCAGACGCCCGAATTTCGCCGCTTGACGCCTGAATGGGCGAGCCTTCGGTAGTCGCATAGGGGATGTGTCCCATCGAGACTCGCGTCCAGCTGGGGCGGAGTTAATCATCACGGCCTGGCTTCGAGTACGAGGTTGAACGGCGTCTCGGTCGCCCGGCGGACGCTCGTGAATCCGCCCGCAGTGATCACCTCACGGAGACGCGCTTCGCCAGCCTGTGCTCCCAAGACGGGGTCGCCCCCCTGGCCGAGCGAATTCGGGACGCAGGCCATCGTCGAGGCGCAGTAGAACGCCCTGCCGATCGGATTCAGGTTGTCCTCGACTCGATCGTCGGCGAAGGGCTCGATCAACATCCACACCCCGTCGTCGGTGAGCGTCTCCCGGACGTGTGACGCCACGCCGACCGGATCACCCATGTCGTGATACGCGTCGAACATCATCACGAGGTCGTAGTCGGTCCCGTCATACTCCGTCGCCGTCGCCACCTCGAAGCTGATACGGTCTGCAACACCGGCTTCTTTGGCTCGCTCGCGGGCCACTTCGATCGAGTGATCGTGGTAATCGATGGCGACGAACTCCGAATCGGGGTAGGCCTCGGCCATGATGATCGTCGATGCACCGTGACCACATCCCACATCTGCGACGCGCGCGCCCGCCGTGAGCCTCTCGTCTATTCCGTCGATCTCGGGGATCCACTCGTCGACGAGATTCGTCTCGTAACTGGGCCGGTAGAAGCGCTCCGTGCCACGGCACACGTCTTCATCTTGCTCGTGCCAGCCGATGCCCTCACCGGTTCGGAAGTCGGCCTCGAGCTCCGAGAGGCGTTTCTGATAGCCCATCAACCCCTGGAACCCACCGGCGAGGAACGCGGGGCTGTCTTCGTCGGCCAGCAGTGCCGTCTGTTCTGGAGTGAGGCTGTAGCGCTCCGTCTCGGAATCGTAGGTGACGTACCCGCCAGCCGCTCCAGCGGCGAGCCACTCGGTGACGTACGGCTCCACGGTGTCGGTCCGCTCGGCCAACTCGCCGGGCGTGAGTGGTCCGCCGTTGGCCAACGCTTCGTAGAGACCGAGCCTGTCGCCGATGACGAGCAGCGGCGCGTAATACGCCGCTCCGAGCTCGGTGACGGCCATTCCGACGAGTTCGTCTAATTTTTCTTCATCGATCGGTTCGTCGGCGAGAGTCGGTGATGCCATGCTAGGACTGTGTACGGCAGACATATTGGCCTCATCTACGGAGATAGTGTCTGACCGACTGAACGCCGTTTCAGGACGTGAGTGAACGTTTCAGGGTGTGAACCGAATCGTGATCGCACGGGATAACATTACTACCTGTGCCATCGTATATCACGACAGTGAATGGCATGCATCCCCCTGAAGATGACAGAACATCCGACCTTGTATTCAAACCGCCTGCATCACCGATTCTGGAGGCCGTCCTGCAGAACGCGCGGAACCAGAAGTATCTCGGCAAGCGCATGGACGCGGCCGGTTCCCGCATCGACACGGCCCGGCTCGGTGATATCGTCCGGCACGGCCCAGTCCTCGAAGCGCTCCGCGAGGAGCCCCTGGACCGTCGGGAGATCGAAGCGCGCCTCGACGTCTCGCGGGCGACGAGTCACCGCCTGACGAAGTGGCTCGACGAACAGGGGTTCGTCGAGAAAGTCGATAGTCGGTTCCAGTTGACGGGACACGGCGAGGCAGTCACCGACGAGGTGCTCCGGTTCGAGGCGAACGTGAGCGCCGTCCATCGGATGGGGCCGCTATTGGACATGATCTGTCCGCACCACGCGGAGTTCGCCATCGAACCGATGGTCGACGCGACCGTCACCGTCGCGGAACCGGAGGATCCCTACCGACCAATCGAACGATTCATCTCGCTCGTGAGCGAGTCGGAGACGTTCCGGGGATTCAATACGACACACATGGCACCGTTGAGTCTCGGTGAGTTCTACCACCAGATATTCGATGCCACTGAAAGCGAGATCATTCACCCACCCCACATCGTCGAGAAACTATCGGACACGTACCCGGCCCGAACGGGCGAGGCGATCGACCGCGGGCAGTTTACCCTCCGAACCCGCGAGAAATTGCCCTATGGACTCGCGCTCTTCGATGAACGCGTCGGGATCGGTGGGTACGACGACGAGACGGGCCTGATGCAGGCGTTCGTCGATACGGACTCACCCCTCGCCCGTGAGTGGGCTGAACGGGTCTACGCGTCGATCAAGGCCGACTCGACTCCGTTCGACAACTCGGGGGATCGGTAACCAATCGCCAGTCGTTAGTTCTCTTCACGGATGAATCTAAGTACCGCTTCGAGGAAGCGGTCCGGTCCGGTGAGCATCGCCTCGTGTGCGTGCCCATCGAAGGTAACGATCCGGCTGTTCGGGAGCGCGTCGTTGACCGGGGCCGTCGCATCTTTCAAGAGTGGAGGGCTCTCGCTGCCGGACAACAGCAACGTCGGCGTCGTCATATCGGCGAACCTGGCTGCATTGAACTCGTACTCGCCGACCGCTGCTACGCTGCGGGACCAGACGTGTGCCGCGTCCACGAGGTCCTGCCAGTCCGGGGCTGAGCGTTGCGCGTCGATTTCCTCCGGCGTGGATTGAGCGATTTCTCGGAGGAACAGGACAAGTACCTGCTCGTTTTCACCGTCGTCCAGCAGCCGCTCCATTTCCGCGAGCACCTCCTCGGAGTAGAGTTCCCGATCGTCGAACGTAATGGGTGGCTCGTACAGGACGAGTTTGTGTAGGTTATCGGTTCGCAGGGCCGCCTCGAGCGATAAGAGTCCTCCCGATGAGTGCCCGAGGAGGGTTACGGGTTCGTCGATCGCCTCGACGATCGCAGCCACGTCTTCGAACTCCCGTTCCAGGTCGTACTCGTCTGCGTCCCCGCTCTCACCGACACCGCGACAATCCATCGCGTAGACCGTGAAGTGGTCCGCGAAGGTGGCGCGAACGTCGGATAACTCCCAGAATCTGTGGTCACAGACGCCCCCGTGGACGAGCACGAGCGGTGGCCCGCTTCCCGTCCGCTCGAAGGCAATCTCCGTCCCGTCTGCGGACGCGACTGTTTCCATGTCACCACCCGTGTCTGGTGGTGTTGCTTCTTCCATGGGTGGTTCACCCTCGTCATCTATGCGACGCAATCACATAGAGTCATCTTGTGAAAAATCCCCACGGTCTGAACGGGAAGCACGACTCGCCAGGGCTTGCTCGATACGGTGGCCTACCGAGGCTATGGTAGAACGCTCACTGTTTCTGCGTGGAGTGGAGTCCATCAGTAGCTAACCCACAAGCGGCTGTCCAGAAGGTATACCTGTCCACTACTCTGTCAGGTAGAGGGGGTCTTTACGGCAAATCGAGAGTGACGAATAGATATCGATAAAAGCGGCCATCTATGCCCGCGTGTCGACTATCGATCAGGACCTTGAGCGGCAGCTCCACGAGTGCCACGAGCACCTCTAAGGGAACTACTCCAACATCGACGAGATCAACGACTACGCAGACATCGTCTCGGGCGCCGACAAGACATCTACTGAGCGTTCACCACTTTCGGAGATCGAATTAGATTGTCTGTCACATTCGCACTATCTATCTTGCAGAGAGTCACTGAACTACCGAGATGATGTCAGAAGCGGTGTACGCGATACAGAGGATGGGTTTGGCACGACGATATCGATTATTTCGCGGTTACACCGGTGAACCAACCGTACACTGCAGATGCGGACTGAGCACCGAGAGTTCTACCCGCTCAAAGGGGTGTTCAGACAGACGTGCGAGATACGGAGCGCGTATGCAGCACGGCAACCTACGCGAATCAAATCGGTATTGACACAAGGGGGACGGTTGCTCCGACCCTCAAGACATTTACATGGCCGCTCTAAGAGCAGAATGTTTTTGTAGCACGGGTACTACATTCCAGATGAACACGGGAGCAGGTCAACACCACGGTTCCGTGGTGCGTGGCCTGGGAAGGGCAGTGAGGTAGTGGCTCACGCCTGTTGACTCCCCAGTTGGTTTCTGGTGTTGATAACGTACTGAGAGACATCTTCATCGTCAATATGGTTCTCCACGAGATTCTCAAATTGTCGCTGTGACAGCTCTCCGAGTACGTCTTCTGATGGACGGTGTCCTGTCAGCCACGCCGCCACCTTCGACTCAAACGTGTTCTTCTGAGCGACGCCTTTCGGAGCCAGTTCATAAACACGGTCCTCAAAATTAACGGACGGGACAGACCGTGAACTGTCGAATCGCTGGACGTTGTCTATTGGTTCAACTGCCTCCTCCTGTTCTATTCGATGGCGAAATACGTTGCAGGCGCAATCCGCCACAGTGACTTCAGGGTATGTTCTGTCGCCTTTTTCAAGTGTGGCGAAAGCGATGCTGACGTTGTTCTGGTTCTCAAAGTAGTCGTCAAGTATCTCAGATCGAGAGCGTAGGATATTCTGTTTCCCCCCGAAGTTTGAGACACGACCATCCAGTATGACGAGACAGTTAGTCATGTCGCCGTCGCGTGAGACCCCTGCTGGGACGACTTCTTTTATCGCCTCGACAGCCATGAGTGCCCGCTGGCCGCGATTAGGTGACCCCCAAGCTGCTCGCGCTCGGGTCGGTATCTCAGTTTGTCTGAAGAACCTGTAGATATCATCGGTATCCAAGTCTGTCGATTTTTGTAGCCAAGGCTCAGCACCGGCACTGAGAAGTTCCTTCACGATATGGACTGACTGTTCCCTGTCGATGAGTGAGGCGCTTACAACAGTCGGTATCCTGTCTTCGTGTATACCGGTTTCGTCGATTGCGATCACAGACTCAAAAGCCTGTCTTGGCGCTGTCGTCCCAGATAATTTGACAGGCGCAACCACAATATATGCTGGTAGACCTCCAGTATAAACCTTATATTTTGAAGGTGCTGTAGTCGGTCGCTATCTGGACAGTCAGAGGGCTGCTTAGTTGTGGCTCGTGAAGTCAAGACGCCACGGCAAAGAAGCGGTGGGGTTCGGCAAGGAGAAATGAGTTGTGGGCTGCTGTTGTGATGGACTCCTTCTCTATATTTAGTAGGCGACTTTTGGAAGAGTTCGGATAGATCGATAGCTGCTTCGGTAACTACTTTCCCTGTACTGAACGGTAACTACATGTGCGGACATACCGTTGAGGCTTCTGGCAGTTTCCACTGATGTCCAGCGAGTCATGGTGAATACAGGGCGACCCGTTCATTCCCCGCCTGCTCGATATTGAGCTCGAACAACGCCTTGATACGGCAACCAAAGTAGGCGGACGTAGTCGTAGCGGCTCTCGTCTACCCTCCTCCAACACTTAAATGGATCTCTCTCGTAGTTCTCGTATGTCGATAGTTGGTACCGATCGATCACGCGAACTTGGTCAGAGTGAGGGGGTTCTGTGAGCCTCTTCGGACGGCTCTCGTTCGCCGTACGGTCGTGGGCGAATGCGCTGTTGAACCGGGTTTCCGATCCCTCGGCTGAACTGGACTACTCGTACGAACAGCTGCGCGACGAGTTGCAGGCGATCAACCGTGGAATCGCTGAAGTAACGACCCAGAAGAAACGCCTGGAAATGCACCGCACACGCCTCCGATCGAACGTCGAGAAACACGACGGTCAGGTCCGTGAAGCGATCCGCCAAGAGCGAGACGATCTGGCCAGGCGTGCGCTCGAAAAGAAGCATACGACCACCGAGCAGATCGCGGATCTGGAAGAACAGATCGCGCGTCTCCAAGCGACGCAGGACCAGATGGTCGAACGACAAGTCACGCTCCGCGGGCGAATCGAGGGCTTCCGAACACAGAAGGAGGTGTTGAAGGCCCGCCACGATGCCGCCCGGGCCTCCGCCCGCGTTGCCGAGGCGTTCAGCGGCGTCGGCGGTGAGCTAGCGGACGTGAACCGCACCATCGAACGCGCGACCGAACGCACCGAACAGATGGAAGCGCGGGCGGCCGCCCTCGAGGAACTGGAGGAGACCGGCGCACTCGACGATATACTCGCCGAAGGCGACGAGATCGATCGCGAACTGGAGCGTCTCTCGACCGATAACAGAATCGAACAGGAACTCGAGGATCTGAAAGTCCAACTGGGACGAGACGTGGAGTCCCAGACGGATCACCTTGCTGAATAGATACTCTATATTCAGGATACTGGTCCTGGCATCTATCTGATTTGTAGATGCCCGTTCTGGTAACTTCTTCGTCTGGACTGCGCATCGTATTCAGCCCTCAGCTACTCGTAATTTACATTCAGCATATCATTGCTGCCTAAAAGTCCGTCTGAGAAACCGCGTTTACAGACACTCTGGACATACACGACCGATCTCGAAATAGGCCAAACCGTAATAGTACACGGTTCTTCATAGTATCGTGCTGAGTGTCATAGTCTCATGCAAGTAGTAGAATTATTCTGTGGTACTAGGTACCAAGATATGCCGGTAAGAAATCAGCACGGCACCCACCGCACCCACCGAGGTAAGGAGTCACCACATGCTCTCTTACCGGCCACCGGGTGGAGTATTCCCTTCCGGTGTCGGTCAGGGTTGCCTAGGCGTTGACCTTGACCCGAGAGGCTGAGCAAATCGTGATTATGCTACCATCCCGGTTTCGGCTTCTTCGAGGTAGCGGTCTCGCCGATCATAGATTCCGTCGTCAATCGTTTCCGTCACATCGAGTGCCGTATCACTGACTCAGATCTGGCTTCGCGTCGAGTGGACTGGAATCGGCTCTCACTGACGCGTAGACGCGCTCGGCCCACTCCCATGCGATCGGTGCGTCCGTATCGACGAACACCTGCATCAGGCCCGTCTCGTCGTCGTACCCACCGATTCCAACGCGGTCGTCGAAGAGCGCGAGCCCGTACGGCAGTTCATCGCGCGTCCGGAGGGCTAGATGCCCACTATCGATCGCTTCTTGGGCACGTTCGGGGTACGTCTCGAAGAGTTTCTCGACGATATGCGGGAGGTAGATGATTTCGGTGCCGGTTTCCTCGAACACTTGCTGGTGAAACTCACCGAGGATCAGCGGAGCCATGTGCGTCGTATTGAATCCCCGGAAGGTGTCGGACTCACTGACGAGCGCGATGAACCGCTCGATGGGCTTGTAGGGATCGTCCGGTTTCGCGACAGTGATTGTCGCGTCCACGAACGGTTCGAGGACGAAGTCACGGTGATCCTCACAGACTGCATCCAGAAGCGGCGTCATCCTGTGTGCGGTCCGCACGTTCGCCTCGAACCGGAGGGCCTCCTCGGCGATGACTGTGCCGCGCCAGGTCAACTGAAATCGGCCATTTTCCTTCTCGACGAATCCCCGCTCGTCGAGCCACTGCGTGTAGCGGTGACTCGTCGCCCGCGAGACGTCGAGGCGCGCTTCGATTTCCCGGCGATCGAGCGGTTCCTCTAACAGTACTTCGAGGATCGGACCGTGCCGGACGATGTCGCCGAGCAGATCCGTATCGACGCGATCGCCCGCGGCGTCCAGACGCTCGCCGAGATAGCGGCGGTTCCGTTCGTTTTCCAGGATCGCCTCCAGAACCGGCGATCCGGGTGGCGGACGGCCATCGTCATCTAATCGGTCGTCTTGGTCAGGAACCATGTGACTCACTTGCTAGACAATAGTTGTCACTGGTAGTAACTCTAGCCCGTACGCGCTCCGGAATTCGTCTCACTGCCTGAAACGGTGCTCTCGACGCCGAATCCTACTCGATGGGTGAGGCCAACACCCGTGCTGGCGTCCACTTCTATATGGTACAACAAGCTATCCCAATCGAACGGATCGAACGGTTCGAAGCAGAATTCCACGGCGATCTGATCCGTGCCGGTGACGTTCGAAAGAGCGGCGCTCCCTCGAGCCCATCAGAACGGCATAGCCGTTCTGCGGACGCTGACTACGACGACGCGCGCTCGGTGTGGAACGGGATGATCGACAGGCATCCGGCCCTGATTGCCCGATGTCGAGGCGTCGGAGACGTCATCAGCGCGGTGGACTTCGCGCGCGAATACGATCTCTTGGTCGCGGTACGTGGTGGTGGCCATAACGTCGCCGGAACCGCCGTCTGCGACGACGGGCTCGTGATCGATCTCTCCGAGATGAGGGGCGTGTGGGTAGACCCTGACGCACGGACGGCGCGGGTTCAGTCTGGTGCTACATGGGCGGACGTGGACCACGAAACCCAAGCCTTCGGGCTGGCAACGCCTGGTGGGGCCGTCTCGGAGACAGGGGTCGCGGGATTGACGCTCGGTGGCGGCATCGGTCATCTCCGCTGCAAGTACGGCTTGACCTGTGACAACCTCGTATCCGTAACTCTGGTCACGGCGGACGGTGATTACCTGACCGCCAGCGAGGACAAGAACCCGGACCTCCTCTGGGGACTCCGCGGCGGCGGCAACTTCGGAGTGGTCACCGACTTCGAGTTCGACCTCCACCCGGTCGGCCCGGACGTGGCGATTTGCCTCGTGTTCTATTCGGGTGACCGAACGGTCGAGGTATTGGAAGCCTACCGCGACTACGTCGCGGATGCGCCCCCGGAAGTCAGCTTGCTCACTCTGTCCGGTGTGATGCCCGACGAGGACCTCTTCCCGACGGACACGGTGGACGAACTCAAGATCGCAATCGCGGGCTGTTACGCGGGCTCGGTCGCGGACGGCGAGCGCGCACTGGCGCCCTTGCGAGAGATCGCCGAGCCGATCGCCGACTTCAGCGGACCGATGCCGTACGTCGAGCTCCAGCGACTCTTCGACGAGGACTACCCCGACGGGATGCGCTACTACTGGAAGTCGCTGTACCTCGAGGGCCTCTCGGCGTCCGCCATCGATCGAATCGTCTACTGGTCCGATGTGGCGCCGTCACCGCTCTCGACGGTGGACGTCTGGCAGTTAGGTGGCGCAATCGCTCGGGTCGGCGTCGAGGACAGCGCGTTCGCGGGGCGACACGCGCCCTTCCTGCTGGGCGTCGAAGCGAACTGGGTACGCCCGGAGGACGACGACGTCAACGTCGAGTGGGTGCGCGACTGTCTCGAGGACATGCGCCAGTTCTCGGACGGCTCGGTGTACCTGAACTTCCCGGGCTTCCTCGAGGAGGGCGACGACATGATGCGGTCCACGTTCGGACCGGCGTACGAGCGGTTGGTCGCGCTCAAGGACGAGTACGACCCGACGAACCTGTTCCGCCTCAATCAGAACATCGCGCCGTCCGAAAACGCTCGAGTCGACAGCGGGGAATGCCATGAGTAATCTAGACACCGAATGTACGACAGTCTGGCAGGTACCGACAGGCTGGATCGTGCTGATGAGTCTACTAGCGGTGTCGCTGAGCATCCTGCTAGTCGCTCCCGTGTTCGGTGAGTCCGAGCAGGCTGCTGCCACAGTTGGTTTCGTTCTGGCGGAGGCACTCGTGCTGTACGTCGGATACGGGGCGTTGGCGCGGGTGGCTAGCCCGGCCGCCCGTAAAATCCTCGTGAGCACCTGATCATGGAACTTCTCGGCCTCGGTATCTCGATGATCGGTCTCTTCGTCGGATTCGGCCTGCTCATCGGCATTCTCTTCGGCTTCTTCGGGATGGGCGGGTCGTTCCTCGTGACGCCAGCGCTGTTGGTGGTCGGATATCCGGCACCGGTGGCCGTCGGGAGCGGACTCGCGTTCGTCTTCGGCACCGGTGTCATCGGTGCGCTCAGACACCGCGATCACGGCCAGGTCAGCTACACACTGGCGGCGGTGATGATTCTCGGAATGACGTTCGGTATCGAGATCGGCACTCGGATCGTGTTCTTGCTTGCTGATCTCGGCAGCGCTGACGTCGTCATCAGCGTGGTGTACGTCGGACTTCTCGGTGCCGTCGGCCTCTCTGTCCTCCGAGATGCCCGTACTGACGGGACAGATGTGGGAACGGGCCGAGTCGCTACCACGGTTCAGGCCATCGAACTCCCACCGATGGTGTCGCTCCCTGGCGGTGTAACCGTCTCGGTGTGGGTTATCCTCGTTGTTGGGTTAGTCATCGGCATTCTTTCCGGATGTCTCGGCGTCGGTGGGGGATTCCTTCTGCTCCCCGTCATGGTCACCGGGTTCGGCATTCCCACTGCAATCGCTGCTGGGACTAGCCTCCTCCAGATCTCGGTTTCGGGTGCGTTCGGGACGTTCGTCTACGCCCAGTCGAACGCCGTCAATATTCCCGTTGTCGCCGCGTTACTCGGCGGGAGCGCGCTCGGTGCTCGCATCGGTGCGAGTGCGACGCGGCTGGTCAACGAGGCTGACAGCAAGGGATACTTCGCAGTGATGCTGCTCTCAGGGAGTGTCGCTACCGGAAGTAAGCAGGTGAGTGCTGTGTATGGCGTTGAGATGTTTGAAACCGTGAGTCTAGTCCTCATCTTTGGAACCGCGGTCTTGGTCAGTGGTGCGATCGTCTGCACGTCGATCGCTGCGCTCAGGGAGCTCGAGAGCGTGGGTCACCCCTGACCCACTAACCATCGGTATAGCCAATTCCAAACTAGCCCATTTCGAAATAGGCCATTCGCAGTATTATTCTTCACTGGGATGGAGTGGGCCTCGGACCACTTCGTGAACCGGGAAGGTGATCCCCGCGGCTACGTAGGTGTTATCAGCTGGTAGTACGGTTTCTTTATTCAGTGTTAGTCGTGAAACTCGCAGTAAGTACAGGCGGAGCAGTGTTCACTCACCGCGCGCGAACGGATGCGCGGCGCTTCGCGCCGCGGAAAGACGAGCGGCGCAAGCCGCGAGTCAGTGAGCGGGCGGGCCAACGACCGACATGTCGGGGAGGGAGGAGTGCTTTTAATCAACATTTTGCCGAGCGACCGAGCGCTAGCGAGGGAGCGCAGAGCAAAATGTTGGCATCTATAGTTATTGGATGAGTCGATTCAGCGTCAGTGGAAGTTCTAAATAACGAAATTGTCTACTATCTACTGTTACGAATACGACGACGTCGAGATGATCGTCATCTTCGGTCGGCGACGCCTCGAGAAGATACAGCTCGTCCAGCACTCGCTCTCGGATCGCGACGACGCTGTCGTATGGTGTCCTCGGAGACCGCTCTGGAACCTGTCTCGAGCAGGGACCTACGCCGACCTAGCGAACGAGAGACCAGCCAGTAACGAGACCACGCTTACAGCCGCCCGTGCAAGAGAGCACCCTCTCGTAGACCGCTGACCTCCCGGTTGGGCAGTGATCAGGTCCTATAGTCAGCCCTAGCCGTGGACACCAGTCTTGATGCGGCTATTTCCGCCACTTACCCTGCCGTGGAACGGCAACAGTACGCGGACGAAGCGACCGCGTTGGCTGTGCCGGCTGGATCACCGCCGGGCTGACTCGCGTGGCGCCTTCAGTCCGCGTTGCCAAGATTCCGTCCGCGGCCCTCGTTCTTGCCGCGCCTCTCTCCACCGTTTCGGCCGCGACCGCGGCCCTGGAACAGCGAGAGGTCGACCGCCTCTGCCATCGCCTCGTACCCCGCGTCCCCCGGATGGATGTTATCACCGCTATTGTACTCCGGAAGTATCCGCTCGGGATTATCGGGGTCCCGGATGGCCTTGTCGAAGTCGACGACGCCATCGAAGGCGCCGCTCGTCCGTATGAACTCGTTGACCGTCTGTCGAATCTCCTCGCTCTCAGGCGTGTAGTACGGGTTATCTTTCATCGGCGTCAGGGTTCCGCCAACGATGCGCAGGCCCTTCGCGTGGGCCCGGCGGATGAGCTGCTGATAGCCGTCGATTAGTTCCTCGGCCGTCACCATTTCGACTTCGGGACTCGCCCCAGCTCCGATATCGTTGATTCCCTCCAATAGGAGCACGTCGGTCACGCCCGTCTGGGCGATAACGTCTCGGTCGAACCGGGCGAGAGCGTTTTCACCGACGCCCCTACTGAGCACGCGGTTAGCGGAAATACCGGCGTTCAACACCGATTTCTGTAGGCTCTCGCTCTCGTTGATTCGCTCGGCGAGGAAGTCGGGATAGGTCGCGTTGGCGTCGCGGGTCGATTCGAAGCCGTCGGTGATCGAGTTGCCTAGGCAGACGATCGCGCCGTTCGTCTCCGGTGCGATCACCTCGACTCCGTCGAGATAGAACCACTGGGAGATCTCCGTCGCGAACGCGTCGGCACCGGTCTCATCCGTGTGGTCGCCGCTCTCCGAGACGAAGGACGTCTTGGTCCCGAGGTGGTGCAGGGTTGCGGGACCTGTCGGTTCCGCCGCGTAGAGGGTGACCGCCAGGTCCTGCTCCGGTTCGACGTGCAGGTCCACTGGATCACTCAAGACGCGACCCCCGGCCGTGATCGTCACGTCGGCATCACCGCCGAATGTCAGTTGTCGGAGCGTCCCCGATTCGATCGCAGCACTACCGGACTCGGCTCGTATCCCCACAGACGCTCGGTCGAACGTGACCGGTTCGTCACCGAACGTATTGGACAGGCGGATACGGACGCCGTTCCCTCCGACACTCGTCCGGACCATCAGCCGAAGCGTCTCGTCCTCGAATCCCTCCTGGGAGAGTCCCTCGTCGGTCGGTGCCATCGGGCTCGCCGTCCACGTTCCCACGAACTCAGTGCCGGAACGTCCCGGTGGCGTCCCGTTCTCCGTCGGCGAATCGCCGGTCAGCACATTGGCGCCGGTGCCGCCGAGTACCAGCCCCGAGACCGCACCGAGCGACTTCAACGTCTCGCGTCGGGTCGACCCAGTCATTGTCCGTACCCACCCTGCTGGACATTGTTTCGTACTACCATTCCACGCCAAATCACCGGTGGGTGATATTTAGTAATAGTATACCTACCTGTTCTGGGTACAATCAGAGAAACACTCGAAGAACTTCGCTCAGTTTCTACCCTAATCTATCAGATGAACTACCCCACCCTACTCGCTCACCGCTGTCGCGACTTTTTGACTCTGCAAGCGTCTCGAATTCTCCCCTGCTCAGGATCTTCACGGAGGTTTTCAGATTCGACGTCACTGCTGAGATTCCTACCAGTTTCAAATGATGTTCCGCGAGTCATGCTGAATACAGAGGATGAGTTCAGCACGACGACTCCAATGAACCAGCCGTTCAGTAGCTCTGCGTGTCGATCGCGTCGAGAAACTCGGCGAGCGTATCAGCGAGATCGGGAGTCGGCCGGTGGTTTGATGACTCGAGGAGAGCGTACCGGATGACGATCGTGCTCTCCTCCGTCGTGTTCCGTGCCTGATCGACGCTGTGGACGCCCTGCCAGATCCCGGTGACTTTGACGAGGCCATGCCGTTCATGCGTGTAGGTTTCGTCCTGCTTGATGATCTGTTCGGACGCAGAGTTGAGAGATTCCTCAGAATGCATTGGCAGTGGCTGCCATAGTCGAGCATTTAAACGTTCGGCCTTCAATGGCCGACAGCGGGCACTGGTACGGATGCGAATTAGATCACTCGGCCCGTCATGGGTCGCGGATGCAACTTCCGTTCCCGAACTTGGTGACGTGACAGCTGGCTCGCTCGAGGGTGAATCGTCGCTTCGTCGCTATCAGTTTCTTACGCGCCGTTTCAAAGTGGTTCGCTCGCTCACTCACGAGTGACTCAAGCCCCTCCGATCAGAGACCGATGAGTTCGCTTTCCCGGAAAGTGGCCGGAGAGACGTTCGTTCGAACGCTCATGGAGCACCGTTCGGTCTGCGTCACTTGCCTCCTCTACTCGAGTCGAACCCCGGGTTCAGTTTCCGAACGAGCCCGAAGGCCGGCCGCTCGAGTCGCCACAGACCGTCTCAGATTGCGGTGTCTCGGTAGACGTCTACCCACCTGGTGAGAAGGGGAAGAAGACTATATGCGCGAATTGTGGGGGAAATCGATTTCAGTCTTCTCCAATGGCCGCTCTACGTGAGGGTCATCAACGTATCGGACACGCCGCAAAGAAGTCACACGTCGGCAAAAGGTGCCGAGTCCCGGTCGCTGGGTGCTTAGCTACGCTGACGGATTAACAGCAACGTCCCTGCAACCAGGGCAGAGAGCGTACCGGCGATGCCGAAGCCGGGAACTGATTCGTCCTCCTCGGTTTCGCTGTCGTTGTCAGCGGTTTCGCTGTCGTTGCCGGCAGCTTCGGTGTCGTTGTCAGCGACTTCGCTGTCGTTGTCAGTAGTATTGTCAGCAGCGGTGTCGTTCTCTGAAGCAGTAGTGTTGTTGCCAGCAGTATCGTTGCCGGCAGCTTCGGTGTCGTTATCAGCAGTATCGTCGGTAGCACCGTCGTCCGCGGTACCGGTAACAGTGAGTGTCCCTGAACGTTCCTCGTCACCGGCGGTGACTGTCCACTCATATTCCCCTTCAGAGAGGGCAATCCCTTCAGCAGTGAAGGTGACAGACCCCGTGTCGTCGGTGCTGGCAGTCACTTCTTCCTGGATCCCCTCACCACTGATTTCGAAGACGACGTCAGTCGTGGCTGGCTCGCCATCGGCTGTGTTCACGGTGACGTCGAACGTGCTCGATCCAGTCGTTTCGATCGAATTCGGTGCATCGACCGTCATCTCGAGGTCAGTATCAGCACCGTCGTCGGCATCTGCAGCGGCCGCGGTTGCTGCGCCCGCAGCGACTGTCGATAGAGCGACCATCGATGCGATCATCACTGCGGCGAGTACGGTCCATCGCGTTTCTCGGGTTGGTATTTCGAATGTCATGTTTTCGGGTGTGTCTGAGCGGATTTCCATCGAATCGCCGGCGCCGTCTGCAGTACCACGCCGTCGGCCTCCGGTGTGCAGTACCGGCGGTTTCACGGCGTGCATTCGGCGGAGATCGCGGCGGGTGGTCACAGTTGGTATTGGTCGCATGCGAATCCGGGAGCGGTGACCAGTCCTGTTCCGCGGCTACTTCGCCTCGAGTCGACGCCGTCTCTGTTTCGCTATGCGGTCGTTTCGAATCTGCGAGGGTGAGTATCCCTCCGTATTCTGGGTCCGTTGGCTATCGCCTTTCTCGGCCCCACACGGCTATATTTATAATCGAGTTAGCGATGATTTCAGGACAGTTTCATTCTATACGTCATTTAGACGATAGTTTCGAGCAGCGAAACGGTGATTCGAGACTGCGTCTCTCCCGTGAGATGCGGCGTCTATACGGGGGTCGGAATTATCGAGTTTTACGCGGCCGCCGGGGGTGTCGTCTACTACGGGCGCCGACGTTCGCTCTTCGAAGCAGCGTTCGCCGCCGCCACCGCCAACCCGATCCTCATTGCGCTCCTCGGAATCGGACTGCTCGTTACGCACCGATTTCGTCAGTCGGAATTCTCGGAGTGAACGTATCATGTCGGTCTATTCTCATATAGTAGTATCAAATTGAGAACCCTAAATGCATAAATTATTTATATAGAGGTCTCCCCATCCGAGATAGTAGACTCCATAAATGGTTTCGGGAAGACTACTGCTCAGTCTGCAGGTTACTGTTTGGCGGCTCCAGCCATGTGACCGCTGAAGGACGCAGGCAAAGTGGTAACTGCAGAGGAAGGATAGTGCTTTTCCGAACGAACGTGTCCTCGATTACTCGGCGCGGGAACCGAGAGACCGAGGCCCGGCGTGCCTGGGAGGAGCAGTACGTGGACGACCTCCTGTCCAGTTAGGCCTGGAAGCTGGCTGCTGCCCGCAGTGTGATCCGGAACTGGCTGGGCGTGTCTGTCGCTCTGTCCAGTGAGGAGCTATTATGGTAGTGGGTGGTCGAGTATGATGTCAGGTTCGTCGTCGCGGACTGATGCGAGCGCGAAGTTGTCGTGGACGGTGTCGATGGTGACGGTGACCCATTGGCCGATCCCGGCGTCGGGGACGACGATGACGAAGCCGTCGATGTAGCCGATACCGTCGCCTTCTTCGCCGAACTCTTTGATCTGGATGCGCCGTTCGTCGCCTGGTTCTACTGGGTGCATCGAGGAATGTTAACGTGGAACGTGTATATCGGTGTTTCGGTATCTGGTTTGCGGTGGGCCCCTCGAGAAGCCGGTTCCCTGCCTCGGTCAACACAATACCTGTACGGAAGTTGCCTCTCACCGACGATTCGTCCGCATTCTCCTCCTTTGACTGAAACGGATCCTCGTCCGAGGCTTCGGAGCGAACACTCCACGCCTTCCACACTCTGACGTTCGGTTCGGATCCGTTGCAACTCAGTAGAGACGGCTATATGAAGTCGAATGCTGGTCCACCGCTCGAGACGAACGGCGATACACGAACTCCTCGAGACACGACTCCCAGTTC
This sequence comes from Haloterrigena sp. KLK7, assembly GCF_037914945.1. Lineage (NCBI taxonomy): Archaea > Methanobacteriati > Methanobacteriota > Halobacteria > Halobacteriales > Natrialbaceae > Haloterrigena > Haloterrigena salinisoli. Next base: position 29,264 of record NZ_CP149788.1, read on the forward strand.
CGTTACTCCGATTTCGAGAGCAACTCGCCGACGTATTGGTCTTCCCACTCCCGCCGAGCCTCGAGCTCGCGTTGACCGCGAGCGGTGATCGTGTAGTAATTCGTTCGCCGGTCGACTTCGCCTTTGTCGACGAGTCCCTTGTTAACGAGTTCGTCGAGATTCGGATAGAGTCGCCCGTGATGGATCTCCTTCTCGTAATAGTCCTCGAGTTCCTCTTTGAGCGCAAGCCCGTGCGGTTCATCCTGGCCGGCGATCGTGTACAGCAGGTCGCGCTGGAATCCGGTGAGATCGTACATACCGGTACTCCTCCCTATAGATGTATAATAATTCCGTAAACAGATAAGTGAAGGGATATATCGAACGGTTGGCTCACTCGGTCACAGCGGGTTCACTCGGCTCAGTCGAACGGACTCGGAGACGCGTGTGCGTTATCGTCTGGCTCAAACCGTTCCCTGTCGGGCCCGTCGATGTCGAGTTCGTCCACATATTCAGTGAGAACGGTGCTGGTGGATTAGAGCGGGCGAACTCGCGGACGAACTCTACCAGTCATTCGACGGCTACGGACGCAACCCCGGTATCGAACCGTCGTTCAACACTCTCTGTACCGCTCTCAATCGGCATTCGACCCGAACCTGTTCGGACCGAATTTTACCTGTCTCAAGTCAGTACACGCCATCGATGAGCGAAACGCTCTACGAGCGACTCGGTGGCGAAGACGCGATCACAGCGGTCGTCAACGAATTCTACGATCACGTCATGGCAGACGAACAGGTCGCAGGCTACTTCGACGACGTCGATATGCAGAAACAACGCGCACACCAGGCCCAGTTTATCAGTTCGGTCACCGGTGGCCCGGTCGAGTACTCGGGCGGAGAGATGAAGACCGTCCACGCGGATATGGGCATCACCCCATCGGATTTCCAGGCGATCGCGACCCATCTCGACGACGCGCTCGCTGAATTCGATGTCGGGGAGAGCGATCGGCAGGCAGTCCTCGAGGAAATCGCGAGCTACCAGGACGCGATCGTCACAGCGGCCGACTGATCTCGGAACCGTTCGATCTCCGGTACAGGGGTATCGATTTTATCAACGGATTGTAGTTCGAGGAAAAATAATAACGGATAGAGATGTCTCATAACGACGGTTCCGAGTCCACGTACCGGCTATACGATCGAGCGCTCGAGTCGCTTGTCGGTGGCGTCAACTCGCCCGTCAGGGCCGATCCACGGCCGACACCGGCGTTCGTTGAGCACGGTGACGGCGCCCACGTCGTCGATACCGACGGCAATCGGTATCTCGATTATATCATGGGGTACGGGCCGCTGCTACTCGGTCACGATTTGCCCGAACCCGTTCACGAGGCGGTCACGGAGACGGTCACTGACGGTCCGATGTACGGCATCCCGACCGAGGTGGAGGTCGAACTCGCCGAATTCATCATCGACCACGTCGACAGCGTCGACCGGCTTCGGTTCGTGAATTCCGGTACGGAGGCGACGGCTGCAGCCGTCCGACTCGCGCGGGGCCACACTGACCGCAACAAAATCGTCGTGATGCAGGGGGGCTACCACGGCGGTCACGAATCGTTCCTGGTCGACGGAGACGTCGAGGAACGGAGTCCAAGCAGTGCGGGTGTTCCGCCCGCGTTCGTCGACGAGACGATTCCGGTTCCGTTCAACGACGAAGCGGCGATTCGCGACGTCTTCGAACGTCACGGATCGGAGATCGCGGCCGTTCTCACCGAACCGCTGCTGGGGAACCACGGCATCGTCCTGCCGGTCGAGGGCTACCACGAGACGCTTCGGGATCTCTGTGACGACTACGGATCGCTGCTGATCTTCGACGAGGTCATCACCGGGTTCCGTGTCGGCGGATTAGAGTGCGCACAGGGGAAGTACAACGTGGAACCCGATCTCACGACGTTCGCGAAGGTCATCGGCGGCGGATTTCCGGTCGGGGCGATCGGTGGGCGAGCCGAGATCATGCAGGCGTTCACTCCGACGGGATCGGTCTTCGAGTCCGGGACGTTCAACGGACACCCCGTAACGATGGTCGCCGGACTCGAGACGCTCCGGTTCGCGAAGGAACACGACGTCTATACGCACGTCAACGAACTCGGAGAACGGCTCCGAGCCGGTCTTCAGGATATCGTCGAGGATCACGCACCCGAATACACCGTCGCGGGAACGGATTCGATGTTCAAGCTCCTGTTCACTCGAGAGGCACCCGAAACGATGGCCGGCCACTGTACGGCCGGTTGCAAACAGCGTCCGGACTGTCCGCGATTCGAACTGAGCCCGAAAACGGGTGCGGACGTCGCGGCCGGTAAAACCGACCGGTGGAAACGGATCTTCTGGCCGGCGATGGCCGATCGAGACGTGTTGCTCACGCCGAACCAGTTCGAGAGTCAGTTCGTCAGCTACGCTCACACCGAGGCCGACATCGAGCGGACACTCGAGGCGTATCAGGACGTCCTCTCGCAGTCGAACTGACGATAGCGGCCCGTACACGGGCGATAACTCTCGCTTAAGCTTCTCCATCGCCTCTGTATCGGTACTGATGGACGAGAACGACGCAGCGTCTCCCGACGAATCACAGCGGTCGCGTCCCGCGACCGAGGAGAGTTACGGAATTCCCGAGAGCGAGGACGGCATGCTCACGTGGGCGTTCGTGGCAGAGAACATGGCTTCGGATCGGTTCTACTGGATCACGACGATCCGTCCCGACGGGAAACCGCACGCGCGACCGACGTGGGGCGTCTGGCTCGAGGACACCTTCTACTGCGGCGGCGGCGAACGGACTCGATGGGTTCGAAATCTCGCGGCGAACGCAGAGATCGTCGTGCACCGAGAGGACGCCGAAGCGGTCGTCATTCTCGAGGGAACCGCGGAGCGGATCGACGACGAAACGACGGACGGGGCGCTCGTCGAACGGATCGATTCGGCGTATACGGAAAAATACGATATCCGTCACGGAACACCGTTCTTCGCCGTCCATCCGGACGCGGTGTTCGCGTGGGAAAACTACCCGATCGACGCGACTCGGTGGGTGTTCTCGGACGAAAGCGGCCCCTCTGAGTGATTAGTCGTCGACGCCGTCTCGATAGCGTTGCGACGGAACCGGGTACTCGAGACGTCCGCGGTAGATCACGGCGAGACCGACATCGGGGCCGGCAGTCGATCGCCGGTCGAACGCTATCATCGGACCAGCGTTGTACCGTCCCAGCGATCAACGCGGTCGTCGAATCCGCTCGTGGCCGCGGGAAATACATATATCATTCCGACCACTATAGGAGGTCAGAATGATGGCGACGACTCACGCGCTCTGGGGGATGGCCTTGGCTCTTCCCGTCCTTGTAGTTGCCCCCGAGCTCGCCCCGACCGCCTTCGCGGCCGGACTGATTGGCGGCCTGGTCCCGGACCTCGATCTCTATGCCGGCCACCGGAAGACGTTCCACTATCCCGTCTACGCGGCCGTCGCGACCGCTCTGGGGCTCGCGCTCGCGCTTCTCACGCCGTCGCCGGCGACCGTCGCACTCGCCGTTGCGCTCGCTGCGGCGGCGCTCCACGCCGCGGCCGACGCCGCGGGCGGGGGTCTCGAGCTCCGGCCGTGGCAGGGCGGTTCCGAGCGGGCGGTCTACAGCCACTATCACCGGCGCTGGATTCGGCCTCGTCGCTGGGTCCGCTACGACGGCTCCCCGGAGGACCTCGGACTCGCCGGAATCGCGGCAGTGCCGGTGTTCCTCGCAGCCGACGGTCCCGTTCCCGTCGTCGTGCTCACACTGCTGTCGGTGTCGGCCGTCTACGTCCTGTTCCGAAAGCACTTCGCGGGCCTCGCCGAATACCTCGTCTCCCTGCTGCCGGCACCGGTACTCCCGTACGTCCCAGAGCGCTACCGCGGGGCACAGTAGCGCGGGTCCGGCCGTCTCGAGACACGCGTAGCAATTCGTCACGATATCTATATACGCTCACGATTGTGAGTATCGCGTAACCAATGAGGACGTCGGCCGAGCGTGAGGTGGAACGAGGGATTCGATACGCACTGCTGGTGGTGGGCCTCGTCGGAATCCGACGGCGGAACCCGGGGGCGGTCGTGAACGCCGTCGCCGCCGCCATCGGCACGTACCTCCCCGATTTCGCTGAACGGCTGTACGACGTCGAACTCCGGCCGTGGCAGCGCGTGTACGTCGATACCGCAATGGTCACCCACGCCGTCGGAATGCTGGGCCCGTATGACGACGTCGAGTGGTGGGATCATCTCACGCACACCCACTCCGCGACGATTCTGGGTGCCGTCGTCTTCGCGATCAGCCGGCGGCGGGGACGTGATCCCGGTCCGCGAGTCGTCGCCGTCGTCGCGGGTCTCGGTGTGCTGTGGGAACTCCTCGAGTACGCTATTCACACCGCGGCCGATCGCTCCGGTCTCGAACCGATTCTCGTCACGTACGGGCGGACCGACACCGTCCTCGATCTCGTCTTCGATCTGGTCGGCGCCGTACTCGTGGTCGCGTTCGGCGATCGCGTCCTCGGTGACGTCGAACCGGGCGACGCGTAGATCGGTTCCGGTGGGACAGGGCTTTTCCACGTCCGCGTCTTCGGTTCTACAACGAGTGATACAGTCGTGACCCCCTCTTTCGAACCCACCTCGCCGGCCGATGTCTACGCGAGATTCACGGACGCGGTCTTCGCGCTCGACGCGGAGTGGCGCGTCACGTACATAGAGGAGAAAGCCGAGCGAGTTCTCGAGGGGACCGAGGCGGAACTGCTCGGAACGAAGCTCTGGGAGGCGATTCCCGACGCACTGGTCCCGTCGTTTCGAAGCCGGTTCGAACGCGCGATGGACGACCAGGAGTCCGTGACGTTCGAGGCGTACCACTCCCCGCTCGACGCCTGGTTCGAGGTGCGAGCCGTCCCCTCCGAGACGGGGCTGTCCGTCGCCCTGCACGACATCACTGACGACGTCCACCGACAGAAGGAACTCGAGCACCGCGAGGAGGCCCTGCGGCGCGCGTACGAGATCATCGCCGAGCCCGACCGACCGTTCATCGAACAGATCGACGATCTCCTGGAAGTTGTTCGAGAGACGGTCGGAACGGACTACGCGACATTCTCGTGCGTGGACGGCGACGACTACGTCTTCGAAGCGATCGATGTCCCGGCTGACGTCGAACTCGAGGCCGGGGCGACGGTTCCCGTCGACGAGTTGCCCAACTGCAAACACGTCGTCGAGACCGAACAGACGCTCGTCCTCAGGGACGTCGAGGCGCAGGCCCCGGAGTTCGCGGACCCGGAGTGGGGGATCGCCTGCTACCTCGGCGCGCCGGTCTTCTCCGGCGAGGACGCCTACGGGACGTTTTGCTTCTACGGGACGGAGGCCCGATCCGAGGAGTTCTCCGACTGGGAAGTCACGTTCGTCGAACTCCTGAGCAGTTGGGTGAGTTCGAGGCTCGCACAGCGGGAGCGCGAACGGTTCTTACACGACGCCAAATCGAGACTCGAGGCGGCGACCGAAGCCGGCGCCGTCGGCACCTGGGAGTGGTCGATTCCCGACGACGAGATAGCTACGGGCGACTCTTTCGCAGAGACGTTCGGCGTCGATCCCGAGGCCGCCCGCGAGGGCGAGCCGCTCGAGCGATTCCTCTCGACGATCCACGAGGACGACCGGGATCGAGTGGAGGAGAAAATCGAGGCGGCCCTCGACTCCTGTGGCGAGTTCGAAGCCGAGTATCGCGTCCGGAACGCCGACGACGAGCTCCGGTGGGTGTCCGCTCGCGGACACGTCAGGTGCGACGAGGACGGGAATCCGGTCAAGTTCCCCGGCGCGCTCACCGATATCACGACGCGAAAGCGGGCCGCGGCGGAGCTCGAAGCGTCGAACGAGCGGCTCGAGCAGTTCGCCTACGCCGCCAGCCACGACCTCCAGGAACCGTTACGGATGGTCTCGAGCTACCTGCAACTCATCGAGGACCGGTACGCGGACGAACTCGACGCGGAGTGCGAGGAGTTCATCGACTACGCGGTCGACGGTGCCGAGCGCATGCGGGCGATGATCGATAGCCTGCTCGAGTACTCGCGAATCGAGACGCGGGGCGACCCGTTCGAACCCGTCGATCTCGAGGCCGTCGTCGATGACGTCCGAACGGACTGTCAGCTTCAGATCGGGGGGAGCGGCGCCGAGATCACGACCGAGGACCTCCCCACCGTCGTCGGGGACGCCGACCAGCTCCGGCAGTTGTTCCAGAATCTGCTGGACAACGCGATCGAATACAGCGGCGACGAACCGCCTCGCGTCGAACTCTCGGTGACACGCGACGGATCGGAGTGGATCGTCTCAGTGCGTGACGAGGGAATCGGCGTCGACCCCGACGATCAACAGCGGATCTTCGAGGTGTTTCAGCGACTCCATACGCACGACGAGCACGCCGGCACGGGAATCGGACTCGCGCTCTGTGAGCGCATCGTCGAACGCCACGGCGGCGAGATCTGGCTCGAGTCCGAACCCGGCGAGGGATCGACGTTCTCGGTCACCCTGCCGGCGGCGGACGACCGCGCGGTGGAGGGGTCCGATCGCGGCGAGCAGCACTGATCTCGGAGACTCGTTGTTCGATCGCTCGTCGGTGACTCGAACGCACTTTCCTACTGATATCGTTCTGCCATCCAAACTATCGCGTATTCGGGAGACACCGACGGTTCACATCGCCCGTCCGCGGTTCGTGACGTAGATTCCGAGTAGCACGACGGCGCCGCCGAGAACCGTCACGGCTTCCGGAACCTCACCGAGCAACGCGAGCGCGAGGATCGTGCTCCCGACGGGCTCGCCCAGTAACGAGACGCTCACGACGCTCGACTCGACGTACTTCAGCGCCCAGTTGATGACCGTGTGGCCGAACATGCCCGGGAACAGGGCCATCGCGAGGAAGAGGACCCATTCCGTCTGCGGATAGCCGAGGAGCGGCGCATCGGTCCCGACGGCGAGGAAGCCGAGGGCGGCGGCACACACGGCGTAGACGACGAACGTGTAGGCGAACAGCGGAAGCCGCTGGCGGAGTGAGCGGCCCGAAAGCGTATAGACGGCACCGACGACCGCGCCGGCGAGCGCGAGGGCGTTGCCGTAGAGTTGGGTCGCGCTCCCCGCGAACGCGGTCCCGAGCGCCGCGACGATGTCGCCGCCGCCGAGTAGCGGGTCGACGACGAGCGGCCCCACCGACATACAGAACGCGCCCGCGAGCGCGACGGCCATCCCGCCGATCATCCGCGGGGTGAGTCGCTCGTCGAGGAGCGCCGCCGCGGCGACGCCGACGAATATCGGCTGGGTAGTGATCAGCGTCACCGACGCGGCCACCGTGGTCAACTCCAGACTCTCGAAAAAGCTCGCGAAGTGGGCGGCCAGCGCCAGTCCCGAGACGACCGCGAAGACGAGGTCGCGCCTCGAGATCGCTCGGAGGGCGTCGGCGTCGCGGAGCGCGAACGGCGCGACGGCGACCGCCATGAACAGCACGCGGTAGAACGCCTTCACGACGCTCGGCGCACCGCTCCACCGGACGAGGATCGCACTCGTACTGATGGCGGCGATCGCGACGGCGACGCCGATCATCGGGTCAACCCGCTCTTCCAGCGATGTCGTCCACTGATTCATACCGGGATTCAACGAACTGAAACAGTTCTCTCGTATCGAATTCTTCCGCGGGTAGAAATATTCTGTCGAATCCGACCGATCAGTTCACGGGATTGATACTCACTGTCGTTCGGTCTGTTGCACGGCATCGCCTTCGTTCCACTCGAGTTCGACGGCTGGGGCGGGATCACCGTCGCCGCGAGCGACACGATGCCGGTCGGCGTCCGTCCGAGTTCCGCTACGGTTGCCGGTCGAATCGCTCCGTCCGGCCAACATTCATACCTCGGGTCGTTGCTATCGGAACTATGTCGCCGTCCCCGCCGACCGAGACCGACGGGGAGAGACTCGGTGACCGCTCGTTGGCGGGCGTTCCGATCGAACTGTATCCGATCGCACTCCTCGCTGCTGCGCTCCGGCTGTTTCGGCTGGAGTCCGAGAGTTACTGGGTCGACGAAGTCGTCTCGGTGACGATCGTCACGTCGAACACGCCGTCCGAACTCCTGATCAGCGTCCCGGGGAACGATCCCCATCCGCCGTTCTACTATCTCCTCCTGTCCGGCTGGTCGGCGCTCTTCGGAACGAGCGAACTGGCCACGCGACTGCTGTCGGCCCTCGTCGGAATCGCCACCGTCGTCGTCCTCTACGGGGTCGGTCGACGGCTCTTCGACAGGGAAGTCGGAGCGATCGCGGCGGTGCTCGTCGCCGTCTCACCGTTCCACGTCTGGTACTCCCAGGAGGTGCGAATGTACAATCTGCTCGCGCTGCTGACCGCGCTCTCGCTCTACTGGTTCGTGCGAATACAGGCGGAGAGATCGACCGACGAGAGCGGCGTTCGGGACGATATCGGGTACGTCGTCTCCACGATCCTCCTCGGGTACACGCACGTCTTCGGGCTGTTCGCGATACTCGCCCAGAACGCGTACGTCTTCTCTCGGCCGCTGGTCCGGACCGTTCCCCGGTCGCGACTGACACTCCGCCGCTGGATCGCCCTCGAGGGAATAACCGCATTGCTCCTCCTCCCGTGGTTGGTGCGGTTGCTCCGCCGGACGGTGGCGGCCGGCGGCGGCGATGCGGGCAACGTCTCCTGGATTCCGCTGCCGACCGCCGAGACCGTCAGAGAGACGTTCGCCGCGTACCTCGGCGGCCACCTGTTCGGCGAATCGTACCCGCTGTTCGTCTCGCTCGTCGTCGCGGGCTGTCTGGTGCTCGCGCTCTCGAGCGCCCGAGACGCGGTGACGGCGATCGGCCGGGGTGCGACGACAGAGGCCGACCGGGGCGTGACGGAGACCGACCGGGAGAATCCATCGATAAACGCCGTGTACGTGGTCCTCCTCTGGTTCGTCGTGCCGGTGCTCGTTCCGATCGCCCTCTCGCACGTCGTCACGCCGATCTTCGTGGACCGCTACTCGATCGGGGCGTCGCTGGCGTTTTTCCTCCTGATCGCGGTCGGCGTGCGGACGCTCTCCCGCCCGTCGCTTCGGTACGTCGTCGTCGGGGTGCTCCTCGTCGGCCTCGTCGCGCCCCTCCCAACGTACTATCAGGACGACCAGAAAGAGCAGTGGCGGGCGGCCGCCGCCGACGTCGAGTCGAACGTCGACGGCGACGACGTCGTCCTCGTGAGCAGACCGTTCACCGAGCGGACGTTCGGCTACTACTTCGACGCGGCGGACGTGCCCACGGTTCGGATCCCGCCCGACGCGTCGGCCGACGAAATCAGGTCGTCCGTCGACGGACGCGACGACGTCTGGATCGTGCTCTCGTACACCGATTCGTCGACGAATCAGCGGATCGTCGACGCCGTGGCGAGCCGCGACGACTACCGCGGCCCCGTCGAGGTGAACCGGTACAACGGCATCGCCGTGGTCCAGCTCGAGCGAACATCGAACGGCGGCTAGACCTGCCGCCGGCGGCCCGCTCGTCGATCACGCTCGCTCGAGTCCGAACGCGCCGAATCCTAGCCGCGATCGGTTCGACTCGGCCACCCGTCGCACTGTCGCCTATCCAGTCGGTCGTCGGTCATCGCGATCCACCGCACCTCGTTCCAGCTCAGCCGGTAGTGACAGGTCTCCGGTTTCGCCTGCTCCCAGTAGATCGTCTGCATCGACGGGACGTTCCCGTCGCCCGGCGTTATCGGCAGGGACTCCCCCTCCGGCTCGGCCGCCTCCTGTCGCGTCTGGAGCGTCGACTGCGAGGCCGGTGAGCCGAAGTGCCAGGCGAGACCCGAGAGAACGAGCAGCGCGATCACCGCGACGGCGGCGACCGCCGTCCACCGGCGGACGGAACGGGACGCGTCGTCATTGCGTCGATTCGTCGTCACCGATCCTCCCACGGTCACGCGTTCTACCGCGACGGCGACGCCGAGTGCGACGAAGGCGAGCCAGAGGAACGCGTCCGTCGAACCGTCCAGATCGACGAACAGCACCTGGAAGGCGAGCAGCAAACCGCCCGCCGGAATCCACCACCGCTCTCGGACGTCGCTGACGGCGGCGCGCGCCCAGCCGTAGAGCGCGACCGGGACGAGCAGCGACCCGTAGCCGAACACTAGCAGTATCGTGTAGACGCGCTCGGCCAGGGTGTACGACGATCCGGCGGTCAGCGGGGCGACCACCGTCTGGACGACCATGGGAACGAGCCCCTCCGTGGCCGCGAACGCGAGGACGACGGCACCGGTCACGACGCCGCCGCCCGCGATCGCCCTGAGCGCGCCCTTGGCGCCGGTTCGCTGATACGCTATCCCGACGATCAGCATCGCAAAAACCGCCCCGGACTGCCACGACCCGGCGCTCAGCGCCGCGGCGGTGCCGGCGAGGAACGGCCGGTCGCGGAGCGCCAGTGCGAGCGCGAGGACGCCGAAAAACAGCGCATAGAACTGTGCCCGGACGCCTTCCGGGGAGAGGAGGAAGAGCTCCGGCACGACGAGCATCGCGAGACCGGCGGCGATCGCCGCTGCGTCGTCCCCGGTCACGTGGCGGGCGATCCAGGCGACGAGCAGGACGCTCGCGGCTGCGATGAGCGTCGTGAGCGTCGCTCCGAGGCCATGCAGCACGAGCATGTTCCCGCCCGAGAGGGCGGCGAGCACGGCCGCGATTCCGAACGGAACGGGCGGGTTCACGTCCCAGACGTCGACGTACGGAACGCCGCCCTTGAGGACGTACCAGCCCGTGTGCTGGAAGAACGCCGGGTCGGTCGCGATCGTCGGCCAGTCGACGAGCAGGTGCCTACCGAACCCGGCGACGAACAGGACGACAACGATCGGTCCGAGGACGGCGAGCCACGTACTGCGAGACAGCAACCGTGACCGAGGGGGCATCTCAGATCCGCTGTGAGATCTTCTTCGCGACGGCGAGGGCGCCCTGGTCCCACGCGACGCGGTGGTCGAGGCCGCTCTCGTCGGTCTCCTCGTCGGCCTCGTAGTTCTCGAGGTACCACTCGTAGGTCTCCACGAGCGCCTCCCGGTTGGAGTACTCGGGTTCCCAGCCGAGGTCCGTCAGCTTCTCGACGGAGACGTAGGAGTCCTCGTGGGCAGTCTCGTAGACCCACGGATACAGCGGGGAGAGGTTCAGTTCGTCCAGCACGCGGAGGACCGCGACCGTGAGAAAGGCGGGCGTCCCGATGGTGCGTTTCCCCGTCCCCGCGTAGTCGATCGGGGCCTGGAAGTCCTCCTTCATCGTGCCGAACTCGTCGGTCCCGACGTTGAACGTGTCGTTGACCGCGTCCTCGTCTTCGGTGAGCAGCAGTTCGATGGCGGTGACGAGGTCGCGGACGTGCAACAGCTGGTAGCGGTTGTTCCCCCAGCCGACGAGCGGGACGTTGGCGCCGTCCTCGATCCAGTCGAACAGCACCTGAAACACGCCGAGTCGTTTCGGGCCGATGAACGTCTTCGGGCGAACGATCGGGACGCACATCCCCATGCGGCGGAAGTCCTGACAGACCTTCTCGGCCTCGATCTTGGCCTCGCCGTATGCGCCGACTCCGTCTAGCGGCGACTCCTCGGTGATGGGATGCGTGTCGTGGGTCCCGTACACCGCCGTCGAGGAGACGTAACAGATCCGCTCGACGTCGGCGTCGTTCGCCGCCCAGAGCACGTTCCGCGTTCCGTCGATGGTCGTCTCTCGGATACGGTCGTCGTCCCACAGTGGGAGCGCGGCCGCCGTGTGCACCACCGCGGTGGCATCGCTCTCCTCGAGTGCATCGGCGACGGACGCCTCGCTTCGAACGTCGCCTTCGACGAAGTCGATTCCGTCCGTATCGTCTTCCGGCTCGAACGGCTTGAGATCGAACGCGGTGACGTCCCATCCCTGATCACGGAAGTACTGGCACGCGTGCAGGCCGAGGAATCCAGTCCCCCCGGTGACGAGAAGCGAGCCGTTCGAGTCGTCGCTGGCACGCTCACTATCGCTCATCGTGATATCACGCTGAACGTCGATACGATGGGTCAATAGTGTACCGAGGTGTATCGAATCCGTACAGTCTCGAGTCGATTGAAACCGAGACATCCAGCGCGTGATATATGATGTGTGGGAGTCACAGGCAAGCCGGGACTTTTTGCCGTCATGTGAAGTCGAAGAGACAGATGGCCCGCGCCTACACCGACAGGCGTCGGTTCGTGGGGACCGTCTCTGGACTGGTAAAGGAGATGCGGCCCTGGCAGTGGTACAAGCAGGGCATCCTGCTTCTGGGGCTCGTCTTCTCCAAGAGTCTGTTCGATCCGGTCGCCGTCACGAACGTCGTCCTCGGAATCGTCGCCTTCTGTGCCGTCGCGGGCGCGACGTACATCGGCAACGATATCCTCGACGTCGAGGAGGACCGCAACCACCCGCGGAAGAAACACCGACCGATCGCCAGCGGGCAGGTGCCGGTCTCCGTGGCGGTGACGTTCGCGGCCCTGCTGTTCGTCGGCGGGCTCGGCCTCTCCTGGCACCTCGGCCCGCTGTTCCTCCTCGTCGTTAGCACGTACCTCGCACAGAACGCGCTCTACTCCGCGGTTCTGAAGGAAATCGTCATCGTTGACGTGATGGTCATCGCCATCGGATTCGTCCTGCGGGCCGTCGCCGGCGTCGTCGCCATCGACGTCTACCTGAGCCCCTGGCTCGTCGTCTGTACGTTCCTCGGGGCGCTGATGCTCGCGCTCGGCAAGCGCCGCCACGAGATGATCGTCAGCGACGATCCGGCCGCGTCGCGCGCGACCCTCGCCGAGTACACCGAGGAGACGCTCGACCAGTTGCTCGTCACCGTGCTCGCCGCGCTGGTCGTCTCCTACTCGCTCTACACGTTCTTCCGCGGCGGACTGTGGATGATGACCACGCTCCCCTTCGCCTTCTTCGCGGCCTTTCGCTACCACTTCCTCGCCCACACGCGGAATCTGGGCGGTGACCCGAAGTTCCTCTTCGGCGACCCCCCGTTTTTCGTCAACCTCGTCCTCTGGGGGCTCCTCGTCATCGCGGTCCTTTACGGGGTTCCGCCGCGACTCCTCGAGGTGATCGCGTGACCGTTTCACTCCACACCGAACCGAGATGACCGTCTCACCCCGCTCCGCACCAAGCCTACCATGACACGACGATACGATCTCCAGGTCCACACGAACGCCTCGCCCTGCTCGAGCACGCCCCCGGAACGCGTGGCCGAAGCGGCGGCCGACGCCGGACTCGACGGCATCGCCGTCACGGACCACGACACACTCGCCAACGTCGACGCCGTTCGGGACGCCGCGCCGGCCGATCTCGAGGTGATCGCCGGCGTCGAAGTGACGACGACCGAGGGCCACCTGCTGGCCCTCGACGTGACGGAGGCGCCGCCCCGAACGGATCCGCTGACGGTGATCGACCGCGTCCACGAACAGGGCGGCGTCGCCGTCCTCTCGCATCCGTTCGACACGCTCCGACAGTACTACAAGACGGACCTCGAGGCTCTCGCCGATGTCGTCGACGGGATCGAAGCGATGAACTCCCGCTGCGTCCGCCGCCGGTTCAACGACCGGGCGGCGTCGTTCGCGGCCGCCCACGACCTCCCAACGACCGGCGGGAGCGACGCCCACTTCCCGATGGAGGTCGACCGCGCCTACACGGTCGTCGAGGGCGGCGGGTCGCTCGTTGACGCCGTCCGCGAGGGACGCGTGCGGCCGGGCGGTCGCGGACGCTACCTCTCGGGGCACGTCGCGACGAAACTCCACCAGTTTCGCACCGCCTCCAGTCGCGCCGTCGGGATCCTCACGTCAGGGCGATTCCCGTGACGACGAGCGGCGAGGCCGGTGGAATCGGGGGGACCGTCGTCGATCGGTGCCGGCGGGTCGTCCGCGACCACGGCGTCTGGCTGACGGCACTGCTCTCGGTCGCCGTCTTCCTCGGCCTCGCCGCCTACGCGGACGTCGGCGACGTGACGAGCGCGCTCGCCACGCTGCGCTGGCGGACGTTCGGGGCCGTCATCGGCCTGACGACCGTCGGCTACGGCTTCCGCTTCGCCAAGTGGCACTACTACCTCCGGCGCCTCGAGGTGGACGTGCCGCTCGACGCGAGCGCGATCACCTTCTTCAGCGGCCTGATGATGGTCGTCACGCCGGGGAAGGCCGGCGAGGTCTGGAAGGCGTGGTTCCTCCGGGACAAACGGGGCGTCCCCGCGAGCAAGACCACTTCCGTCGTCGGCGCCGAGCGAATCACTGACCTGATCGCGCTCAGCGCCATGGCCGCACTCGGCCTGCTGGTCTACAGTCGCTCGTCGCTCCCGATCGCTCTCGTCCTCGGCGCCATCGGAGCCGGAATCGGCCTACTCCAGTGGCGACGGGCCTGTCTGGCGGTCCTCAGACGGCTCGAGTCGCTCCCGGTCGTCGGCGAGTACGCGACCGAACTCGAGCAGTTCTACGAGAGCGCGTACCGCCTGTTCCGGCTCCGACCACTGGTCGTCTCGACGCTGTTCAGCCTCGCGGCGTGGGGGTTAGAGGGCGTCGCGCTCTGGCTGGTACTCGACGGGTTCGGCGTCGAAGCCGGACTCGTGATCGGTCTGTTCGTCTTCGGCCTCGGATCGGTCGTCGGCGCGGTGTCGATGCTCCCCGGCGGACTCGCGGCGGCGGAGGCGTCGATGGTCGGCGTGCTGGTCACGTTCGGCTACCCCGAAGCCGTCGCGGCCGCTGCGACGGTCGTGATCCGCGTGGGGACGCTGTGGTACGCCGCGGCGCTCGGCACGGCCGTGTTTCTCACGTACAAGGCGACTCGTACGCCCCAAAAAGAGTGATCGGCGATTCGATTCAGCCAGACGAGACTCAAGAGAGCAACAGTCCAGAAGCGTCCGAAAAGATCAGCCGAGGACGTACTCGAGGGCGGGGTAGCGCTCGATGAGCGTCTGGCCGCCGAGGTCGTAGTTCTCGATGAGTCGGTCCAGGCCGAGGATCCGGCCGGCGCCGAAGGCGGCGACGGCGAGGAACACGAGCATGTACGCGAAGTCACCGTTGATGACGCCGTGCGCGATGTCCCAGTTTCCGAAGTAGAACATGAGCATCATCAGCGCGCCGAAGAACGCCGCGAGGCGGACAAACGCACCGACGAGCAGTCCGAGGCCGATGAACAGCTCGCCCCACGGGACGGCGACGTTCGCGAACTCGACGAACCACGGCGTCGCGGCCATCCAGGTGAACGCGTCCGCCAGCGGGTTGCCGTTGGTCGCCGCGACGTTGGCCAGGTAGCCCCCGGCGCTGAACGGTTCGGCCGCGGTGATCTTGGTGAAACCGGAGTACGCGAAGGCCCAACCCATCATGAGTCGAAGCGAGAGGACGAACCACGCCGACAGGCTGTGGGCGCGGCCGCCGACCGTGTAGCCGCCGATCGTGCTCTCGAAGGTGTTGCGAGCGTCTGGGGAGATTGCGGATGTAGTCATGGTATCGGAAACGAACTTCCTACTTCTATAGAGGTTTGATAACTATATAAAAATATTTGAACACGTGATAGCATGGTTTCTCATAAGTTATACAGATCCTATCCTCGCCGATCGCTTCGCTCGTGTCGTTGTTCCCGTCGCCACGAAAACCGGAGAGGTCGCGAATTCCGCCGTCAGAGACCGAAATAAGCGTCGCGATCGACGACGGTGTATCCTTGAACTGCGAGCGCATCCTCACGGTACCGTTCCGCGAGGAATTGTTGGGGAACGCGTCGCAGTCCGAAGCGCCGGTTCGAGGTATACTCGACGTCGACGATCGTGTGGTCGGTTTCGTCACTGATCGTCGACGTGTACGTCGCCCACGGTTGGTCGTTCACCACGAGCTCTGACTCGACTCGGTACGTTCCGTCCGGTGCAGTCTCCGTCTCCGTCCGAACAGTCACATCGGCGGAGCGGAGGCCGAATAGATACGAGGTCCGGTAGACTGCCGTGCGCTCTCTCGTAATGACCTCGTCTGCGACGCCCCATTGAAAGGCGAGTACGGGCGGCGTCGGACCGCTGAACTTCTCAAGGACCGTTTCCGGACCGTCGTCGGTCCGGAGTCGAACCGTCCCGCGAGACCGAAGAATCGGAGCGCGTGCGATGACGAGCGATACGGCTCCGACGACGATCGCCGGCAGTAGTGAGGTGAGCAGGAACGTCCCGACGTACAGCGATACGACGAGCGCGACGACGAGCGCATTGAGGAACCGCTCGCGTCTGAGATATCGCTTCGCGACGGTGAGAGCCTCGGTCGGTCGTTCGATAGCGTTCGCAGCGGGCATTGCGGAAATCGTCTCTCAGTGGATAATTAGTTCCGTTGAAATCTTCTCCTTCAGATGGGTTCCGAAGCGAAATACCCGTTCGGTGGCCACCACAGAGCCCTCGCAAGCGAGCGAACCGAAGCGGGAGACGAACGCTGCGTCCGTCCGTCAATGCGACAATGATTAAAAATATATCAATGTTCGATTTCACTGGTTTCCAGCGGGATCTGTTGTTCGTGATCGCCGGATTGGAGGCGCCACACGGGCTCGCGGTCGAAGACGAACTCGAGAACTACTGCGAGGAACCGATCCACTGCGGCCGGCTGTATCCGAACCTGGACACGCTCGTCGAGAACGGACTTGTCGACAAGGAGATCAAGGATCGACGAACGAACGCCTACTCGTCACGAGTCGCGGGCGAGACGTACTCTGGGCCCGCCGTGAGTGGGAGGACCAGTACCTCGAGTACGACTGGGTGCTCGAGGAGATGTGAAGGCGATCGTGGCCGATCAGTATCCTCACTCGGGAACCGGGATGAACTCCGGTTCGACCCGTCGCAACCGACCGGTACTCTCGAGAAACGAGTGGAGATCGTCGTAGAGGTCGGTGCCGCCGCCAACGCCGTCCCGCGGACCTCGCAACGTGTACCAGTCGCCGACGAGCGCGCAGAACCGTTCGGCGCGGGTCATCGCCACGTTCAATCGCCGTGGACCGTCGAGCGGACGGTCGAGGAAGCCGACCTCACCGTCGGCGTTGCTTCGGACCAGCGAGATCACGATCGCGACCTTCTCGCTGCCCTGGAAGGAGTCGATCGTGTCCACGGTGACGTCGCGGCCGCGAGCCAACTGTGACGTTAGTTTCGTCCGAACCGCATCGACCTGTGCCGTGTACGGCGTGATGACGCCGATCTCCGAGGCCTCGAGTCCGGCCTCGCTGCGGAGTTCGTCGACGACGTGCGCGACGAGTCGGGCCTCCGCGTCGTTGCGCTTCGAGTGGTCGATCGTCTCCTCGCTGCCGCCGACGTCGTAGCCGACGAGCGTCGGTTGGTCCTCGAGCGCCGCGACGTCGCGGCCCTGCCGCAGCGCCCGGTCGTAGAACCGCCGGTTCGAGAACCAGGCGATGTCGCGGTGCATGCGGTACTGCGTCCGCAACTGGACGCCGACGCCCTCGTAGACGCCGCCGTCGGCGTAGAGGTGCTCGAACAGCGACATCCCGGCCGCCGACTCCGGCGGGTCTTCGGTCGCGCTGAACGGCGGGAGCTGCTTGTGATCGCCCGCGAGGACGACCTTGTTCGCCCTCGCGAGCGGGATGCAGGAGGCGGTACACGTCGCCTGCGTAGCCTCGTCGAGGACGAGCACGTCGAACTCCCGATCGAGGGTGGCCGCGCTGCTGTTCGTCGCGGCGACGACGTCGGCCCGGCCGTCGCAGCTCGCGTACCGTTCGCTGACAACGTCGTTCGACGAGTTGCCGGCGTTGACCCGCCTGAGTGCGAACTCCTCGGCACCGTGCTGCGCGTAGGCGTGGAGCGACCGCTCGTCGTCCGTCTCCGCCGTGCTCGAGCCGGCGACGAGGTTGTCGACCGCCTGGTTCGAGTCGGCACAGACGAGGACGTCGTCGCCGGCCTGAACGGAGCGCCTGACGACTTCGACGAGCGTTCGCGTCTTTCCGGTTCCCGGCGGCCCGTGGATGCAGAACAGGTGATCCGCGAGGAGCGCACAGGAGACCGCGAGCTCCTGCTCCTGATTCAACGCGACGTCCTGTTGGGTGCTCTTGACGCCGGCGGTGTCGCCGAAGGTCACCGCCGTCTCCCCCGTCAGGAGGGCGCGGTGGTCGTCGCGCTCGCGAACGCGCGAGATCGCCTCGAGTTCGCGGTCGTACGGCACGGGATTCAACAGCAGCGTCACCGCGAACCCCCGCCGTTTCTGCCGGAGGTAGCCGCCGACGGTCGACCGGTCCTCGATCGCGTACCAGTCGACGGCCAGACTCACGGTCCGCCCCTCGATCGAATCAACCGTCGCCGCGATCGGGAACGCGTCCGGTGCGTGCTCCGCGTTCGGCGGGTAGAGCAGGACTTCGTTCCCCTCGAAGATGCCGAACTCGCGCTGGACGTACCGGTAGCGATCCTCGGGTCGTTCGTCGCGTCCGTCGTCGGTGTCGATTCTGAACCGGTAGACGCCGTCGTCCGGCCGTCCGAGAGACGAGAGCGAGGGAACGGCGCCGAACCCCTGCTCGCGGAGCGCCGCGGGCGTCGAACCGGCCGCTTTCTCCCGGTTCACGTCGCGTTGCGCGTCCATCTCCGCCCGAACGAACGACTCGAGTTCGTCGAAGAACGAATCCGCGTCGTCGCCGGCGAGCGGGTTCCGAGGCGGCTCGCGTTCGGCGATCGGCGAGTCGAAGTACGACGGCGGATCGTCGGGCGCGTAGTCGGAGTGCCAGAAGCGTACCCGGCCGGCCAGCGTCGACTCGACGAACGCGTCCCGCGCGATCGAATCGTAGTCGTCGCCGCCGTCGTAGACGAAGATCTCGCCGTGCAGCGCGTGCTCGGTGTAGGCGATATACTCGCCCGTCAGCGCGGCGCTGTCGGGTTCGTGAAGCGGAATCGCGATCCAGTCGTCCTTCTCGGGATGGTCGAGTCGGTCGTGGTAGCTCGCGTACTCGACGATGCCGTCGATCGGGACGGGTTCGTCACGCGTCGTCTCGAGATCGTCGCCCGCCGGCGAATAGAGCGTCGCAGCCGAGAGATCGAAGTCGCCGATCGCGCTCTCGAAGAGGAGAGACATGTCGCGCAGATCGAACTACTCGCTCCTAAATCTTCGCGTTGGATCACCACTGGATTCGAAGCGAGATTCGGCGGCTCCTCGTGCGATCAGGGGCAATACCGCGTCTCCGTGGGTGGCTCCCAACGGATGTCACATGCCGATAGTTCGAACGATTCCGACGGTTCGGACGTGTCGAACGAGCTAGCATCCGTCGGGTTTCCGTCGGAAGCACCTCGAGACGACTGCCTGAACGCCATCGCCGCCGCGCGTGAGTAAGCAAAATCTGCGTGACCCGCGGTACGTACAGGTTGTGGAGTGCCCGATTTTGTGCAGTCGAAATCAGATGTAGACGGAGGGAGAAATATTCGGCAGACGATTGGTGGAATACCCTCTCCAGTGTCCCCTTATCTGTCCGGACTGTCGTCTGATCGCCGTTCATCGCTCTTATCGACAGTCTTCGGGAGTCGTTCCTTGACCAAGTATTCCCGGAACCGAAAGAGGAGATAGGAACCCACAGTGAACAGGATCAATTCGAGGATATACAGTTCGAGTAGCTCTATCACGGAGAGCTCACCGAGAACCAGTCCCCCTGCGAGCATCAAGAACCCGATTGTCAATACGAGTATGATCACTGGAGCAAATAGCAATACTACTGAAATTAATAATTTCTCAACTATGTCTGGATTTTCCCTGACCATGTATACAGCCTTGTAACCAGGGACAAAGAGGTATGTCCATTGCGACACAGCTGTCCAATACGCGTCCGTGGTGACTATCCGTAGACAGTGAGAGAATCCAGTCACTCCGACGCACGCTCAAGCGCTAGCGAGTACCCGGAATCGAAAAGAGACGAACCGTTCGTCTCACTCACCGCTGTTTTTCTCTGCTCCGCTTCGAACAGCTGCTCGGTGCGTCTGGACGATCGGATCAACTTCTTCGCTGATCGGTGGCGTCTCCGCGACGTCGAACCCGTTGCGTCGGGTGGCGAGTCGGGCCTTCAAAATCCCAGCCTGATGGGGATGCGAACGCAGCGGTGAACGTATCGGAGCGCGGCTTTTCTGAACGAGGGTCGGGATGGCCCGACGATACGCCTGCGTCTAGTCATCGTCAGAGACGACAGTTCCAGTGTCGGTCGACGTCTGCGTCCAGACGCCGCTGTCAAAGTCGATCGCGTCGTTCCATTTGCCGACGACAGTCGAAACCGCGAGATCGCCAGTTACGTTGTTCATCGTCGCGATGCGACCGAGGATCGGGTCGACGCCAGCGACGAACCCGACTACCGCGAGTGGGAGACCGATCTGGTTGAGTACTACGGTGAGCATAACGATCCCCGCTCCGGGGACGCCGGCGGTACCAATGCTGATGAGTACGACGACGATCAGTACGAGTACTTGCTCGGAGAGCGCGAGTGGTTGCCCGACCACGTTCGCGGCGAATACGACGGTAATCGCCTGTCGGATGGCAGCACCGTCCATATTCGCTGTGGCGCCAACTGGGAGTACGAACGAGTAGATCCGCTCCTTGATGCGGAGGTCTTCTTCGGCGTTGCTCATCGTCACCGGGAGTGTGCCGCTCGAGGTGCGGGTAGCGAAGGCGGTCACCATCGCGTCCTTCGAACCGGTGAGGAACGCGAGCGGTGAGACGTCAGCAACGACGCCCATGAGGAGGAGGAGGTACGTGAACGTGATGTGGACGACGACCGCGATCGCGACGGCGAGCACGAGTTCACCGAGCGACGAGAACACGCCGATTCCCTCGGTGCCGATTCCGGCAGCCATGAGTGCGAATACGCCGATCACACCGTACTCGAGGACACCACGAACGATGACAAACATCGCCTCGGCGCCGATTTCGAACGCCTCGAATACCGAGTCGACACGGTCTGCGAGTTCCTCCTGTTGGGCACGCACATAGGTGAGCGCGATGCCGAAGATGATCACGAAGAAGACGGTTGCGAGCAAGTTCCCTTCCGCCATTGCGGTGATGGGGTTGCTCGGGACGATACCGAGTACGACCTCGGTCAGCGAGGGAGGGGCCTGGGACGAAGCCTCACCGCCGGCGAACTCGACGCCACGGCCAGGTTGAAGGACGTTCGCGACGACGAGTCCGATGATGCCTGCGATGGTGGTCGTTACCGCATAGAGGCCGACAGTCGCTCCACCGATCTTGCCGAGTCGAGCTGGCGATAGCTGACGGATTCCGGTCAGCAGCGTGAAGACGATGATCGGAATCACCAGCATGTTAAGGAGTCGCAGGAAGAGGTCTCCGAGTGGTTCGACGATCGTCATCTGTTCGCCGAATGCGATCCCTGCTGCGGATCCGAGGACGAATGCGAGTGTGATACGATAGATCAACGGCACCGACCGGTACCGCTGCCACACTTGACCGGCTGTTGAGTACACGGCAGAAATCAGGGATCCGTTATTTAAACAGCTGTCCTTGTCACTCTATTTGAAACAGTCTATTATCCGGGTCCGAAGGCCGCGATATCGGCTCCCACTGTCGCCAGTGCGTCGGCGGGGTTCGGGTCGCTGTCGGCCAGATGCGTGTACCGGTGGTCCGGGACGCTCGACAGTGCCGCCGCGACGGCCTCGCTGTACGTCTCGACGCCCGGCTCCGTCGGGTCATCGCCACCCCAGACGTCTCGGATGACCGTCATCGAATCGATGCGCACTTCCAGCCTGCGTGGCTCGTAGCGAGCCAACAGTTCGGCGAGCCCGAGCTGGAGGGCGACGTACTCGGCGGTGTTGTTCCCCGTCCGGGAGCCGACGGGTCGGCCGAGACGGGCGAGCTGGTCCTCCGCAGCGTCCATGATGACAGCGCCCGCACCTGCGGGTCCGGGGTTACCGCGTGAACTGCCGTCGACGTAGAGGACGAACGCGTCGCTCGTCGGCTCAGGAACGGATGGCCGGGTGAGTCCCGACTCCAGCAGGCCCTCGAGCGCGCGACGCAACTCGTCCGGAGTGGTCGCGGGGTCGAAGAGACCGCCGTAGCCGGGGACAGCGTCGTCGATGGCGTCGATGGCGGCCGCCACCTCGTAGCCGACGCCCGCGAGTACCTCCTCGACGAGCGCGGCGAGCGGCGAGAGGTGTTCGACCGGCAGGGGTTCGTCGGTCACGTCACTTCCCCCGTCGGACTTCGGTTTCGGGCCCTCACATCCTCGCTCCCGGATGATCTCGTTGGCTGGTCGCACAACTGCATATCGGTCCTCGGTGGTCGAGCGGGATAATCTCTTCAGGTGACACCGGAGCGGCGCAAGCCGCGAGTCAGTGAGCGAGCGGGCCGACGACCGACCCGGAGAGCGCGGCGCGAAGGGCCGCGAATAGGCGAGCGGCGGAGTCGATCGAAAGGCGCGAAGCGCCTTTCGTGACTGAGCGGAGCAAAGCTCCGCGAGGTCGTCGGCGCTTCGCGCCGACTGCTTGAGGGACCGGAGGTCCCTCGCTGTCCGCGAAACTGAAGGGTTCGCTTGATGACGAGAGAGCGAACCTCTCTCGAACCACCGCGAGCCGAGGGGAGGGAGGAATGCTTTTAATCGACATTTTGCCGACCGAGCGAAGCGAGGAAGCGCAGAGAAAAATGTTGGTCTGCTTATCGAACGAGGGAAACGACCCTCAGAGTGGAATAACTGCCACGAGAACCTTCGCGTAGATCACCATTGCGAGGAGCGCGAACGGGTAGGTGTTTCCGTATCCTGCAGCCACCTCGTCGGAGTCGGTGGCGTCGATAGCCGCGGCGAGTCCCTTCGTGTCCGTGTGTCCGCCGGTGATACCGCCCGCGGCGTGGATCCAGTCCATCTCCCAAACGACCCTGGTGAGAACCAGTCCACCGATGATAGCGACGATACTGTTGAGTCCGGCGGTCACGACGATTTCGACGCCGTACTCCGCGATGGTCTCGATCAGTCCCGCCCCGGCGTCGATCCCGACCACGGCGAGGAACATCGCAAGCGTGAAGGCCCGAATCTCAGAGAGGATCGTCGTTTCCATGCGCATATTGACCGGCCCGACCGTGCCGAGATACCCGAGGACGAGGGCGGTGATGAGCACGCCACCGGTCGTCCCGAGGGTAATCACGCCAATCGGTCCCATCGGGATCGGAATGCTCCCGAGCACCGACCCCGCGACCAGCACGAGCGCGAATCCGAGCACACTAAAGGTGATCACCTCGATATCGGCCGCCTCCTCGCCGATATCACGTATCTTCTCGGAGAATTGCCGTTTCTCGTCGTCAATATCCATACCGCTCACCCTCGGGTAGAGCTGTTGGAACATCACGATGACGAGTACCCCGACTACGTAACCGACGGAGTGCCCGATCTGGTACTGCTGAGCGGCCGCCTCGGGGAGTGCCTCGACCGCCGACCCGAGGCCGGGACTGCTCGTCAGTGCCCCCGAGAACGAGCCCATGATCAGGCCCGTCGACGCATCTGGGAACACGAGGACCACCCACACGTAGGTGAGGACCACGGCGATCGTCGGCATCAGAACCGAAATGACGATGAAGTTGAGTCCGTACGTCTTGACAGTCCCTTCGATCTCGTGAGCGGCGATCAGTCCGACTGCGGCGACGAACAGGGCGAGCGTTAGCCCCGAGTACGCATCCGGAACCGTGAAGCCGAAATGACCGAGTACTAACCCCGCAAACAGCGGCCCCGCGACGCCGAACTTGATTCCACGGCCGAAATCGATTCGGCCGAACGCCATCCCAACGACGACCGCGAGGAACATCACGAATACGCCGCTTCCGAGGAGAGTATCAATGACCGCCATTAGACTTTCACTCCCACGGAACGGTACTGCGGTTCGTTTGTGTCCTGCTCATCACGCCGCCGGCGTGGTATCAGTACACTTATCATCTTGGCAAGCAGCTTTCATTCATCGGACGTCCCCACTCCGAACGTATGCAACACTTTCCCGTCCGACAAATCGGTTGTCACAATTGTCGGTTCGGGGCCCCAAGGAGTATCGTTTATTCGAATTCCCAGAAACCAGTAATCACACTGTAAATTGCTTGACTGATTGGTGCCGCTGTACCGACCAGATCGGACGACCGAATCTGCGGAGATTCGTATAGCCGATCCGCGCGCTGTCTCTCGCACAGTTGTCCGAACAGTTCTTTGTACTGGTAGAGAGTTACTCGTCAGGCGGTATCGTCGCGTCAAATCCGCGTTCTCCCCTCATTGAGTGTGGTAGCCATCGCTATGATCATCTTCGACCGAGAAATCGAGACCCCTTCCTCCGTTACCACTCCTTCTGTGCCGTTCCTTCCGCGATACTATCAGGTATCGTGAAGAAGAACGTCGTCCCCTCGCCGGGGTCGGACTCGACCCAGATACGGCCATCGTGAGTCGTCACGATGCGTTTGCAGATGGCGAGACCGATACCAGTTCCCTCGTACTCGTCAGGAGTGTGGAGGCGGTTGAATACTTCGAAGATGTCGTCTGTTTCCGCTGGGTCTATCCCGATCCCATCGTCGCGGACCGAAAACAGCCACTCGCCGTCTCGTCGCTCGGCGGAGACGTGGACGGTCGGTGGGCCATCGCCTGCATACGTGATGGCGTTATCGAGGAGGTTCTGGAAGAGCTGAATGAGTTGGCGTTCATCGCCGCTCACCGTGGGCAGTTCATCCGACGTGATGGTGGCATCGCTTTCGGCGATTGCCATCTGGAGATTCTCCATCGCCTCCTCGAGGACTGTCTCGCAGTCAATCGGCTCGAAGTCCTTTTCATTGGTATGTATTCGGGAATATTCGAGCAGCGCATCGACCATTTCCCGCATCCGGTCTGCGCCATCGACAGCGAACTCGATGAACTCCTTGGCGTCAGCATCGAGGGTGTCCCCGTAGCGATTTTCGAGTAGCTGGAGATAGCTAGAGACCATCCGTAATGGCTCTTGGAGGTCGTGGGAGGCGGCGTGGGCAAATCGCTTGAGTTCCGCGTTCGAGCGTCTCAGTTGGGCGTTGGTTTGTTCGAGTTTCCGCTCGTACTCTTTGCGCTCGGTGATGTCGCTCGCCATACCGACCCACTCGACGATGTCACCGTCCTCATCCAGCATCGGTACCGCACGCGAGAACGTCCAGCCCAGGCTCCCATCGACCTGCTCTACCTGATGTTCCAGTTCGAAGATGCTCTTGGTCCGGATCGCTTCGTCGATGGCCTCCATGACACGCTCCTGGTCGTCCGGGTGAATGTATCTATCAAGCCAATCCTCGGTCGATTCGCGCGTATCGGCGATGAACTCCTTGCCTTCGAGGTGATGCATTTCGGTCCAATCGGGGCTCATGCGATACACTACGTCCGAGCTAGCGGTGACCAACGCTCGGAATCGCTCCTCGCTCTCCTGAAGCGCCTCCTCGGCCTCCTTGCGCTCGGTGACGTCGCGCGTCGTTCCGGCGACGGCTTCGACTTCCCCCTCCTCGTTGAGTACCGGTGCGAAGATGTAGTCGTAGATTCGGTGGCCGCGCTCGGCGTGTTGGAACGCCACTTCGCCGCGGACGGGTTCTTTCGTTTCCACGACTTGGTCGATCTCGCGTTCGTGCATCTCCGCGTGCCACGGCTCGTAGCCGTTTTCCCGCAGGGTCTTCCCGACGGACTCTTCAAAGGTTTGGCCCCACATCTCCAGCAGTGCGTCGTTAGCGAATATGAAGCGGTAGTCGAGGTCGAACGCGTAGACGAGGTCGGGAGTACTGGAGATGATGGTCTCGTAAAGCCGTCGCTCCTGCTCGGACTCGACGGTCACTTTCGTCATCTCTGCTTCCGTTTCCTTGCGCTCAGTGCTATCAGTATTCGCGGACGACGCCTCGTTTTCGAAGGCGTATGCGATTGTCACTCCTAACTCTGCGAGCGATTCTCGCTCGACTGCGTCAAATCCGTGCGACCGGTCGGTAGCCAGATGTAAGACTCCGTGCAGCGTCTCTTCGTAAACGAGGGGGATGACCGCGCAGGTTCGGTCGTCGTGTTTGTGGGCGCGGTCACGCCGATCCTCGGACGGGGGATCGTCAACGGGATACCGTCCGACTGTGAGCTCCCGCGTTCGCACGGCTTCCTTTGTCAGTTTCGCTCGGGGTGACTCCTCAGTGAGAGTGATTCCAGTGAGCGTATTCTCCGCAATCCCGGCGGAGGCTGACGGAATCACCTCCTCTTTCTCTGGATCATAGCAACCGATCCACGCAAAGGAGTACAACTCCGACGCTGCGAACTGCTCACAAGTGCGTTGTCGTATCTCGTTTTTGGTGATGTTCGGAATCAACGCCCGGGTGACTTCTCCTATCACCTCATTTATAGAATGTCGCTCACCGCGACTCATTGGTGGCGTTATATTGCAGGAAGGGGTTTACCCCTGTCGATTTCTGAAGTTGCGTTCGCTCCGGATTTAAGCGGTCGCGTAGGAGGGCATCGGGGTTATCTCACACTACGCTGACGGGATAGTCTTCCGTGCCAGAGACGCTGACCACAGCTGAAACTCGTCGCGGTCCTCGAACTAGCCGTCGCGTACCGCGCGACGACACTTCTGCTGACCTCGAGCCGCGAGCGCGACGGTTTCCTTTTCCTGTGTCGCTCGCGGTGTTTCGTCCTCGAGTCACCCCACGTACTGAGTGAAAATAGCCGGTAGTCGTTACTCCAGAACAGCGAGCGAATCGAAGGGCCGGAGTACCCGAACCCGGTTCCAGTCGGTGACATCGTCTGGATCGGTGGACGGGCCGTTATCAATCCCGGTGTGACCGTCGGAGGCGACAGCGTCATCGCCCCGGAGCGGTCGTGACCGAAGCGTTCTCGACGGGGTCGTCGTACAGGGAAATCTCGACTGTAGTGAAAGCACTGAGCGAGGACTGATACCACGAGAATCGGAACTCAGCGATCTCCTACCTCTACCGATTCCGGCAGCCTGTTGCCCGATTTGGTTCTACCTCCCTCTGTCTGAGGGAGATGCAGTTAGTTTGAATGCTTTCTACGGGTTTTGTATTCCTCGTAGAACGCCTCGTGTTTGAGTAGTACAAAGCCGAGAAGGATGAGACAGAACCCAACGAGGGTAAGGACGGTAACGTGCTCGTCGAAGAGCATCCAACTGAATACGGTTCCGAATATTGCCGCTCCGTACGTAACGAGGTTGAGTTCGACTGACCCGAGCCGAGGGAGGAGATGAAAGTACAGTAGATACCCGATCGCGCTCACGAATACGCCAAGATAGAGGAGCGCGACGAGTCCTCGCGGAGACACCTGCACGAGCTGTAGAGACTCGTTCGGGCTCACGGAACTGGCGACATGGGTAAGGAGAGCGCCGATAACCATCGCCCACGCGGTCCGCGGAGAGAACGGCATCTCAGCGTTCGCCCATTGAGTGAGGACGCCACCGAGCGCGAATGCAGCGGCGGACAGCAATAAGATCACTTGGCCGATGGTGTCCGCTGCGAGAAGGTTCGCTGGGTCGGGTCGAGTAATCGCCGCAATTCCGACGAACCCGAGGCTAATACCGAGCAACTCGAGTATACCGAATTCCTCTTGTGGGAGAAATATCTTGGCGAAGCCGATCGTTACCACCGGAATCAAGCCGCCGAGGATCGCAGCGATTGCACTCGGAACTGTTTGTTGACCGACGTTCTGGAGGACGCTGTGTCCGGCGAGGGTGAAGATCCCACCAGAGAAAACCGCTATCCAGTCGCGACCATCGCGTGGCCACCAGTAATCGAACGAACGGGAGACGTACAGAAGCAACACGATTGCAGCGAGGTCGAGTCGTAACGCGGCATAAAAGAGCGGCGGAAAATCCTCGAGACCGATCTTTATCGCGGGATACGTGCCGCCCCAGAGGGCCGCTAAGATAACGAAGAAGACGGCGCTCCGATATCGATTGTGGAAGAGAGAATAGCTCATCGTAGCCGGAGGTCGTGCGTCTGTTCCGCCTCAACGACGCGGGAGAACGAAACGGCATAGACTGCGTTATGCCACGTTACGTTCCTGAAATCGACCTCACGTCTCACGTCATCCCTCGCGTCGGGCGTCTTCTTCGGTTCCTCGTGTACGCGGTTGAAAGACTGGCGTCGAATCCGAGGATGGTCGTCTCGTCCGGCGTGCTCCCTTGCTGGCGCGGCCATCGTGTCCAGCGATTCGTTCCGGTCCTATAATCACCCTCCCAACCAAATAATTCTCCCAGAATTTATAATAAATATTATATTGTATACGATGCCCTCAGAGATCTCGGCCCTGCGGCCGTCGATTCCCCCGCCGTTGATCTAGTGATCGGTCGTCTGTACTATCTACTTGTAGCGTGTGATATCCACAGAGAGAAGGAATGAGAGCGATCTCCCCGGGCCAGGAGAGAAATTTCGAGTCCGTTTCGGAGCAGTAGTGCTAATTTTCACTATAGAGCCGACACGCCGCTTCCCGACTATAGACGGGGAGTTTATAAGAAGATAGCAGTAATAACTGTCTATGCCAAAATCTATCACAACTCCGAAAGAGGCGAACGGAACGACGAGACTCACGCTAAAGATTCAGCATCCGAACTGCTGGACGCTCGAAGTGAGCGAAAAGACGGCGGCCGGTATGATCGCACACACGGTCTACAATACCCCTCAAGACACTGTGAAAGGTCACTTTACCGTCTACGCCGATCGGATCGACGAGCTCGACGAATTCGTCAAGACAGCAACGGAGTCGCGGCTGACCGACTCCGTCTCCGAGTTGAGTCCTCGACACGAGTTCGACAAGGACGCATCGAACATCGGGAACACGACTCGGGAGCTCATGGTCGAGTACGATCCCGACAACAGTATGACGGACGCACTACTCGAGTACGGATTCGTCCACGACGCGCCCGTGCGAGTCAACGACGGGTGGGAGTACTGGCCGGTGATCGATACCGGAGACGGAGACCTAAAAGAGCGACTTCGTTCGTTGGAGGAACAGAAAGACGCCGATATCGTCGTCACCAAAATCGCGTCCGTCTCGAAGACGCAAAACGACGTCAGCCACCAGCAGAACCGACTCTCGAATCGGCAACGGGAGGTGTTAAACTTGGCCCGCAAGCGCAACTACTACACGTGGCCGAGGGAGACGACCACGCAGGAACTCGCGGACGAACTCGACATCTCGAAGACGACGCTGCTCGAACACCTCCGAAAGGCGGAAGCGAAACTCCTCGACCAGTACGACTGGTAACTACTCGTCGCTCGAGGAGAGCGTGAAGCCAGATATCTGGTCTCGCGGATCCTTCACGAAGGTGTGCTTGCCCGTGATTCGGGCAGATCCGGTTATCGTGGGGACCGTCAGTGTGACGCCGTCCTGCTCTCTCGTTTCTACGATTCGGCCCTCGAACCGGGTTCCGACGATGCTCTCGTGGATGTACGGTTCGTCGACCGCAAGCCGTCCCTCCTCGTATAGCAGCGCCATCTTCGCACACGTCCCGGTCCCGCACGGAGAGCGGTCCACCTGTCCGCCGCCGAAGACGACGATGCTGCGGTCGGTGTCGTCGGAGGACTCATAGATTTCGGTGATGGCCACCCTCCCTCGCTCGCCGGACAACGGGTGAACGATCTCGAGTTCGTCGTTGACGGCGTCCCGGATTTCGAGTCCCCAGTCGATGACCTCGTCGATTCGAGCCGTATCGACAGAAACGTCCAGTTGTTCGCTATCGACTAACGCGAAGAAGTTCCCGGCGTAGACGACGTCCACCCGAAGCGGCGAGTCCGAGAACGAGACGGGGACCGTCGTCGTGCCGTAGACGAACGACTCGACGTTCTGAATCGTGACCGCTTCGACTCCCCCATCGGCGTACTGTGGTTTCGCTTCGACGACGCCCGCCGGCGTCTCCACGCGGATCGTCGGTTCACTGGGGAGGTGGCCCAACTCGATGAGGGCCGAAACGACACCGATCGTCCCGTGACCGCACATATCCAAGTACCCCTCGCTGTCCATGAAGAACACGCCGAGGTCGACTTCGTCCCTATGGGGTTCGACGACGACCGCACCGAACATGTCGTCGTGACCTCGCGGCTCTCTCATCAGTAGTTCTCGAACCCAGTCGTACTGCTCGGCGAACGACTCGCGCTTCGCGCGAACGCGATCGCCCTCGAGGGTAGACCGATCGAGACCGTCGAGGAGGATCCGTGTCGGTTCCCCAGCTGTATGCGTGTCGACCGTCGTAAACGATGCGTCCGTACGCACGTCGTCGAAGTCACCGTCGAACCTCATTCTTCGAGCGTCTCCAGTTCCGCTATCTCCTCGTCGGACCAGTCGTAATACGGTTCGTCGATTTCTCGAAGCGATCGCACGCACTCGTTGTATCGCTCTCGTGCTTCCGGTGCATACGGGTCGTTCGGATTCGCCTGGGCCCACTCACGGAGTTCCCGCAGCGCACGGGGCGGGTAGCTGTCGATAGTCCCCTGCTCTTTGAGTAACCGCAGCTTCCGTTCTTCGGTGCGAAGTGATTTGATGAGGATGACGCTTGCGACGCCGGGAAGCGCGAGTATCGCGAGAATCATCGTTATCCACGCGACGGTTGAGAGTGCCATCTCAATCACCTCCCTCCGAAGCAGGTTCGGGAGCACTATCCGACACATCTCCAACGACGCTCATTACGACCGTACTTACGACGAGGAGGGCTATCATGAGTCCAACACCCAGGATCATCAGCGTCTGGTTTTCGGTCCCGATGCTCGTGACGACCCCGTAGCCGAGAATGAACACGACTACCGTGGGGACAACGTACTTAACGACCGGATTCCACCATCGGCCAACGTAGAGGCCGGCGTTGCGATTGAGATCGATGACGCGGGCGCGCTCCGGACCGAACTTCCACGCGACGAGCGCGATGATCGCCAGCGTCGATAGCGGGAAGCCGAAGCTCCCGAACATGAAGTCCATCTGATCGAGGAACGACGACGAGTACGCACTCGGGAGACCGAGCAGCCAGATGATCCCGCAGACCGCGACCACCGAACCGGATCGCGAGAGGCGCGTCTCTTCGGAGACGGTCGTTACGCCGACCTCGGTGATCCCGAGACCAGAGGAGAACGTCGCGAAGAAGAACGAGACGAAGAACAAGACGGCCCATGCCGCTCCGCCCGGTAGCTCCGGGAACACCTGGGCCAGCGAGATGAACAGCAGATTAGAACCCGCAGTCGGTTCGATTCCGAACGCGAACACGATCGGGAACGTCGCGAACACGGCCAAGAGACCGATACTCGTGTTACCGATCGCGGTGAACATACCACCGCCGAGCGGGACGTCGTCGTATCTGCTGAGATAGCTCCCGTACGTGAGTGCGATACCCCATCCTAATCCCGTCGAGAATAACGCCTGACTGAGCGCTGCGACCCACGTACTCCCGCGAGTGAGGTACGTCCACTCGGGAGTAAAGGCGAATGCGACTCCTTCCATCCCGCCGGGAAGGGTGACACCGCGCACCCCAACCGCGACCAGTGCGAAGACGAGTAGCGGAATCATCCATTTTACCACGCGCTCGATACCGCGACGGATCCCGAAAACGAGAACACCGGCGACCCCTGCCATAGTCACCGTGTGTAACCCGATAACGAGCGCTGGATTCGAGATGAATCCGTCCCAGAACGCCTGGGGCTCGAATCCGGGTTGGGTGAACGTCATCAAGAAGGAGTGGAGGGCGTAGTAGAGCGCCCACCCGATGATTGGCGCATAGTACGACATCACCGCAATGTTGACGAGGAGAACGACCAGACCGAGCCCTCCTGCACGTTTGCTTCCGACGATCTGATCGAACGCCCCGATAACGCCTCTGTTCGTGTACCGACCGATCATCGTTTCAGCCATGAGACCGGGAACCGCGACAACGTACAAGAGAATGATGTACGCGATGAGGAACGCTCCTCCACCGTTCTGCCCCGTGGTGAAGGGCATCCTCCAGATATTTCCCGCCCCGACCATGGCACCCACCATGGCCATCAGGAAACCGAACCGAGTACCCCACTCTTCTCTCGCTGTTCTCGACTCAGAGTTTTCCATTGTCGATTCGTACAAACTATGATAGACGTAGCAGTTATAGCACTCCCCTACTATAGTCGATACCTTAATAGGGACGTCTCCACGTGTGATCAGAGAGCGTCTACCTCTGTGGCCCGTGATAGGTTCTACAGGCGGAGTAGGCCGAGTGCCTCGGGGTCAAACCCCGAGGCGTGTTCGACGACGTCGACGCCGACCACGTGGCGCGGGCACTCACGACGATTGTCGACGGCGCTCGGACTCGAGCAGTTGCACTCGACGAAGCGCAATCGCTCGAGACGGCGAGACGAACGTTTGCTCTGGGCCTTTGATTTGACTTATATTTGGATCTTAGATTCAGATATCAGCCACGATTCGGAACTCGGCCAGTCAAACGGAGTGAGAAGAACGCTCGACGTTCGGGACGGGACGGTCGTCGCGCCGTCCCACCGGGCCGCGAGCGGTGACCGCTCATCGATCGGGCGAGTCCTCGAGGCGGTCGCCATCGACGTCGACCGCTTTCGTACACCAGTGGCAGAACTCGAGTTCCGGATCGAGGTCGCTGCCGCAGTGGGGGCAGGCGATCGTGTCTCCGTCGGTCGATTCCGCGCTAACCGCTGTACTGGTGTCCCCCGTAGGCGAGCGATCCGTCGCGTTCTGAGCGCGAGCGAGCAGATACGCGTCGATGGCGCTGAGCCCCACGACGCAGAGCATCGGTGACACCGCTAGCATCGTCTCTGGGCTTCCGCTCCCGGCCATCAGCTCCTCGACCGCTGCCGAATCGACGAGCAGGGCGGACACGACGAACGACGCGGCGAGCCAGCCGAGCGCGCGACGCCAGCGCCGAAGGTACAGGTGGCCGAACCCAGTGAGGAACACCGCCAGCAGCGCTGCGATCCACGGCCGTTTCTGCGATATCGATCGGCCCATGTCCTGACTAATCAGTCAGGAGGTAAAAGTCTTCGCGATGCCATCGCTCTCCGTCGAGTACTCGGCGCGCGATGGACGCGAAACGCGGATCCCGAACGCTTCGCCACCGGAACCGGTAGAGGACACCGATCGATACCGGTCCTCCGACCACGACATACATGCAAACCGAACGCTTACCCGACCGGGCCACGATTCTCCAACCGTCGTTCATGCTCGAGATGCTGATCGCCGCCGTCGCCGGGGGACTCGAGGCCGTCGTCGAGACGGCGACGGGCTGGCCCGGAATGGGGGTTATCTTCGTCTATTCGTTTCTGATCGCGTTCGTGCTTCCCGGCCCGAGCGAGATCGTGCTGGTCGCGCCGCTCGATCTCGGCCTGCCGTCGTGGGCGCAACTCTCGAGTATCATGCTCGTGAGCGCGATCGGAAAGGCCGCCGGAAGCGTGCTGGCGTTTCATATCGGTCAGGAGGTCAAAGAGGCCGGACCGATAACGCGATGGCTGCGCGAGTCACGGTGGGATATCCTGAAATGGTCGGAGAAGCGCTCCGTTCAGCTCGCAAAGCAGTACGGGTACGGCGGAATGGCCCTCGCCCTGTCCGTCCCGTTCTTTCCCGACACGATCTCGATCTACGCGTTCGCCGTCCTCGAAACGGACTACGTGAAATTCGCCGTCGCGACGTTTTTCGGGAGTCTCGGACGTCTCGTCGTCACGGCCGGATTCGTCGGCGGGCTCTGGACGGTGTTTTGAGCCCGAGCGGTCCGTCTCCGGCGGAACCGTCTCCATACCGGAGCCGTCGACGAAACTGTACCACAGGCCCCGTTCTCGATAGTCCGAACGCGTGAAAGCGACCCCACCCGACGTGTGTCCGATCGGCGCTCGCCGTTTCACTCGTCGACGAGGAGATACTCCCGAACGTATCGATCGAACGCGGCACGGCTGTCTTCGAGGACGCCCTCGTCGTCGTTGGTGACGCGAAGCATCATCGTTCCGAGGAAGACGTTTTGGAAGAGCGCCGCCGTTTGCTGGGGGTCGACCTCCCGAAACACGCCCTGTTCGATCCCCGACCGAATCGTGTGTGCGACGTGTTTTCGGACGAACTGATCGCTCCGGGTGAAGTACTCCCGGTAGTCGTCGTCGTGGGCCGCCTGTGAGCGAAGTTCGACGACCGCTTGCGTGAACTCGGTCGGCATTGCGGTGTCGCCGAATCCGAACGTGTGGTCGACGATTCCCTCGATGTGATCGTCCGCGCCCCCCTCTCCATACGTGGGAATCTGTCCCTCGATCTGATCCAACATAAACTCGAGGAAATCGAGGAGGAGGTCGTCCTTGCTGTCGTAGTGGTGATACAGCAGCGACTTGCTCTTCGAGAACTCGTCTCCGATCCGCTGGATCGTGAGCTCGCTGTACCCGTGTTCACAGAGCGCGGTGTACGTCGCGCTCATGATGGCGCCGCGAGTTCCGCCCGGATCCTCGAGGAACGGTGGTAGTTCTGTCATCGTGATCGCTTCCGAGCTCCGCCCGCTTTACCGACGGCGACCTGATGTCGGTTCCGATTCGATTCCGTGATACCCGCCATGCTGAATACCGTATACCACTACCAGCTATAAAAATTGATTGAATGGTCAGTCTCTGACGGCGACGATATATCTCTATCTATAGCCACTGAAGCGTGATATGGCTGCCCGAAGAGAGAAAGTATATAAGTACTAATTGACTATTCAGTCAGTACATGACAGCGGAACTGAGACGGGCGACCGAGACGACACCGACCGGCCGTATCCGGGGGTACTCCTCGCCCAGTAGAGCGTCGAGCATTGCGAACGATACCGCGGGAGACGGAGGTCGATCCGGTAGATGAGTTGGATCGACCGGATCGCCGAGACGGTCACAAACTACAGCCGGCCCGTGATCGCCGTCATGCTCGTGCTCACGGTTATCGCGGGCGCCGGTGCCGGAATGGTCGAGCAGTCCTCGTCGCTCGATCAGTTCCAGAGCGACACCGAGGAAGCGCAGAAAATGGAGTACGTCGAGGCGAACTTCTCGACCGGTCAGGAGAACACGTCGGCGGCGCAAGTGATCGTCAGGGGTGAGAACGTCCTCGCACAGGAGTCGATGGTCGAGACGCTCCGGTTGCAACAGTCGTTCCGGGAGAACGAGACGATCAACCGGACGCTCGTCGACGACCAGCCGACGGTCGGCGCGGCGAACCTCATCGCGATCTCGTCGATCACCGGCGACCAACAGCGCGAACTCGAGGCGACGGCCGCGGAATTCGAGGAACTGAACGCGACCGTTCGGGAGGAACGCGCCGCGCTGGAACAGCGGAGCGACGAACTGAACGCGACCCAACGGGACCTCCGTACGGCCCTCGAGACGCTGCGGGAGGACCCCTCGGCATCGCCGCGCGCACAGTTCGATGCGGTCGACGAGAACTCGTCGGTCGACCTGAACGAGACGCAGTACGCGACGTTCAACGAGTCGGCACAGCTGCTCCGGAACGCCGAGGACGAGTCGCAGGCCGAAGAGGCCTACCGGCTCGGCACCCAGGGCGTGCTCGCCGACGAGTACGAGGCCCTCGAGCAGCGCAGTGCGGACCTCGAGTCGCAGGCCGCGCGACTGGAGGAACTCGGCGCCGAACTGGAGGACCAACGGGCGGCCCTCGAGAACGCCTCGTCCCCGACACTGGAAGAACAGATCGACGCGCTCGAGTCGATGAACGCCACGGAGTACGAACGCGCGCTCGGTGCCGTGCTGGGCGAGGACGCGTCCGGCCAGCTGAGCGGACTGGCGTTCATGCCGACGGGCTACGAAGCGGGATCGACGAGCGCGAACGCGACGATGCTGCTGGTCACCCACCAGAGCGAGGGCGGTGGCGGTCAGGGTGGAACGGTCTCCGACGAACTCGTCGACGCGCAACTGGCGATGCAGTCCATCGCGAACGACGAGTTCGGGGCCGACGGATCCGACGTCATCGTCTTCGGCGGCGGCATCATGGGCGAGGAGATCAACAACTCGATGGGCGACAGCTTGGCGATCGTCGGCCCCCTCGCGCTGTTGTTCGTCGTCGTCGCCCTGATCGTCGCGTACCGCGATCTGCTTGACATCCTGCTGGGCCTGTTCGGGATCGCCGTCGTCCTCGTCTGGACGTTCGGCTTTATGGGCTGGGCCGGGATCGACTTCAACCAGATGTTCATCGCGGTCCCGGTGTTGCTGATCGGGCTCTCGATCGACTACGCGATCCACATCTTCATGCGCCACCGCGAGCAGCGCCAGGAGGGCGGTGCGTACGGCGACGACGATACTCGCGGGTCGATGCGGGTCGCGCTGGCCGGCGTCGGCATCGCGCTCATTCTGGTGACCGCGACGACGGCCATCGGGTTCCTCTCGAACATGACGAGTCCGGTGCCACCGATTCAGGACTTCGGCATCGTGAGCGCGGTCGGGATCACGGTCGCCCTACTCGTGTTCGCCGTTCTGGTGCCGGCGCTGAAAGTCGAACTCGACGGCTTCCTCGAGAACCACGGATACGATCGGAAGAAGCGCGCGTTCGGGACTGGCGGTGGCCGGTTCAGCCAGCTCCTCTCCACCGGTTCGACGGCGGCGCGACGGATGCCGCTCGTCATCATCCTCGTCGCCGTCCTCGTGAGCGCTGGCGGAGCGTACGGCGCGACGCAGGTCGACACCAGCTTCAATCAGGAGGACTTCATCGCCGAGGACCCGCCGGAGTGGACGAACGACCTCCCCGAACCGTTCAAGCCGGGCGACTACTCGATGAAGGAGAACCTCGAGTTCGTCAACCAGCACTTCGTTCGGGAGGACTCCCAGGCGCAGATCCTCGTCGAGGGGAACGTGACCGATCCGGAGACGTTACAGCGGCTCGAGGCGGCCGAGAACGAGACGGCCGCCAGCGACGTCGCCGTCACCCTCTCGAGCGGCGAGGCCGACGTCCAGAGTCCCCTCCGGACGATGCGGCAGGTCGCCGACCGGAACGAGTCGTTCAACGCGACGTTCACCGCGGCCGATACCGACGGCGACGGCGTGCCCGATCGGAACGTCGAACAGGTGTACGACGAACTGTTCGAAACCGCCCCCAATGAAGCGGGAGCGGTCATCCACCAGACGGAGGATGGCGACTACGAGGCCGTTCGAATGGTCGTTTCGACGAGCGGCACCGCGGCCATGAGCGACGTCACGACCGAGATGCGATCCATCGCGGACGGGATCGACGGGAACGGCCTCGAGGCCACCGCGACCGGTCAGACGATCCTGTTCGACATCGTTCAGGAGCAGCTGATGGACACGGTCATCGAGAGCCTGCTGATCACCCTCGTGGCCGTCTTCGCCTTCCTGATGGTCGCCTACCGGCTTACCAAGGGAAGCGCGACCCTCGGTGCGGTGACGCTGCTCCCGGTCGTGTTCAGTGTCTCGTGGATCCTCGGGACGATGTACCTGCTCGAGATCCCGTTCAACGTCATGACGGGGATGATCACGAGCCTCACCGTCGGGCTCGGCGTCGCCTACAGCATCCACATGAGCGAGCGCTACAGCCTCGAGCTGGAACGGACCGGGTCGGTCTGGGAGGCGATGTCCCGGACGGTCACCGGCACCGGCGGCGCGCTGCTCGGCAGTGCCGCGACGACCGTCGGTGGCTTCGGCGTGCTCGCCTTCGCCATCCTCCCGCCGCTCCAGCAGTTCGGGATCATCACCGGGATGACGATCGTCTACGCGTTCCTCGCGAGCGTGCTCGTCCTCCCGAGTCTGCTCGTGGTCTGGACGAAGTACTTCGGCCCGGACGTCTCGTTCGACGCGCCGAGTAGTTCGCCCGCGCCTACGGCCAGCGACGGCGGGCAACCGACGGACGGGTCGGAGTCACGAACGAAGAAGTAACGTCCGGCCCGTACTGACGAGGAGCACTCTCCTCGGTTTCCGACCGGGAAACGACGTACTCGGGAGACTCTCCCAGTGATCGTGTCTCCGTTAGATCGGTCACTCGGACTCGTGTTCTTCTATCGCGATCTCGGCGGCACGGTTCTGGAGCCATTCGTCGTCTTTCACTAGTGCGATAACGAAGTCCGTATCGACGTAGATCACCGATAGTTACTCGGTCACTTCGTCTATGGCGTCTTCTCGAGCGGCCTCACGCGACTCTCGTTTGATCTGCTCGACAGATTTGTCGTCGAAGGCGTCACCGACAGCGTCACGGAGCCCTTCGATCGGGTCATCTTTGAGTGGAATCAGTTCGACCCTGTCCTCGAGTTCGACGACACGGTAGCGATCGCCGTGTTTCTCCCGGATCTCGTTGGGGATGACGATTCGTCCCCGATCGTCCGCCTCCACCGTGTTACTCATCGTATTTATACCACTCCGGGAATAGTCAAAAAACCTCCACGAGATCTATTTCCTTCCCCGCCGTCTCTCGACGAGACATCTTCGATCGGAGACGGTCGCTCGAGCGTACGAACGGCGATCGAAAACGCGAAATCTTGATATCTCACGGCTCGCCAGTTCGTGGCGTATGCCCCGGCGAAGATCACTCGGTTCTCGATTCTCGGTATCGAAGCGATGCGTACGCCGCGGTGGTCGCTCGTGACGCACTCAGAGCAGTCCGACGAGGACGTCAAGGACGTCGTCCAGCGCTACTGGAACGGGCGCGCCGACGCCTACGACGACGACGGAATCTCGGGCGTCCACGACGCCGAGCAGCGCGAGGCGTGGCTGTCGGTGCTCCGGACCTGGACCGGCGAGCCGTCGCGACGCGTGCTCGACCTCGGCTGTGGAACGGGCACGGTCTCGCTGCTGCTGGCGGAACTGGGGCACGACGTCACGGGCGTCGACCTGTCGCCCCGAATGCTCGAGCGCGCTCGAGCGAAGGCGCGGGAGGCGGACCGCTCGATCGAGTTCCGCACCGGGGACGCCGAGGCGGTAGCGGTGCCCGATAACGCCTACGACGTGGTGACGGCGCGCCATCTCATCTGGACGCTGCCGAACCCCTCGAACGCGCTGCGGGAGTGGCGCCGAGTCGTCCGACCCGGCGGGCGCATCGTCCTCGTCGAGGGCTACTGGGACTTCCCCCAGCCGTGGGAGGAGTACCGCGAGATCCACGACGACCTGCCGCTGTATCACGGTCGCCCGCCCGAGGCGCTGGTCGATTTCGTCGCGGACCACGGCCTCGAGGAGATCGAACACGAATCGCTGACGGAGCCGGTCCTCTGGGGGGAGGAGCCGGAGCAGGACCTGTATATCGTGGGCATCGACGTTCCCGAGTAACGACGGCCGCCGAGACCGCGGTCGATCCCTCGAGTCACTCGCCGTTCAGGGAGACCGACTCGAGCCCGTACGCCGACTCCGTCGGATGGGGCTCGTAGCCGCGGACGGCAGTCGCGGTCGCGATGACGTTCGTGTAGTTCGTTATCACCGCGATCGGCACTTCGTCCGCGATGATCGACTGGACCTCGTGATATCGCTCCCGCCGCGCCTCGGTGTCCTCGAGTTCCCGCGCCTCCTCGAGCAGCGCATCG
Source organism: Haloterrigena sp. KLK7 (assembly GCF_037914945.1). Taxonomy (NCBI): domain Archaea; kingdom Methanobacteriati; phylum Methanobacteriota; class Halobacteria; order Halobacteriales; family Natrialbaceae; genus Haloterrigena; species Haloterrigena salinisoli. The sequence goes on from NZ_CP149788.1 coordinate 68,702, forward strand.
ACGCGGTCGTTCTCGTACCCGTGGTGTAGCGACGCCGCCGTCGAGTGGACCAGCTGCGTGAGCCGGTCGGGATCGGGGTACCAGAGGGTCCCCCACGACGTGAAGTACGCGTCGAACGAGCCCCGGCCGGCTCGGTCGACCATCGCACTGTACTCGAGGACCGTCACGTCGAACTCGATCCCGACGGCGGCGAGGTGGTCCTGCATCACTTCGGCGATGAGCGGGAGGCTCCTGGCGTCGTAGGTGAGACACTCGACGGAGAGGGACGTCCCGTCGCGGGTTCGCGGCCCGTCGGCGCCGCCAGTCCAGCCGGCCTCGGCGAGCAGCTCCCGGGCCCGGTCCGGGTCGTACGGATTCGGCTCGAGATCCGGATTCGCCCACGCCGTGATCGACGGCGAAAACGGACTGACGGCGGGATCGCTGACGCCGTCGAGGAGCGACTCGGCGATCTCGCCGCGATCGATCGCGAGGGAGACCGCCCGTCGAACGCGGTCGTCGTCGAACGGTTCCGAGTCGGTATCGAACGTGAGGAACCGTATCCGCGGCACCGCCGGCGTGTAGACGTCGATTCCGTCGGTCGACTCGAGCGAGTCGACCGTCTCGTGGGGGAGGATCCGCGCCATCTCGAGCTCGCCGCTCTCGAGTTTCATCCGACGCGTCTGATCGTCGGCGACGACCTCGTAGCGGACGGACTCGAGGGCGGGCGACTGCCCGTAGTAGTCGTCGTTGCGGACGGTTCGAACCTCGGTCTCGGGATCCAGCGAGTCGACGGCGAACGGGCCGGTGGCGTACAGGTCGGCGACCGACCCGTCCGCGTCGACGGCGTCGGGACTGAGGATCACCGCTTCGTTGCGCGAGAGATGTGCCGGCAACGGAGCGAACGGCGTCGACGTCGTCACGGCGACAGTGGTCTCGTCGACCGCCTCGATGGTTTCGATCGGAACGTCCGCGAACGCGGTCGCGTCGGCGGTCCGGCGCAGCGAGTCGACGACGGCCGCCGCGTCGACGTCGGTGTCGTCGTGAAACGTGACGTCCTCCCGGAGCCGGAACTCCCACCGCCGATCGTCGAGTCGCTCCCACTCGGTCGCCAGTTCGGGGGCCGGCTCGGCGTCGTGATCGACGCCCAGCAGCGCCTCCGTGATTCCGAGCCGTCGAAGGATGCTCCCGCCGTCGAGGGGATCCCGGGTCGGTTTCCACGGGCTGCCGATTCTGAATTCGGCGGTATCGGCGTCGCTCGAGAGACAGCCGGCGACGGCGAGCGTCGCGGCTCCGAGCGTCGTTTGCAGCGCGGTTCGGCGATCCATCGTGCGGTGACCGTCGCGTGTCATCGTTCTGGAAGGTCGTCGGTGTCCTCGGTGGTCTCAGAGCGCGATTCCTCGGCGGTGTCGGCCGTGCTCGAGTCGGCGTCTCGTCGCTCACCGGTCGACCGCGACCGATCCGCGTCGGCTGCCAGCTCGTCCGCGTACAGACAGCGCGACCGTGAATCGGTGTCGTCGGCGGGCTCCAGCGACGGCTCGACTCGCGAACAGTCCTCGGTGGCGAGCGGACAGCGCGGGTGGAAGGCACAGCCCGACGGCGGCTCGGCGGGGCTCGGCGGCTCACCGGCGAGCGTTTCGTCGCGTCGGTCCGCGTCCGTCCCGTCGTTCCGTATCCCGCGATCGTCCGGGACCGCGTCCAGCAGCGCACTCGTATACGGATGCGTCGGCGTCGAGAGCGTCGAGCGAGCGGGGCCGGTCTCGACGAGCCGCCCGCAGTACATCACGGCGACCCGATCCGCGACGTGGCGGACGACCTCGAGGTCGTGCGAGACGAACAGCGTCGCGAGCCCGAGCTCGTCTCGCACGTCGGCGAGCAGGTTCAGTATCGTCGCCTGGGTCGAGACGTCGAGCGCGGCCGTCGGCTCGTCCACCACGAGCACGGACGGGTCCAGCGCGATCGCTCGCGCGATCGCGACGCGCTGGCGCTGCCCGCCCGATAGTTGATTCGGATACCGGTCTCCACACTCGGGCGGGAGCCCGACCAACGCGAGCAGTTCCGCGACGCGGTCGGTCCGCCGCGACTTCGACCATCCCGCCTCGAGTAGCGGTTCGGCGATCGACTGGGCCACCGTCCGCTTCGGATTCAAGCTCGCGCCTGGATGCTGAAACACGACGCCGATCTCGGCCAGTTGCGCGCTCGTCCGCTCGTCGACGCCGCCGACCCGCCGGCCGTGAAGACTGACGGTCCCCTCGTCGGGCACCTCGAGGCCCGCGATCAGCCGCGCGAGCGTCGACTTGCCGCAGCCGCTCTCGCCGACCAGGCCGACGGTCTCTCCGGGGCGAAGCTCGAGCGAGACGCCCCTGACGGCCGGAATCCGATCGTCGGTGCCGAGGAGTCGGTCGACGAGCGCGTCCGAACGGCGGAACGACTTCGCGACCGACTCGAGTTCGACGATCGGCTCGTTCGTCCGCCTCGATTCGTCGTCCGGACTCGAGTCGTCTGGCTCGAGCGACGGAGCGGCTCCCGGCTCGTCGACCGCTCGCGAGTCGCCCGTCGCGGTCGCGGGGGAGGCGGCCGTCCCGCCGTCGACGGCCACTGCTGCGGGCGTGTCTGACTCGTCCGGCGCGTTCGGTTCGTGCGGTGCGTTCGAAGCGTCCGAGGCGTTCGATTCGGTCGACCCACCGGTCTCCGTCTCCCCGACCGTTCGCCGAGCGTCCGTCGCCTCGAGCGACGCGTCGCGGGCTTCGGGCACGCCGCATCGAACCGTTCGATCCGGGCCGACCGAGACGACGGGCGGATCCCGCTCGCGACAGTCGTCGACCGCGAACGGACAGCGATCGGCGAACGCACAGCCCGCTGACGGCGCGGTACCGTCCGACGGCACCCCTTCGATCGTGGGGAGCCGCGATCCGGGGTCCGCGCGGCTCGGGAGGCACTCGAGCAACGCCTTCGTGTACGGATGCGCGGGGTTCGATCGGAGCTCGTCGACCGGCCCTCGCTCGACGACGACGCCGTCGTACATGACGACGACCCGATCGCACAGCGCTGAGACGACGTCGAAGTCGTGACTGATTACCAGCATGCCCATTTCGCGCGTCTCGTTGAGTTCGGCCAGCCGCTCGAGGACGGCCGCCTGCGTCGTCGCGTCCAGGGCGGTCGTCGGCTCGTCGGCGATCAACACCGACGGCCGGCGGGCGAGCGCGATCGCGAGCATCGCCCGCTGGCGCATGCCGCCGCTGAACTGGTGCGGATAGGCGTCGATCCGTTCGCTCGGACGGGGGATGCCGACGGTCTCCATGAGCTCGAGGACGTCCGACCGGAGCTCCGTCGATCGGAGCCGGGAGCTCGTCCCGAGCGCGAGCTCCCTGAGGAACGGTTGCCGGTCCGGGTCGCGGTGGACCCGCAGCGCCTCGGCGATCTGTTCGCCGACCGGGTACACCGGGTTCAGCGTCGTCGAGGGATCCTGAAAGACCATTGCGAGCTCCCGTCCGCGGAGCCGCCGGAGCGTCCGATCGTCGGCCGTCGTCAGCTCCCGGTCGCCGTAGCGAATGCTGCCGTCGGTGATCTCGCCCGGCGACTCGAGGCGAACGATCGATCGCGCGGTGGCCGACTTCCCGCAGCCGCTCTCGCCGACCAGCCCGACGACTTCGCCGGGTGCGATTTCGAACGATGCGCCGCTGACCGCGTGGACCGTTTCGGAACAGGTCCGGAATCGGACGTGGAGGTTCTCGATCTCGAGTGGGTCGGTCATAGTCAGGTCCGCCTCCGTCGGCGGTCGTCGAGGTGGTCGGGATCCAGCACGTCTCGCAGCCCGTCGCCGAGCAGGTTGAAGCCGACGACGGTCAGCATGATCGCGACGCCGGGCGCGGTGACGAGCCACGGCGCCGATCGCAGGTAACTCCGTCCGTCGGCGATCATCGAGCCCCACTCGGCCGTCGGGGGCTGGGCGCCCAGACCGAGGTAGGAGAGCCCGGCGGCCGCCAGCACGACGGTCCCGAGGTTGAGCGTCGCGAGGACCGCCACCGGGCTCGCGACGTGTGGCAGCAGGTGCCGGCGGACGAGCCGGCGCCGCGGCGTCCCGTAGAGTCTCGCGGACTGCACGAACGGTCGCTCCGTGATCGAGAGGGCGCTCCCTCGAACGACCCGCGCGTACGACGCCCAGCCGACGATCGAGAGCGCGACGACGACGTTTCGCAGGCTCGGCCCGAGGACGCCCGCGACCACGAGCGCGAGCACGAGCCCGGGGAACGCGAGCTGGACGTCGACGAGTCGCATCAGGGCGGCGTCGACGACGCGTCCGCCCGTCGCGGCGAGCAGGCCGATCGCCGTCCCGATCGCGAGGCGAACGGCCGTCGCCCCGAGCGCCAGCGCGAGCGAGATGCGAGCCCCGTAGGCGAGTCGGGTCGCCACGTCGCGGCCGAGCGCGTCGGTACCGAGCGGATGTGCGATCGACGGCCCCTGAAGCCGGGCCTCGAGCGCTTGCGCCGTCGGATCGTACGGCGACACCACTGGACCGACGAGGGCGACGGCCGCGAGCAGCCCCACGAGGGCGCCGCCCAGCCGAATCTGGGCGTTCGTCCGCGGGAGGAGCCGCCGCCCCCGCTCGAGGAAGCCGGCCGGATCCGTGCTCGAGGGACTCGAACCGGTGGTCCGATCGCTCACGGTTGCTCACCTCCGCGCCCGCGGTCGATGCGCGGGTCGAGCGCGACGTACGCGAGGTCGACGAGCTGGTTGGTTACGACGAACACGGCCGCCGTCACCAGCACGACGCCCTGCACGACCGGGTAGTCCCTGGCGAAGACGGCGTCGACGAGCAGGGTCCCCAGTCCGGGGCGCTGGAAGACGGCTTCGACGATCACGGCGCCGTTGATCACGGTCCCGAACTGGAGTCCGACGATCGTCACGACCGGGACGAGGGCGTTCCGGAGCGCGTGCTTGTACACCACGAGCCGCTCGCGGACGCCCTTCGACCGCGCGGTATCGACGTACTCGGCCTCGAGGACCTCGAGCATCGACGTCCGGACGAGCCGCGTGACGATCGCGGCCATCCCGGTGCCGAGCGTGATCGCGGGCAACACGAGATGACCGAGGGTCCCCGCGCCGCCGACGGGCGTCAGGCCGAGCCACAGCGAGCAGACGAGCAACAGCAGGTACCCGAGCCAGAAGTTCGGCATCGAGACGCCGATCAGCGCGGCGATCTGTCCGGTCCGATCGATCCACGTGTCCCGGTGGACGGCGCTCATCACGCCCACCGGAACGGCGATCAGCACCGAGACGGCCGTCGCCGCCAGCGCGAGCTCGAGCGTGTTCGGCAGCCGTGCGAGCACCAGCGAGGTCACGGGTTCGGACTGGTAGTACGAGGTCCCGAGATCCCCCTGTACCGCGTCGGTGAGCCACGAGACGTACTGGACGTGAAAGGGGTCGTCCAGTCCGTGTTCGGCGCGGAAGGCCGCAACTTCGGACGCCGACGGTGGGCTCTGCCGTCGCTCTCGGAGGATCGTGTACGCCGGGTCCCCCGGCGTGAGGAACACGAATCCGTACGTGATCAGCGAGACGCCGACCATCACGACCGACAGGGAGCCGAGTCGAGCGAGGAGGGAGCGGATCATTTCGGTGCCAGGGGCGAACGGGTCGTCGCACTCGCGCGTTCGCTCTCGAGCGATCGATGCGGTCGCTGCACCGGCGATACCCTCGCGCTCGACCGGCACACCGGTCGGCGGGACGGCCGACTCCGGGGACCGTCCCATCTCTCGACACGGTCGACCCAGGACGACCCGGAGCGGGACCCGTCACCCGTCGTCCGGTCGATATCGAGCGGTGCGTTCATACAACTTTGTTTGAAGTACTGAAGGTTTGGTTGTAAAGATGCAGGTTTCGCTGCGACCGCGCTACTCGTCTCGGCGACTCGGGGGAGGCCGGTTCGGTATCGATCAGGCTGCCCGAACGTGCGTCTCCGTCGTCGACGGCGGGCGATCCCCTCGGTCACTCCTCTTCACCACCGTCTGCTTCGATACCTGTTCTGGACCGTTCGGTGCGATCGCGGCTCCGTCTCGAGAGCATCGGAACGGACCAGTCTAGCGTCAATTTTCGGAAGCCCAACGCGGCGACGTAGACGCCGATCGCCGCGACGACGATCGAGCCGCCGGCGGCGATGGCGTAGGCGTACGAGATCGTCACGCCGACGACCGCCGCGAACTCGGCGGCGAGTATCGCGAGGAGGATCGACCGCTTGAAGCTCCGGGCGACGAGCGCCGCGGTCGCGACCGGCACGACGAGCATCGCCACGACCAGGATGACGCCCATGATCTGCATCGCGCTGACGACGACGAACGCCGTGAGAACGACCGTGAGGCGTTTGTAGCGCCGGACGCCCATTCGCGCCGCTTGAGCGGCCGTCGCGTCGAACGTGACGTACAACAGCGGCCGGTACGCCAGCGAGACGGCGCCGCCGACGAGCAGGCACATGAGGACGAGCAGTCCGACGTCCGCCTTCGAGACGGTCGCCAGACTCCCGAACAGGTAGGCGTCGATCCCGACGGCGATCCCGCCGTCCGTCGCCGTGATGAGAATGCTCCCCATCGCGAAGCCGCCGGTCAGCACGATCGCCAGCGACGTATCGCTGTCCGCGCCGGCGCGCTCGATTAACAACTCGACGAGCAGGGCCGTGACGACTGCCACCGCGAAGGCGGTGAGCAGCGGCGACAGCGACAGCGAGAACGTCGCGTTGACGAACAGCCCGACGGCGACGCCCGCGAAGGCGGTGTGGGCGAGCGTGTCGCCGATCATCGCGAGCTCCCGATGCACGAGGAACGTCCCGACGAGCGGCCCGATAACGGCGATGCACACGGCACCGAGGTACGCCCGCTGCATGTAGGGGTAACTGAGCATCGACGCGCCGAGGAGGTCGGCGAGGCCGTCCATCGCCGCGCCGTAGACGTTCTCGAGGAGCCACTCGAAGAGATCGAACGCGACGCCGAGGAGCCACGCGACCGTCGCCGCGCTCTCTGTCGTCGCTTCGGGAACGGAGAGAGTTCGTGCGCTCATAGTCAGTGATCGTGGTGGACGACGTGCTGGTCGGTCCCGTACGCTTCCGAGAGGGCGTCGGTCGCGACGAACTCTGTCGGGTCGCCGTCGAAGTACAGCCGGCGGTTGAGACACGCGATCTCGGTCGCGTACGTCGTGACGACGCCGATATCGTGTTCGACGAGGACGATCGTCAGCCCGGACGCGTTCAGGTCACTGAGGAGCGTGTAGAACGCCTCCCGCGACTCCGCGTCCACGCCGACGGTCGGTTCGTCGAGTATCAGGAGGTCCGCCTCGGAGGCCAGCGCGCGGGCGATGAACACGCGCTGTCGCTGTCCGCCGGAGAGCCGGCCGATGCGACGCGACGCGAGGTCCGCGATTCCGACACGCGTTATCGCCTCGTCGATCGCCCGGCGATCCGCCTTCGAGAACCGACCGACGAGCCGGTGTGGGTACCGGCCCATCGCGACGACCTCGCGAACCGTTATCGGCACGTCCCGGGCCGTCTCGGTGGCGTTCTGTGCGACGTATCCGATCCGCTCGCCCGCGTCGAACTCGTGTGCGCGCTCGCCGAAGAGCCGCACCGATCCCGCGTCCGGGCGCTCGAGGCCGAGCAGCAGATCGATGAGCGTGCTCTTGCCGCTCCCGTTGGGCCCGACCAGTCCGAGAAATGACCCCGGTTCGACGTCGATCGAGACGTCCTCGAGGACCGGTCGCTCGCCGTATCCGAACGTGACGCCGTCGACGCTGACGACCGGCGCCGTCGCGTCTCGTTCCGTCGTCGATGCGGTCGTCATCGCATCGCCTCCGGGTCGACGAACGCGTCCCCGTGGGCCGTTATCCAGGTCGTCGTCCGGTAGGGGGCGGCCACGTCCGGCGGATAGATCGTACAGACCGGCCGCTCGGCGGGACCGACGACGACCGACAGCAGTTCGGAGCGAGACGGACCGGGCGCTCCCGGTTCCGCCGAGCCGGACCACTCGGGTTCGGGGTCGGTCGATGTCTGATCGCTCATCTCGCGTCGAGCGCCTCCGTCAGCGTCTCGAGGTTGACGTTCTCCATGATCTCGACGTACCCCCAGTCCTCGTCGGCCCACGCCTGCGTCTGGCCAGGAATCGGCGTCAGCGGGAGGATATCCGTCGCGTCCGTCTCCTCGACGAGTTGCTCGGCCGCCGTCTGCGATTCCAGCGGGTCGACGCAGACGTACTCGAGGTCGTGCTCCGCGATGATCTCTTGTGCTCGCTCGATATCCGCCGGGGTCGGCCGGCTGTCGGGTGCCAGCCCAGTCAACGTCTCGACCTCGAAGTCATAGCGGTGACCGAGATACCGGTACGCGTCGTGGCCGGCGACGAGCACGACGTCCGTGGACGCGTCCGCGAGCGTCGACCGGAACGTCTCGTCGAGTTCCTCGAGTCTGGCGCGGTACTCGTCGGCGTTGTCGACGTACGCGTCCTCGTTGGACTCGTCGACGGCGACGAACCCGTCGCGGATGGCCTCGACGGCCGTCATCGCGCGCGTCGGATCGAGCCAGAAGTGCGGATCGGCGCCGGCGTGATCGTGGTCGTGGTCACCTCCGTCGTCGGCGTGCGCTTCCTCGTGGTCGTGATCGCGGCTCTCGTTGCCCCCCTGTTCGTTCTCGTGGTCGTGACCGGCATGCTCCTCGTGATTGCGTTCGTCGTGCTCGTCCGTCTCGCCGTCATCCCGGCCGGCGTCGAGGCGGTCGACGCTCGCGCCGGCGCTGACGAGCCGAACGTCGGCGTCGTCGTCCTCGAGGCTCTCCGCGAGGTCGTCGGCCCAGGGCTGGAAGCCCTCGGCCACGCGGACGAAGAGATCTGACTCGAGGATCGTTCCCTGGATCCGCGGCCCCGGTTCCCAGCCGTGGCCGTGCTTGCCGACGGGGACCAGCGTCTCCGCCGTCGCGGTGTCGCCCGCGACCGCGCTCGCGAAGTCACCGAAGACGAAAAACGAGGATTGAGCCACCGTCCCCGCGTTCTCGGTCGACTCCGACACACACCCCGCGATCGTCCCGACTGCGGCGGCTCCGAACCCCAACTCGATGAATCGTCGACGGCTCTGTCGTGCCATGTATTGCTAGAGCTATCGGAGTAGATAATAAGAATTGTGATTTAGAGTATAGGGTTTAATAATATGGGCCGCAGTCATACCATGCGATCCGATACCGAGCGACAGCGAACGAGCGCAGTCCCGCGGTCACGCTTCTCAGAACCGCTCCCATCGAATGCATCGCGGAACGCGCTCGAGTACCGTCTGGATCAGACGGCAGTCGAACGGCGGACTAGTCTCGAAGAAATCGTGAACAGCGACGCGACTCGAGGCAGCCCTTCGATCGAGTCAAGGACGGCCGTAACGGATTCTCGTACGCGTCCCACTCACGATCGTTCTCGTCGTCTCGCCGGCCCCGAGCCCGCCGCTCGGGACGGTGACCGGAAGCGGTTCGTCGCCCATTTCAGTCGTCGGCGAGCGCCAGTTCGCGCTGTTCGTCGACACCGAAGGGATCCGGGTACTGACTCCAATCGTCGTCCATCTCCCCGTCGGTCAGGAGGCAGTCCTCGAGCCGATCGATGAGGCCCGCCTCGTCGAACTCGCGGCCGATGAACACGAGTTCGGTCCCGCGGTCGCCCCACTCCTCGTCCCAGTCGTCCTCGATACCGGGTCGTGCGGCGAAGTACTGCTCCCGTTCGGCTTCCGGGAGCGTCGCGATCCACGTCCCGCTCGGGCCGGCCCGGACTGACTGTCCGGCCTTGTCCATCCCCATCGCGACGTCCTCTCGCCCGGCCGACCAGAAGAACCCCTTCGCACGGATGACGCCGTCCGGGAGGTCGGCGAGCAGGTGGGAGATCCGTTCCGGGTGAAACGGTCTGTCGGCCTCGAAGACGAACGATTCGACGCCGTGTTCGACAGCGGCGGCGTCGTGATGGTGTCCGCCCTGGAGTTCGCGTTTCCAGCCGGCCGACTGACTCGCGCGCTGGAAGTCGAATCGACCCGTGTTCAGGATCTCGTCCGGATCGACGTTTCCGTGCTCCGTTCGGATGATATCCGCACGCGGCTGGAGCGCGCGGAGCACGGCCTCCATTTCGTCGAGGGCCTCGTCGGGAACGAGATCGCACTTGTTCAACAGGAGGACGTCACAGAACTCGATCTGGTCCATCAGGGCCGCCTCCGGAACCCGGTTCCCCTGCGGCTCGACGGCGGCGTCGGTGAGCGCCTGCCCCGAATCGAACCCCTGCCAGAAGCCGTAGGCGTCGACGACGCTGACCATCGTATCGAGTTCGTAGACGCCGGTCGGATCGAACGACGCGTCTTCGAACCCTCGAGCGAACGTCTGCGCGACCGGGATCGGTTCGCTGATCCCGGACGATTCGACGAGCAGGTAATCGAAGTCTCGGGTCTCCGCCAGTCGACCGACCTCCTCGAGCATGTCGCCGCGGAGACGACAGCAGATACAACCGTTCGAGAGTTCGATGATGTCCTCCTCGTTCTGTGAGAGGTCCGACTCGCGCTCGACGAGTTCGGCGTCGACGTTGACTTCGCCCATATCGTTGACGACGACGGCGGTATTCAGCTCCCTGTTGGCGTTCAAAACGCGGTTGAGCGTCGTCGTTTTCCCCGCGCCGAGGCTCCCGCTCAGAACCGTCACCGGAATCGGTTTCGTGTTCGATGGCACACATGGATTATTAAACTGCTACACTAAAATAGTAACTATTAGCCCTACGTGAGGTATTACTAGCTCAAATTAATAACTAAGACGCTTCTCTTAGTTCCCCGTCTCGTAGTCTCCCGCCTTCCGAATCGTGTTCAGTCACTCGAGACCGTCGCGGATCGAACGCGGCTACAGTGGTCGCAGCAATGGTACCAGCGACGTCGCTGGAGTCCCCCTCGAGAAGTTCGAATCGACGGGCAACTCCATGCGCTGTTATCCAGTACGACTATCTCTATGTCTGATAGCTGTGGTAACAGGCGGAATACCTGATATACGCAATGCGGTATGGAAACTCGTGCTACTGCCGTCGAGTGTCGATCGAATCACGTTGCGATCAACGACGCCGTACTCTCACTCGACGCGGTCTGTGGCTATCTACTACTGCTGGCCTGAAACGGTATATTCCACCCTATACAGTCGTATTCAACGTGGCTGCGCACTCGACGGTTCTCGGCTATTCAGTCGCGAAGGGTGAAGTCTGTTTACACGTGGATGGAGGTTCTCGGAGAGAGAACCGAGACGGTATCGCATAGTCACTCTATACTACTGGAAACATACTTGTCAGCGTAGGACTCATCCTCACTCCGATACACTAACTGCAGATGTGTGTGATAAAATTTGAACTTCGTTATCACACTCCATGCGATACGGAGAGTACGGTCTGGTTCGGGAATGCAATGGAAGCTGAAACCGAAACGGTAGCTGTCAATTCCCATCGACTGGGACCGGATCGGTACCTTTGAATCGACTGGGTACCCCTATCCGACTATGGCAACTGGGATCGCTGTCCTCAATTTCGGCGAACCATCGGAACCGGCACGGGATGCCGTCGTGGACTATCTCGAGCGGATCTTCCTCGCGAACATGGAGATCGAAGGAGACACCACGCCGGACGCCGCCCGCGAACGGGCCCACGAACTGGCAGAGCGTCGCGTCCCCGCGTTGATCGAAGAGTACGAAGCGATCGGCGGCTCGCCGTTAAACGCTCACGCCGAGAAGCAGGCCCGACTGCTCGAGTCCGAACTCGCGAACCGCGGCTACGACGTGACGACGTACAACGGGTTCCAGTTCACCGAGCCCTTCGTGGAGGACGCGGCAGCGGCCGCGTTCGACGACGGCGTGTCGCAGCTCATCGGACTCCCGCTCTATCCCCTCTGTGGCCCGTCGACGACGGTTCAGGCCCTCGAGGACCTCTCTGCGGCCGTCGACGACCAGGGCTGGGACCCGGACTACCACGAGATCACGGGCTGGCACACGCACTCGGCGTACCTGCGAGTGCGCGCCGACGCGATCCGCGACGCGCTCGAGCGCTACGGCCTCGAACTGGGCAGCGACACCCGACTCGTGTTCTCGGCCCACGGCACACCGAAGTACTATCTCGAGGAGGGAAGCCGGTACGCGCAGTACGTCGAGGAATACACGGAAATCATCGGTCGAATGCTCGGCTCACCCGGCTACGAACTCGGCTACCAGAACCACGAGAACCGCGACGTCGAGTGGACGGAGCCCGACGTCGAGTCCGTCGTCGAGGACCTCGACGCCGAACGCATCGTCGTCGACCCCGTCAGCTTCATGCACGAACAGAGCGAGACGCTCTCCGAACTCGATATCGAACTCCGCGAGGAGGCCGAAGCGCAGGGAACGGAGTTCTTCCGGGTGCCGGTTCCCTACGACGACTCCCGCTTCATCGAACTCCTGGCCGACCTCGTCGAGCCCTTCGTCGCCGACTTCGATCCGGAGTACTACGGGTTCCAGTCGTGTACGTGCCGGGACAGTCCGACCGCGATGTGCCTCAACGCCCGACGGAACGAGTCGGCAGCGCGGGACGAGTGACTCGCAGGATGCGTATCGGAATCGTCGGAGCGGGAATTACGGGGCTCACGCTCACGCATTCGCTCGCCGAACGAGGCGTCGACAGCGTCACCTACGAAGCCGCCGCCGACCCAGGCGGTGTCATCGACTCCCGAGTCGTCGATGGCCGCGTCGTCGAGGTCGGACCCCAGCGCCTGCGACTCACCGAGCCGATCGCGGAATTGGTCGACGCGGTCGAGCTGCGGGGCGACCTCGTCGCGGCCGCCGACTCGCTCCCGCTGTACGTCTACAGCGGCGGGCGACTTCGGCGCGTCCCGCGGTCGCTGCGCGGGTTTCTCGAAACGGATCTCCTCTCCTGGCCCGCGAAGCTTCGCGTTCTCGCGGAGCCGTTGACCGGGGATGCAAAGCCCGACGAGTCCGTCGCGGACGTGTTCACCCGAAAGTTCGGACGGGAGGCCTACGACAACCTCGTCGGTCCGATTCTCGGCGGGACGTTCGGCTCCGACCCGGCCGAGATGCCCGCACGACACGCGCTCGAGCCGATTTTCGAACTCGAGCGACGCGAGGGGAACTTGCTCGTGCCCGCCGCCAAACGGCTCCTCGGCTCGAGCGAGTCGCCGCCCCCGGCCTCGTTCGAGGGCGGATTACAGCAGCTCCCGCTGGCGCTCGCGGACGCACACGACGACCGGATTCGGTTCGAAACGCCGGTCCGATCGATACGCGAAGCGGAGGACGAGGTCGCCGTCACGACGGCCGACGGCGACGTCGAGCGATTCGACCAGGTGGTCCTGACGACGCCAGCGGGCCAGACGGCGGACCTGCTCCGAGAGCACGTCCCGCGGACGGCGGCGGCGCTCGACGAACTCACCTACAACCCGCTCGCGCTCGTGCATCTCGTCTCGGACGCTGACGCGACCGGATTCGGGTATCAGGTTCGACGCGGCGAACCGCTCCGAACCCTCGGCGTGTCCTGGAACGCGAGCCTGTTCGACCGCGACGGCGTCTACACGGCCTTCCTCGGCGGCATGAACGACGGCGAGATTCTCGATCGAGACGGCGCGGAAATCGGACGGATCGCGACTCGAGAGTTCGAGCGCGTACTGGGCGCCGAGGCCGACGTCTTGCACGTCGAAACGCTCCCGGCGGCGTTTCCGGCGTACGATTCGTCGTGGAGCGCACTCGACCGGATGCAGCTCCCCGAGCGGATCCACCTCGCGACGAACTACACGGCCCGAATGGGGGTTCCCGCTCGCGTTCGCGAAGCGAACCGCCTCGCGGAGACGTTCGCAGACGGTGGCGGCAACAGCTGAGTGCGACTCGGTTTCGCTACCCGCTGTCTTCGTCCGGGAACGGAACCGATCTATCCTCGCGGTTTTCGCGGTCTCGACGAACACCGTTCCAGTACGAGTACCGGTTCGCTGCCGTCGATCGTCGATGCGCCGTCGAACTCGTCGCGACGACCTTTGCGCGAGCACGGCGACGTTTCACTGTGGCCCGCCGAGTCCGGCGCTACTATGTCGCTGGCAGCGGACGCGTGCGTATGGACGTTGGCCTCACCGTCGGCGAGTCGATCGAGCGAACGGAGCGAACGATCGAGGGGTTCGACCTCGCGGAGCTGTCGATCGGCGAAGGGAGCGATCCGAACGAGATCGACGCGGACCGACTCGAGTCGATTCTCGCCGACGCGGACGCGGATCTCTGCGTTCACTTGCCGTTCGAGCAGGTCGTAGCGACGCCGGTGCCCGAACTCAACGACGCGATCGTCGATTATCTGGCGCGGCTGCTCGAGTGGGCCGGCGCAGCGGACGCGAGGAAGGCCGTGCTTCACGGAACGGCTCGGAATCCGCACGATACGGACCTCCGACCGCTCTTCGCCGACCAGCTCGACGCGATCGGAACGGCCGCCGCCGACGCCGGCGTGGAGCTCGTCGTCGAGAACGTCGGCCATCAGAAGCGCGGGCTGCCGCTTTCGGTGCTGGGCGATCTCGCGGACGAAACGGGGACCGCCGTCTGTTTCGACATCGGACACGCGTACATGGAAGACGGCGACGAGGGCGTCGATCGATTTCTCTCGGAGTACGGCGACCTCGTCTCGCACCTCCACGTCCACGACGCTCGGAGCCGCGGTGACACTCACCTCCCGCTCGGCGCCGGCGAAATCGACTACGGCGTCGTCCGGAAGTACCCCGTGATTCGGAGATATCGAGATTGAATCCCGAGACATATCCGCTTTCTATCCATTTCTCTGCGGTAGATGCGAGCGATCCATCACCCGTCATATATCGGGATATTATCAGTATTCATTACAACCATACGTATGTAATGATTATACGGGCGGAAGAATTCCGCTCCTCTCGAGGGAGCCCGAAGTGAAATGTACCGTATGATTCAGACTCGAGTATCCATATCAGTTCAACGATCTCCCGCGCAGTCGCTCCGGTCGCCTCGAGATCGGGTCGATCGGAGCCGCGATGCTCCACCGCAATGACCCAGTCCAATTCTCAGGGCCGCGGTAGTCCTCGTTCCGGAGATCGACGACGGTGTCAGTTCCCGTTCCCGCGGACTCGACCTGACGGACGCTTTTCGACCCGGAATACGTTACTCTCCTTCGCGGGGATGACTCGTTTCGAAAACGTCGAGAACGTCTGAGACGAGTTCACAGTGGTAGTATCGGATCGTCTCACCGTGTGCGTCGTACTCGATCACTCCCTGGTCCTCGAGCGGTGGCAAATGCTGGTGATGGAGTTCGATCGCCAGCGTTTCGGCGCTGACGCTATCGTCCGAGGCCGATAACTCGTCGACCAGTCGGTCGAACCGGACCCAGTCGTCGTCCACCGTCTCGAGTAGCGAGACGATCGCTCGTCGTCGGGTGTTCGCGAGGAGTCCAATGATCGCGTCTCTCTCACAGGTACATTGCTCGATACCGTTCTCGTCGGTGATTGAACACGAGGTCATGTGGTCCGTCGAGTCAACTATCATCGTACGGCCTCAAGTATCTAGACCGTATTCCTACTGTCTGACACGAATTGATTTATCTGAGTGTCTCGTGAACTGATATCGGAACGCGACGCAGAGCCGTCGAACGACGTGCACTGCCCGGATCGCAATCGATCGCTGACACCGCTACCGTCGCACGCGATCCGGCGAGACGGTGGGCAGGCTATCCGTCGCAACGTCGGACTCGAGAAGGGGGTTCGGTATCGGCGACGTCCGATCAGCCGTGGCTGCTGATAACGATCTGATCGACGTCGTTCTCCTCGGCGAACTCGACGATGTGCCGGATCGGTTCGCCGACGACGGTTGCGGTCGTAATCGTCGGCGATCACCCGTGCGGTCTCGAACAGCGTCTCGGCCCCAGCGTCCATCGTCTCGCAGACGGCCCGTTCGAACCCGCGACCTATACGGACGGCGATCCGACGTACGGTCGCACATGTACTCCGACATCTTGCTCGCGACCGACGGAAGCGAGTGTGCGCGCGAAGCCACGGTTCACGCGATCGACCTCGCGAAGACGTACGACGCGACGCTTCACGTACTCTACGTGATCGAAACCCGGATCGGATACGATACCGGCGTCGTCGATCCGACGACGATCGAGGAGGATCTCCGCGCCGAAGGCGAAGCCGTGCTCGAGGACGTCGCTGCCGAGAGTCGGGCGACGGACGTCCCGTTCGTCAGTCGCCTCCGGACGGGCGTCCCCGAACCAGAGATCGCGGACTACGTCGACGCGGAGGGTATCGATCTCGTCGTTCTCGGTGAACGCGGCAAGTCGACGTTCAAAACGATTCTGCTAGGCAGCACGAGCGAGGCACTCGTCCGTGACCTCTCGATCCCCGTCGTTCTGGTGTCGGCCGACGAGACCGAGACGAAAGATGCGTAGTCGGACGCGGATGGATCATCGTCCACCGCCGCAGACAATACTGTCGCAATAGCCCTATTGTAGAGAGTACGCTCCTCGAGGAGCTGAATCATCTTCAGCACGAACGAGTTAACCGACGGATACAGCCGTGTACGGTCGAGGTAATTCGACATTGGGACGCCGTACGGTGTAGCTACTAGCGGCGAGTGTCAGTAGAAGTCCCGTTGCGCTCTGGCGTCCCGGTAATCGCTAGTTGTGGTCGCGGTCGTCCCCAGTCGCAAACCGCTTTCAGACTCCGTCCGATACCGATCTCTGTCTTCGAAGACTAGTCCTTTTGCGATCGGACGGACCGCCGACGGATTCGGACACGTGGTTGGATCGTGGTCGGTGTTACGAGAAACTCCCGACGATAGCTGCAGTGAAGTGCACTCGACCGAGCAGTTCTCGGAGTGCGTCTCGCATGGAACGACACGGATCGAATGGGTTTCCCGCTCGCGCTCTCGGAGCGACCGGTCTAGTCCCACTCCCAGTTTTTCGCGGTCTCGACGAACGCGGTGACCGACTCGATGGGCGTCTCCTTGTTCACTCCGTGGCCGAGGTTGCAGATGTACCCCTGCGGCCCGGCGGACTCGATCAGCTTCGCGGTCCGATTTCGGACCGTCTCGGAGTCGGCGAACAGGATCGTCGGATCGAGATTGCCCTGAACGGGAATCGTCCCGAGTTCCTCTCGCGCACGCCCCATGTCGACGGTCCAGTCCAGCGAGACGGCGTCGGAACCGGCCGTTCGGAGCTGATCGAGTCGACCGCCCATCCCGCGGACGAACAGGATCGTCGGCGCGTCGACCGCGGAGAGAATCCGCTGGTGGAGCGGGAGCACGTACTCCTCGTAGTCCTGCGGCGGGAGGACGCTCGCGTAGGTGTCGAACAACTGGACGACGTCCGCCCCGTGGTCGACCTGCAGTCGAAGATACTCCGTCACGACGTCCGCGAACCGCTCGAGGAGGCGCTCGAACGCGGCCGGCTGTTCGGCGCGGAACCGACGGATCGCCCCGTTCCGGTGGTCGACGCCGCCGGCGACGGCGTACGACGCGAGCGTAAACGGACCGCCGGCGAATCCGATAACGGCGTCCGTATCGGCGACCGACTCGGACAACCGGTCGAGCAGGTCGGACACGAACTCCAGTTCCGTCTCGACGTCGCGGTGGGTGGACGGCACGTCGTCGGGGCCGTCGACCGGGTTCTCGACGACCGGACCGACGCCGGACTCGACGCGGTAGTGGAACCCGAGCGGCTCGAGACACGTGAGAATATCGGAGAACATCACGACGCCGTCGACGTCGTACCGCTCGTACGGCTGCAGCGTGATCGTCTCGGCGATCTCCGGCGTTTCGATCGCCTCGCGGAACGAGTGCGTGTTTCGGATCTCCCGGTACTCCGGGAGATGCCGTCCGGCCTGGCGCATCATCCAAACCGGCGGCCGTTCGGTGCGTTCGCCCCGCGCCGCTCGAACGAGGAGTGGTGTGGTCATACTCGGACGTCGCCCACCGAGTAAAGAGTAGTTTCGGTTGTCATCCGCCGGATCGATTGGGGAGGGACGCGACCCCGCCGAGATCGATACGGATCGCCTCGAGACCGTCCTCGACGACGCGGACGCCCGACCTCCGTGTCCACCTCCCGTTCGAGCAGGTCGCAGTCACGGCGGTGCCCGTGATCAGCGACGCGTACCGTCGGCTCCCAGCGCCTCCCCGTTCCGGACGGAGACGCACTCGTTCCGCTCCTGTTTCCGCGGGGAATAGGTTTAAGTCCTGTTCACTGTATCAATGATACATGGGACTTGAAACGGTCTTTCTCGCCTGTAAACCCGGCGATGAAGGATTGGGTTCGAAACTCGCAGAGACAGTAGTCGATATCGCAAAGCCGGCGAACGCCCGCGTGGAAGTCGCACAGGTGTTCACGGACGAAGAGTACGAGAACACCACGACGAGTCTCGGTCTGGACGACGAAACCGAGATCGCTCCCGAACGGATCGCGAATCAACACGGAACGTTTCGGACCATCGTCGATCGGTTCGACTCCGAGGGTCTCGAGTACGACGTGAGCACCTCCATCGGGCCGCACGCGAACACCATCGTCGAACTCGCGGCTGACGCGGACCTCCTCGTTATCGCCGGCGACAAGCGATCGCCGGCCGGAAAAGCCATCTTCGGGTCGACGACACAGGAGGTACTGCTCTCGGCTCCTTGCCCGGTGGTGTTCGTCCGGCGGGAGTGAGTCCGAAGCGACGCACCGTGACCTCGATTCAGCGTTTCTTTTGCCCGACTCGTGGTGGAGGTTGGCGGCGACTGCGCCAGAAAGCGACGTCCCTGCTCCCGTCGCATCGGAGAGCGGGCCATTTGTTCGTCCTACCGAAGCCGAACTAGTCGCGGTCTCGCCGGACCGGTGGCCGTATCTGTATTCCATATCGCCTGCCTCGAGCGTGTGGGAATCCGAACGCGTTCGCGGGCCTGCGACGTCAATTGTCGTGTTCAGTGAACGCCTCGCCGGCGTCTTCTGCCATCTCCTTGGCTTCGATATGCGAATACGATTTCCGAACGACCTCCTCACTGTTGTCCAGAAGTCGAGCCGCAGCGGTGAATCCGCGCTGGCGAACCATCACTTCCCCGGCGCCGCGACGTCCCCCGTGTGGAGCGAGATACCCGTGCTTTCCCTCGAGTTCGAGATCCGCGTCCGCACAGAGTCTGCGCATGATCCGGCGAGCGCCGTCGGTGTTGATTGAGGGAGGTGCGATGTCGTGGCCACGCAGCGCTTCGAACACCTCGGTTTGGCCCGTGAGATCATCGACGAACGTCTCGACTTCGTCCGTCGTCCAACCGTGTTCGGCTCGCAACTCGGTCCGAAGCGTTTCGTAAAGCGAAGGCAGGTGAAACGTCGGAAACACCGGCCACTCGTCGCTCGCGGGATCGAGCAATCTTCGATATCGTCGCATAGGGTTTACAGCTTGCTCCGTCAGCGATCGATCGGACCAGTCCTGCTTCTTTGCGAGGACGGTCATCTTCCGGTCTTCGAGAGAGACGTCGCCCCACCGGAGCCCGTTCCGACGGTCGTCCTTTGGATCCGCGAAGATTTCCCCGCCGCGGACGCCGGAGTAACAGAGGATGTAGACGAGGGCTCGGTCGCGGAACGCTTTGATCGCGCCGAACCCCTTCTCGTCAGCGGCGTCGTGGGCGCGCTCGTCGACGTGGCGCGTGATCAGGAGTCGGTGTTCGTCGGTCCAGGCCTGCTGATCGCCCGATCGACGGCCGTCGTTCTCGGGAAGGGGCTCCTTCGCGAGGTTTCGCTGCGCGTAGTTCGCCTCGAGGAGCCCCTCGCGAACGCACCAGCCGATGTACGCGCTCACCTGCGCGTAGTACGTCCGGATCGTCCCCGGTGTGAGATCGCGAGTGGTGAGTTCGCGGGCATATCGACGGAACGTCCGCTCGTCGATCTCGTCGAACGTCGTGCCGGATTGCGCGTCCGCTTCGAGCCACCCGAGGAAGTCCTCGACGCAGCGCTCGAGGTTCCGCCGGTAGTTGCCGCTGTCTGCGCCGCCCTTCGACTTCGATTGGAGGAAGTCCTCGAGCGGGTCACCGACCGGCATCGGTTCGGAACTCACGCTCGATCACCGTCCCGCCTCCTGTTCCAGTTCATCGTTCGTGATCCAGAGATGGAGCGAACTCTTATAAAACCACACTAATCAAGTGTGTTCGAAGAAGATAACTACTCCACGGAGATCGGATGACGAATACGGCACACGAATGCGTTCTGGATCACGGATCGTGTGCAGGGTTATCCAACGTCCCCTCGACGCGATATTGCTATCTTCGATGCGCGTTCCGTTCATCTGCGAGCCCATCTGGATGCACCGCACGAAAAGGTGAACCGGGAACATGCCGGCCGTACGTCGGCGTCTGTCCCTTACTGTGTGACCCTCAAACGACCGATCGGAACGATAGCGTTTGCGGGCCACCTTGTCTCCTGTCCGAAAGCCGGCCAGGATTATTACAGGAGTACGGGTGTAAACGGCCCGTATGCCGTAGTCGATGCCAGTTGTTCTCAGTTCGCCACGGGACGAGATGCGTGGCAACGCTGAACTCGTCCGTCCCGTTTCTCACCGGATTCGCTGAACAGCGACTGAACGTCGTTAGCGGGAGAACAAATTGGGACGAACGGCCTCTTTAGCGAGATGCGAAACAGAGTTCTATCCACGCGGCTCCAGATGGGTTAGAAACCCTCTTGGGATTCCGCCAATGAAAGAAAATACTGAGATCCTATTTTCGATCATGGGGAAAACCAATGAAGTATCCTCGAGGAGGGGTGAAGAGAGTAGATATCCCCGTCTCCGCCCCCAACGGATTAGCGAGAAGCGAATTCCGACTGAGCTACTGACCCTCGGAATCCTCGAGAGAGCGAACCGCGGGCCTCCCGAGTGAGTCGTTCAGACGGACTCAAGCAGTCACAGCGGAGAAACAATTATAATAATTCGGATTGTGAGAATTGAGCATGGTAATCGTTGCAGCAGTCGACCGTTCGGAGCGAGCGCCAGCCGTTCTCGACCAGGCGGCCACCTTAGCCGACCAGTTCGGAGAGTCCCTACACGTCATCCACGTGATGACGCGATCAGAGGCTATCGACGCCGAAACCACGGGCATCAGCAAGGACGAGGGCGTCGAGATATCGGAGTTGCGCGCAGTTGCTGCAGGCGTAGTGACGGACCTGCTCGAGGATCATCCCGTCTCGGTCGAAACGACGGAAATCGGACGGATCGGGGATCCGGCGGACGAAATCATCGAGTACGCGGAGGACCACGATGCGCGGTACATCGTTGTCGGTCCCCGGCGGCGGTCGCAAACGGGGAAGATGCTCTTCGGGAGCGTCGCTCAGTCCATCCTTCTCAACACGAACCGGCCGGTCGTGTCCGTGTTGGGCTAGCGAGCGAACCGGAGTACGGTCCGTAGCGATCTCTCGTGCGCTTCGACACCGGTCGGGGACCGATCGCGGCGTGTATCGCGACAGAGTGCAGGATCGACTGCTCGGGTGAACCCGTAGATCGGTTGATGTGCGAGCGTCGCTGACCGATGCTGACACCGTCTGGCTTCTCATCTCGCGAAGGCAAATAACCGGTATGGTGCGAACGAGTCTGTCGGCCTCTTTCGGGTCATAGTCGCTAGAGAGGCTCTCAATACGCCACCTATTCGGCCGGTTTCTCGCCGAAGAGTCCTAGCGCTTCATCGGGAGTGACTCCTAGCGCCGGTTGGCTATTCCGTTCTATACGCGTGCACGGAAAAGCGGACCATCGATACCCCTCGTATTCGATGGTATGCTCCTCTTCGTTACCCACTCGGGGACGCTCCGTTACCCACTCGAGCGTTAATGCGAGGTCTGATTCCTCGCTAGCAGGGGGTGCAGCTGATCCCGATACGCTCCGATCAGTTCGACTCGCTTGTACAATCAGCCTGCTAATGAATTAGAACGAGGTAATCCCCCCAATCTTTATGCATAATTAGCTTCTTGTGTAGTATGGGATACCATGGCAGAACAAGGACGGAGACCGCTATTGAAAGCTATCGGTGGCACTGCAACGCTCGGTATCAGCGCTCTCGCCGGCTGTATCGGCGATGGGGCGTCCGGGGACACCTTCCAGATCGCTGCGACGTTCAACCAAGATCACCCGCAAGTACAACTCCTCGAGCGATGGGGAGAGAACGTCTCGAACGAGACCGACGGAAGCCTGAGCATCGAGTACGTGAGCCTCGGCGGAGAGGAAGATCACATAAGCGCCACGTCCTCCGGGAGTATCGCTGGCCACGGCGTCGCGATGACGGCGCTCACCCAGTCGTACGGTACCGAGTACGGGTTCCTGGAAGCGCCGTTCGTCGCCGAGGACTGGGAGCACTTTCAGGCGCTCATGGACGAGTACGTCTACGGCGACGGCGGGTTCAACGATCAACTGATAAACGACGCCAACCAGCGAATCCTGGGGTCGGCGTTCCGCGGGCTTCGAGGAACGACCGCGAACAAAGAAGTGAGCGAGCCGTCCGATATCGAGGGCATCAAGATGCGACTCCCCGAGTTCGAGACGTGGGTCAACAGCTGGGAAGAGATCGGCGCCCAGGCGACGCCCGTTCCGTACGACGAACTGTACCAGGCCCTTCAGACGGGCGTCGTGTCGTCCTCCGAGGGACCGATCGCACAGTTCGTGGATTCCAGCCTGTACGAGGTGCAAACGCACTTCTCGCAGACCGATCATCTCCTCCAGACGCAGAATTGGGTGATCAACGAGGATCGGTGGCAGAGTCTGGACGAAAGCGAGCAGGAAGCGATGCAGACGGCGCTCGACGAAGCGATCGAGTGGGGCAACGAGGAGACTCGGTCCCAAGCGGAGGAGCTCTACCAGATGGTACAAGACGAGCACGACGTAACGGTCGTCTCCAGTGATGATGTCGACCAAGACGCGTTCCGGAGCGCCGCGGAGCCGCAGTTAGAAGCGTTCTTCAGCGACCGCTGGGAGCCGAGCCTGGAAGACGTGCAGTCGTTAGCCTAACGTGGATGAACGTGAATAGAGAACACCATGACTAGCATACGAGATATAGTCACCCTGAATTCCGCGATGTCTGCCGGTCCCCTGATGGACAGGATAGAACAGCTGCTGGGCGGCCTCGGGAAGCTCACCCTGGCGACGATGGGAGTGATCGTCGGGCTACAGATACTCTTCCGATTCGTTCCGGTGAGTTTCCCGAGCGTTTGGACGACTGAAGTCGCTCGATACCTGCTCGTATTCATGACGCTAACCGGCGTTCCGTACGCGATGCGACGTGAAAATCACATCTCGGTACGACCGCTGCTGCGGATGGTCTCCGATTCGATTCGGAACCTCATGATCACGCTCTCGAACGTCCTGGTCGTCGTGATGTGCTCGATCGTGGTGCTATCCGGGTTCACCATCCTGGAGCGAACGATGTTGCAGTCGCTCCCGACGGTCGGCTGGCTGAAGGTCGGATACTTGATGATCTACCTCATCGCCGTGTTCGGCCTCTGCATCGTGTTCATCTTCGAGCAGACGGCGCGGATCTGGACCGGCGAAGCCACGGAGCCGGACGTCCGGGTGGTCAACGATGACTGATCCGCTAGTGCTGGCCATGCTGTTCGTCGTGCCGTTGCTAGTCATGTACGTGTTCGGCGTTCACGTCGCGTTCGCACTCGGATTAGTCTCCGCGCTGGTAATGTTGCTCGGCGTCGGTCCGACGTGGACCGTCGAGACGTTCGCGAATCAGATGTACAGCTCGCTAAACAGCTTCACGCTGCTCGCGATTCCGTTCTTCCTGTTCGCGGGGCGGATGATGAACTCGATCGGCCTGACGGACGACATCTTCGACTTCGCCGAAGCGCTCGTTCGTCCGCTCCCCGGCGGGCTCGGCCACGTGAACGTCGTGGTGAGTATCATCTTCTCCGGGATGAGCGGCGCGGCAGTGGCGGACGCCGCCGGGCTCGGGTCCATCGAGTACGAAGCGATGACCAGCCGCGGGTACGACGGTCCGACCGCGGCCGGAATCACCGGCGCGTCCTCGACCATCGGCCCGATCATCCCGCCGAGTATTCCGATCATCGTCTACGGTGTGACCGCGCAGGTCTCGATCGGGGCCCTCTTCCTCGCCGGGATCCTCCCCGGCCTAGTGATGGGCCTCGGCCTCATGGCGTTCATCACCGTCGGCGCGCTGAGGAGCGGCACGGCGACCGTAGAGGCGTTCAGCCTCCGCGAACTCTTCGAGACGAGCATTCGGGCGCTGCCCGGCCTCATCGCGCCGGCGATCATCATCGGCGGCATCGCGACCGGTCTGTTCACCCCGACCGAGGCGGCCGCCGTCGCCGGAATCTACGCGGTTGTGCTGGGCGGGCTCTACTACCGAAACTTAGATCCGAGCAAGCTCTGGTCCATCCTCGGCGACACGTTCGAGGACACCGCCGTGCTGACGCTCATCATCGCGTTCGCAAACATCTACGGGTTCGTCCTCACCATCTCGGGCCTGCCGACGGTTCTCACCGAGCAGCTCCTGACTATCTCGTCGGAGCCGACGATCCTGCTCCTCCTGTTCGCCCTGTTCTTCCTGATCCTCGGCACGTTCATGGAGACCATCGCGATCATCATGATCGTCGTTCCGATCGTCGCCCCGATACTTCCACAGATCGGCATCGATCCGATCCACTTCGGTATCGTGATGATGGTCGCCCTGATGATCGGACTCATCTCGCCGCCGTTCGGCGTCGTGCTCTTCGCACTGGAACGCGTCACCGATCTGGATATCGAGGATATCATCAAGGGGATCATCCCGTACTACATTCCGTTGCTCGGGGCCCTGGTACTGCTGATCCTCTTCCCCTCGATCGTCCTCACCGTCCCTCGCTACTTAGGTCTCGCGTAACACCTCTTTTGCCTTCCAGCGGTTCAGTCACCTACTCGCGCGGCGTTCTCGAATTCGTCACGCACCGATCGCTCGAGGAGAAAGAGCACTCGAAAACGCGCCCAGACCGAGCGACCGGAGGATCCGGACTTGACTTCGATCAGTTATCGACGAGGTCCTCGAACTCCGCTCGCGCCGCGTCGCTACCCGACGAGAGGTAGGCGATATCGGCGCCGGCTATCAGGAAGTCGATGCCCGCATCGGTCCAGCGGTGGATGCTCTCGCGGTCGGTGGCCAACATCCCGACGGCCTTGTCGTGGTTCCGTGCCGTCGTTACTATTGAGTCCAACGCGGACTCGAACCGCTCGTCCTCCCACTGACCGAAGACGCCGAGCGACGCCGAGAGGTCTCCGTGACCGACGATGACCGCGTCGACGCCGTCGACGGAGACGATGTCCGCCGCGTTTTCCACGCCACGTTCCGTTTCGATCTGGAGGATCGTGACCAACTCGTCGTCGGCCGTTTCGAAATACTCCTCGAAGGTGCGGCCGTAATCGGACGCTCGAGCGGGCGCGACACCGCGGGTTCCCTCCGGCGGGTATCGCATCGCGTCGACGGCTCGCTCCGCCTGCTCGGCGGTTTCGATCATCGGAATCATGAGCCCCGCGACGCCGAGGTCGAGGACGCGCTTGATCCAGGCCGAGTCGTTCAACGGGACGCGGACGATAGGCGCCGCGTCGCGGTGAACTGCCCGGAGCAGATTGCCGACCGTCTCCAGTCCCATGTCGGTGTGTTCCGTATCGATAACGACGAAATCGAATCCCTCGGAACAGATTTCAGCGACGGCCGGATGACCGATCGAGATCCAGTTCCCCGTCGCGGGTTCGCCCGGCTGAAACAACTGCCGTGTATCGTCCGTCATAGGTACACGAAACGACACCCGCGATTAAAAACTTGCTGCCCGGAGGGCTCTCCGCGGGATCCTCTCGGCTCCAGGGTGCCAGATATCGGGTCGACCGCGACTCGCCGGTCCGTGCTCGGTCGCCAGTATCGCTCTCCTCGAATATCGTACCCGTCCGCAGCGGAGTTGCGTGCTCCGAACCGTTTCTCCGCCAGTAGCGGCGGCGGCACACTTATATAGGTGGGTGAACAACTACCACAGGAATCATGCCCGATTGGTTAGCGGATGATGTAGCGGTAGTTACTGGCGGCTCGAGCGGTAACGGACGAGCGATCAGCCTGACGCTGGCAGAGCACGGTGCGAACGTCGTCGTCGCCGACCTGCAGTCGGACCCCCGCGGCGGCGGTACCCCGACGCACGAGAAAATTCAGCAAGAGTACGGCCAGGAAGCGGCCTACGTCGAATGCAACGTCGCCAACGTTTCGGACCTTCGAGAAGCGATCGCCGCCGCCGACGAGCTCGGTGGCGTCTCGATCATGGTCAACAACGCCGGCATCACGCACAGCAACGAGTTCCTCGAGACGACCGAGGAGGACTTCGACCGGATCATGGATATCAACGTCAAAGGCGTGTTCTTCGGCGCTCAGGCGGCTGCCGAGAGCATGATCGAAGCGGGACGGAGCGGCTCGATCATCAACATGTCCAGCGTCACGTCGTTTATCGGCCGCGGCGACGGCGTGCGGTACTCCACGTCGAAAGGCGCGGTCGAATCGATGACGTACGCGCTGGCGGACCGACTCGGTCCCGAGGGCATTCGCGTGAACTCGATCCACCCGAGCATGATCGAGACGCCCATGACGGAGGACGACCTCGAGCTGATCGACAACGAATCGTCCGAGAAACACGAGCAAGCGACGCCGCTCGGTCGGATCGGCCAGCCACAGGACGTGGCGGACACCGCGCTGTACCTCGCCAGCCCGCTCGCGAGCTTCATCAACGGCGAGAAGATGGTCGTCGACGGCGGCGTCACGACCACGATGGGCGGCGGCTACTAACGATCAGTTGACCGGTCACACGCGACGAACGCTGTGTAGCGCCACCGCTGAGTACAAGACGGGTCCGTACGCGGAACGGTACTGACGAGACTGCGGTGGCGCCAACAGTGTCCGGAGTCCGACGATAGCCTCGTCCTCGAGCAGAAGCGGTTCGGCGAGAACAGTATTTTTCGGCCGGCGGTGATTCCGCCGCCGTTCGGCTCTCGATCGTGGCTCGGCTAGCCGTGTAATTGACGACCGTCACAGCCGCCGGGAAAAGCTGAATCGGTTCTGAACGCGGCCGTTCACTGGTCGCGAGAACACGCCGTCGCGCTACTCACCGTCAGCGGCAATCGGTGGCAGTTCGCGTCAGCGGTTCCGAACCTGCAGATCGCTCGCTACGCTCGCTCATCGACGGGACGCGGATCTTCGACGATTTGCATGGGGAGCGGCGTGTCGTGATAATCGAGCGTGGTGATCTTCCAGTCGATCCCGTCTCGGATCTCGTCGACGAAACCGTATCCCAGCACCTCGAGTTCCGCCCGGCGCCGTTCGATATCGTCGACCTCGAACGCGATGTGGAAGAAGCCGGGACCGTGCTCCTGGAGGTGCTCGTAGTGCCACCCGCGCTCGGCGGTCGGAGACGTGAACTCGATGATGGTCTCGCCGATCGAGTAGAGCGCGACCTCGCAGTGGTCGTCCTCGAAGTGGACCTTTTGAATCCGATCCATGCCGAAGTCGTCCTCGAACACAGCCGTGTACTCGTCTATCTCCTTCTCGACGCCGCCGATAAGTATCGCTATGTGATGGATTCGCTCGAACACACCGAAGAGTGCGTTCCTCGGTCACAAATAACTTTTCCCGCGGTAACTCCACGCACGAGACGTTCACAGGTGGGGGATGCTAAACTAGCAAATATTTCATCTACCCAAATATTTTTATAATTTCGGAACGGCGTATGAACCACGATGCCAAGAGACATCCGACTAGTCGATAGCATCACCCAGCCGAAGGAATCGCGAGGGTCGGTCATCGTCGCCGGCAGCCACGGCGGCATCTCGTCGGGACGATACGCGGCACAGCTCGGGCTCACCGGGATCGTCTTCAACAACGCCGGTGTGGGGAAAGACGACGCCGGGATCGAATCGCTCTCCTACCTCGAGGAGCTCGGTCTGCCGGCCGCGACGATCGACAACCAGAGCGCGCGAATCGGCGACGGCGTGGATATGGCTCGAGGCGGCGAGATCAGCCACGTCAACGCCGTCGCCGAAGACTGCGGTTGCGAAGTCGGCCAGTCCGCCCTCGAGTGCGCGGCGACGATGCACGACGCGGGCGTCGAACCCGTACAGGAAGACGTCGGAAGCGAGATGACCCAGGCGAGGGTCGACGACGGCGAGGTGCCGGTCTGGACCCTGGATTCGATCGGATTGATCTCCGACGAACACGAGGGGGCGATCACGGTCACCGGAAGCCACGGCGAGCGCCTCGCCGGCGAGTTCGACTCCTACATCCAAGCCGACGTCGCGGGAATCACGCTCTTCGACGCGGGCGTCGGCAAAGATGACGCCGGCATCGGCCGACTTCGAACGATGAACGAACGGGGGATTCCCGCCGCGACCGTCGACGTCGAGTCGGCGCGAATCGGCGATTCGAAATCGGCCCTCGACGGCGGCGTTCTCAGCCACGTCAACGACGTCGCCTCGGACCTCGGAATCGAACCCGGCGACAGCTGTTCGAGCTTCGTCGAAACCGTTCGCGCGTCCGAGCGGCAGTGACTCCTGGGTGGAAGTACGGACCAGCGGACGCTGAGCCAGGGATCGAGCGATCAGCCATCTAACAACTGAGTACATGTCACGGATACGCGCAACATACCGAATCGAAACGCCCTACGAACCCGAGCACGCGGCCGAGGCGATCGCGAACGAGCAGTCCTCCGGGACGTTCGTCGAGGTCTCGACCGAAACGGACGGCCTCACCGAACGACACGGTGCGACGGTCGAATCGATCACCGAACTCGACGTCGTGGACGAACCGACCCTTCCGGGCTCCGCTTCGCCCGCCGGCGCCGCGGAGTCGCCGACGTACACGCGAGCGGAGGTCGTCCTCTCGTACCCCGTCGAGAACATCGGGACGTCGCTGCAGAATCTCATGACGTTAGTCGCGGGGAACCTCTTCGTGTTGAAGGAGCTGTCCGGCGTTCGGCTGGTTGACCTCTCCCTGCCCGAGGAGTTCGCAGCCGCGCAGCCGGGACCGCAGTTCGGCATCGATGGGACCCGCGAACTCGTCGGCGTTCGGGACCGGCCGATCATCGGAAGCATCATCAAGCCCAGCGTCGGCCTCTCTCCGGAGGAGACCGGCGACATCGTCGAGACGCTCGTCGAGGCTGGCGTCGACTTCATCAAGGACGACGAACTCATCGCCAGTCCGCCCTACTCTCGAGTCGAAGACCGCATCGCGGAAGTAATGGACGCGATCCACCGCCACGAAGCGGAGACCGGGAAAACGGTGATGTACGCCTGTAACGTCACCGGCGACATCGACGAAATGCTGGAGCGACACGACGCGGTGAAGGAGGCCGGCGGCAACTGCCTCATGGTGAGCCTCCGAAGCGTCGGTCTCGCCGGCGTCCAGAAACTCCGCGAGGAGTCTGAGCTTCCGATCCACGGGCATCGAAACGGATGGGGTGCGCTCTCCCGGTGTCCCCAACTGGGTTTCAGCTACGAGGCGTGGCAGAAATTCTGGCGACTCGCCGGCGTCGATCACCTGCACGTGAGCGGCATCCGAAACAAGTTCACGGAATCGGACGAATCGGTCGTCTCTTCCGCCACGGAGTGCCAGACGCCGATCGCGTCCGACGACGACACGGTGATGCCCGTGTTTTCCTCGGCCCAGTGGGCCGGACAGGCGCACGACACCTACGAGTCCGTCGGAAACACCGATCTCATGTACCTGGCGGGCGGGGGCATCCACGGCCACCCCGACGGGCCTCGAGCGGGCGTCGCTCACCTCAAGCAAGGATGGGAGGCCGCGATGCAGGGTATTCCGCTCGAAGAATACGCAGAGACGCACGAAGAACTACGAACGGCAATCGACTACTACGGAGACAATGACTGACGACGAACTACTGCTGACGTTCTACGGAGACGACTTCACGGGATCGACCGACGCGCTAGAGGGATTGGCCGACAACGGCGTTCGAGCCGTCCTCTTCATGACACCCCCGACCGCGGAGGACCTGGAGCGCTTCGATGACCTCGACGCTGTCGGCGTCGCCGGTGTAAGCCGGACGATGACGCCGGAAGAGATGGAATCGGAACTGCAGCCGGTTTTCGAAGCGCTCGCCGAATTGGACGCTCCGATCGTCCACTACAAGGTCTGCTCGACGTTCGATTCCTCGCCGGAGGTCGGGAGCATCGGGACCGCGATCGACATCGCCCAAGACGTGTATGACTCGCCGTTCGTTCCCGTGTCTCAGGGAACGGAGGTCCCGCACGGACGCTACGTCGCGTTTTCGAACCTCTTTGCGGAACAGGGAGGGGAGGTGTACCGGATCGATCGCCACCCGACCATGCGCGACCATCCGGTCACCCCGATGCACGAGAGCGACCTCCGGCGCCACCTCGGAGAGCAGACGAGTCGCCCGATCGGCCGCGTCGACCAACGGTTCCTCGACGACTACGAGGCCGCCGAGGCGGAACTCACGGAGACGATTCGCGAGGACGAAATCGTCGTCCTCGACGCGCTGAACACGGACCACCTCGATACGATCGGACGCCTCCTGTGGACCCGCGCGACCGACGCGTCGGGCCCGCTGTTCGCGGTCGGCTCCTCTGGCCTCGAGCATCACGCCCTCGTCAGTCACTGGGACGAGACCGGCGAGATCGATCGGGACGCGACGTACTTCGAGAAGCGGGAACCGGCGGACAACATCGCCGTCATGTCCGGTAGCGCCTCCGAAGAGACGGCGGCGCAGATCGACTGGGCG
The DNA here is from genome assembly GCF_037914945.1 of Haloterrigena sp. KLK7. Taxonomy (NCBI): domain Archaea; kingdom Methanobacteriati; phylum Methanobacteriota; class Halobacteria; order Halobacteriales; family Natrialbaceae; genus Haloterrigena; species Haloterrigena salinisoli. Next base: position 99,451 of record NZ_CP149788.1, read on the forward strand.
AACGAACACGGGTTCCGCCTCGTTTCGATCGACACCGAGCGTCTGGTCGACCCGGACGAGAAGAGCGACGCGCGGGCCGCCGCAGTCGAGGAGGCCCTCGCTGTACTGGACGACGGCGAGAGCGTCGTTCTCTACTCCGCCCGCGGTCCGGACGATCCCGCTATCGACGCCACGCGGGCGGCGTTCGAGGAACACGGTACGGAGGAGAGCCTCGAATCGTATCTGGGGCGCCAGCAGGGGATTATGTTCCGCGAGATCCTCGAGCGATCGGGCGTGACGCGCGCCTGCGTCGCCGGCGGGGACACGAGCAGCCACGTGATCTCAGAACTGGACCTCGACGCACTCGAGGCGATCGCACCGGTCGCACCCGGTGGACCGCTGTGCCGAGCCCACTCGACGACGGAATTCGATGGTCTAGAACTCGCGCTTAAGGGAGGGCAAGTCGCCACGAGGAACGACGAATTCGATTACTTCGGGGTCGTTCAGCAGGGCGGAATAGACCGGACCGACTGAGAACTCCAGTTGTATCGACTGTGATGACGTCCCTCTCGCCGGCGAACGAATAGACGCGATTCGAGTTCTCTCGCCCTCCGAACGCGGTATGCTGTACTAGATTTAAATGACTGCAACGTGTGGATTACCTATGTCCACCGTCCCATCGAGAAGGCTGGCTAGTGGCGATCAGATTCCCGTAATCGGCGCTGGCACGTGGGATCTAGCCGGAGAGACAGTCAAGGAGTCGGTCCGCTGTGCTCTGGACACCGGGTACACCCACGTGGATACCGCCGAAGGGTACGAGAACGAAACCGAAATCGGCGAGGTACTCGCGGAGTACGACCGCGACGAGGTATTTCTCACATCGAAGGTCCTCCCGAAGCACCTCAATTACGGGTCAGTCCTCGAGTCGTGTCGAGACTCGATTCGAAGACTCGGCGTCGAATACCTCGATCTCTATCTCATCCACTGGCCGAATCCGGCGATCTCAGTTCGGGAGACGTGGAACGCGATGGAACGACTCGTCGAGGAGGGATACGTGGAAAATATCGGTGTCTCCAACTTCTCGGCGTACCAGCTGTCGGCGGTCCAGCACATCGCCGACGTCCCCGTCGCGGTCAACCAGATCGAGTACAACCCCCTTTACGCCCGATCGGAACTGCTCGAGTACTGTCGCGACACCGATGTCGTCGTCGAGGCCGCTGCCCCGTTCGGCAGAGGAAAAGCCTTCGACCATCGAACCGTTCGAGACGTCGCCGAGAAACACGACAGGTCTCCCGCGCAGGTCGCGCTCCGGTGGGCGATCGAGAAAGACGTCGTCGTCCTCCCGAAGTCCAGTTCGCCGGACCACATCCGGTCGAATTTCGACCTGTTCGACTGGGAACTCGACGCAACGGACCACGAGAAACTCGACGGGATCGAAGAGTCTGACCCCGCTTACGACTCCGGTGCCCGGGACTGGACGAGAGATACCTACGGGATTCCGAAATAAGCGATCGGAGACGGTCGGGGAGGATCTCTCGTGAACGGACGGCAACTGCGACGAGAACAGTCTGGAATAAAATCACTATTTTTTATACTGCGTTTGCGTTACTCTGTACCATGAGGAATGTGAAGATCGTTTGCACACTCGGACCTGCGTCGAACGACGGGGAGACGATCCGAGAACTCGTCACAGCCGGCATGTCCGTTGCGCGGCTGAACGCGAGCCATGGGTCCCGTGAGGATCACGCGGAACTAATCGACCGCATTCGCACGGTCGACGAGGAGCGAGCGGGATCCGTTGCGGTCATGCTCGACATGCAAGGGCCGGAGATTCGGACTGCACCGCTGGCCGAGGGTGAGACGGTGACGCTGGAGGCCGGCTCCGAGGTCCGGTTCGTCGAGGGAACGGAGGCGACTCCGGAGACCATCGGCCTCTCACTGTCGATCGACACCGTCGAACCGGGCGATCGCATCCTGCTGGATGACGGACTCATCGAGACGACCGTCCTGGAAAACGACGGTAACGCGGTTCGCGCACGGGTCGACACCGGGGGCGATTTGGGCGGCCGGAAGGGCGTGAATATCCCCGGCGTTGATCTCGATCTCGACATCGTCACCGAATCCGATCGCGAGGTCCTCGAGCTGGCCGCCGAGAAGGACGTCGACTTCGTCGCGGCGAGTTTCGTCCGCGACGCCGAAGACGTCTACGAGGTCAGCGAAGTGCTCGAGGAGCAGGGCGTCGATATTCCGATCATCGCGAAGATCGAACGCACCGGTGCGGTGGAGAACTTGGACGAGATCATTGACGCTGCCTACGGCGCGATGGTCGCTCGCGGGGATCTGGGTGTGGAGTGTCCGATGGAGGACGTCCCGATGGTCCAGAAACGAATCATTCGGAAGTGCCGCGAGGAGGGGTCACCGGTGATCACGGCCACGGAGATGCTCGACTCGATGGTTCACGCCCGGCGGCCGACCCGCGCCGAGGCCTCGGACGTCGCGAACGCCGTCCTCGACGGCACCGACGCGGTGATGCTGTCAGCTGAGACCGCCATCGGCGACCACCCCGTCGCCGTCGTCGATGCCATGGACAGAATCATCCGCCAGGTCGAAAAGTCCGACGAGTATGCCGAGTTACTCGAGCAGCGCATCCCAGCGGCAGGTGAAGCGCAGACGGACGCGCTGGCTCGCTCGGCGCGGTTCCTGGCGCGGGACATCGGTGCAGACGCGGTCGTCGCCGCGACAGAATCCGGCTATACAGCGCTAAAGACGGCGAAGTATCGGCCGGACGTGCCAGTCGTCGCCTCGACGCCGAGTCAGGAAGTACGCCGCCGACTCGCACTGACATGGGGGGTAACGCCACTGTATGCGCCCGTGTCGGGCCAGGGTGCCGATGCTGTCGTCGAGAAGGCAGTCCAAGCGGCACTGAACGCCGGCGCTGCTGAAAGCGGAGACACCGTCATCGTTCTCTGTGGGATGATGACTGATCTCGAGGGAACGAACACGACGAACATGCTCAAAGTCCACGTCGCGGCCGAGGCGCTGACGACCGGGCGGGTCATCGTCGAGGGTCGAGTCACTAACTCCGTCACTCGCCTCTCGGACGGTGACCTTTCGAATGTCGCAGACGGGTCAATCCTCGCGCTGCCCGCCGACTTTGATGGAGAGTTCACCGGTGACACGAGCCTCATTGATGGGATTATCAGCGCCGAACAAGCGATGACCAGCTATCCGGCAATGGTTGCACGAGAGTTAGAAATTCCGATGATTACTGGTGCGGACGTACAGGACATCGGTGATGGAAATACCGTTACGCTTGACGCCGAACGCGGCATCGTATACAGTGGAGACATCCTAGAAGATACTCGATAAATAGACATATACAGTTGGAGAGCACTGGTAACAGTGAGAACAGTATGGTGATTGCCGACATTCAACTCCGGCGTATCCTCGATTCCCGAGGGAATCCAACAGTTGAGGCAGACGTTGTGACCGAAAACGGTGGCTTCGGCCGCGCCGCGGCACCGAGCGGTGCCAGCACGGGCGAGTACGAGGCCGTCGAGCGACCGCCGAGCGAGGCGATCGCCGCGGCCCGCGAACGCGTCGTTCCCCGACTCGTGGGCGAGGCCGACGCGGGGAACCAGCGCGAGGTCGACGCCATTCTCCACGCCGCCGACGGGACCGACGACTTCTCGGAGATCGGTGCCAACAGCGCGGTCGCCATCTCGATGGCCGCCGCGAAGGCCGGTGCCGACGTGCTCGGCGCGCCGCTGTTCCAGCATCTCGGCGGCGCGTTCCGCGGCGAGAACTTCCCGATCCCGCTCGGGAACGTCATCGGCGGCGGCGAACACGCCGCCGACGCGACCGACATTCAGGAGTTCCTCGTCGCGCCCGTCGGCGCACCCAGCGTCGAGGACGCCGTCTTCGCCAACGCCACCGTCCACGGCACCGTCGCCGACCTGCTCGAGGAACGCGACGTCCCCTGCGGCAAGGGCGACGAGGGCGCGTGGGCACCGTCGATCGACGACAGCGAGGCCTTCGAGATCGTCGACGAAGCGGTCTCGACCGTCCAGGACGAGGTCGGATTCGAAGTGAAGTTCGGTCTCGACGTCGCCGGCGCGGAGCTGTACGACGGCGACTCCGGCACCTACGAGTACAGCGATCGGAGCCGCGACACCGACGAGCAGATCGAGTACATCGCGGACCTCGTTCGCGAGTACGATCTGGTCTACGTCGAGGACCCCCTCGACGAGGACGACTACGACGCCTTCGCCGACCTCACCGACGAGGTCGGCAGCGCGGCGCGGAACGCCGCGGGCAGTGCGAGCGGGCAGCGCCCGCGAGCAGACGAGACGCTGATCTGCGGTGACGACCTGTTCGTCACCAACACCGGCCGGCTCCGTGAGGGGATCGATCGGGGCGCGGCCAACAGCATCCTGATCAAGCCCAACCAGATCGGAACGCTAACCGACGCCTTCGACGCGATCGAACTCGCGACGGAGCACGGCTACGACTCGGTCATCTCCCACCGCTCGGGCGAGACCGAGGACGCGACCATCGCACACCTCGCCGTCGCGACCGACGCCCCCTACATCAAGACGGGTGCCGTCGGCGGCGAGCGAACCGCCAAGCTCAACGAGCTCATCAGAATCGCAGACGACGCAGTATAATCAGACACTCTGCGGCGGAAATAACCCCATTCTCATACGTATACTCGAGAAGTATATCGGGGACTGATCCATCGGCTTTTTCGCGACGGATTTCAATCAGTGAACTCGAGGTATGGCTCGTCGCCTCGACGGCGAGCGAGCGTCGTTCCTACGCCACTTCGGACGCGACTTCCTCGAGTTTTTCCTCGGAAAACACCCGGTCTTTCCAGTCGGACCTGAAGATATCCTCTTCGGTCTCGTCGATGATCGCCTGTGCGCCGTCGGAGAACGGGAAATCGGTGAATCCGAACACGATCCCCAGCTCGACCCGAAAGTGTCCGAAGAGGAAATCTCTCGCTGCCTGTTCGGGAACGCCCTGTTCAACCACGTGATCGTACGCTTCTCGGACGGCGTACAGACACGAACCGAGCACCATTTCGACGAGCGCTGGCTCCAGCAAGAACATCTGCTCCGTCGTCAGCTCGTGGGCGCGGCGGACCGGCGCGTAGATGTCGCGTGCGAGGGCCTCACCGCGCTCGTAGTCCTCGTCGGGGCCCTGATGGAGGGCGCAGACGATGTCCTGTTCTTCTCGACCCTGGCCGCCGAACCAGTCCGGATCTTCGCGGCTCAAATCCGAACTCGCATCGATGATCGACGGGTGCGCGGGGTGGGTGATGAAGTAGGAGATATCGTCCCGCTCGGAGAGCGCGTCGGCGTACGCCGCCGCGGGGTCGAGGAGGACGACCATCGTTCCGCTGTCGATCTTCGGGACGATGTCTTCGGAAATCGGCCCGATGAGGTCGTCCGGAACCGCCATGACGACGATCTCGGCGCCGTCGAGCGCCTGCGATTCGTCGACCGCGGAGACGCCTCGCTCAGCGAGTCTCTCTCGGCCCTCTTCGCTCGGTTCTACGTACCGCACGTCGTATCTGGCGTTATCCTTGAGGCGGTCGGTGATCCTGCAGCCCATCTTTCCGCCGGCTCCCAGAAGAGCGACTCGAGTGGTCATGCTTACTGATCCATATCCACCAACTCCGCCCGGCGGGTTAAACATTGCTGCTACGGCGCGAGTACGGCGAATTAGCGAGAGACGATGCCGTCGTCCGGAGGATATCGTCGACGGTGTCCCTCGCAGAAGTCGACGGAGGCTCCGCGAGACGGCTTTTCGCGAGTAACGAGAAATATGCCGCGCGGTGTTCCAACGTGGAATATTGGGGCGATACGGACCAACAGACGTGTAGCAGTCCGCTTTCCTCCTCGCTAACCGCACTTCGGTCCGGGGATCGGGTATCGGATACACCCCGCTTCGACGGCGATCGTGAACCGGACAATTTCGGGCGACTCGGGCCGGTAGTGCCGACGTGTTCGTCCTGAGATGAAAACTACTCGAGCGGATGATAGGTATAACTGCGGAGAATTACCCGAAGTATTTTGCCGGTAGAAGCTAGAGATCGACTATGGACGAAGATCTTAGCGAGAGGCGAACAGTACAGGCGACGGAGACAGCGTTCGACATCGTGGAATACCTCCAGGCGGAGAACGGAGCGAAACTCCACGAGATCGCGGACGCGTTGGACCTGGCGAACAGCACGGTGTACCACCACCTGAACACCCTCCTCAAGCGGAGGTACGTCACTAGAGACGGCGACATGTACTATCCCGGTCTGGAGTTCCTCAACGTCGGAGGATGGGTTCGCGACCGACGAAGAGTAAATCGCCTGTCCGAGTCGTTCGTCAAAGCGCTCGCGGAGGAAACCGGCGAACAAGTGCAGTTCATCGCCGAGGAGAACGGGTTCGGCTATCACGTGTACACGGCGACCGGCGAACACGCGACGTCGATCGACAGCCGGTCGGGGAAACGAATCTACCTCCACGCGAACGCGGCGGGGAAGGCGATTATCGCCTACGATTCCGAGGAGCGTATCGACGAAATTATCGACACGGTGGGACTGCCCGCACTCACCGAACACACGATCACGGATCGGGAAGAGCTGATAACCGAACTCGAGCAGGTCCGCGAACAAGGGTATGCCTACAACTGGGAGGAGCACGTCGAAGGATACTGCGGAATCGCGGTTCCCATACGGCCGGAGGACGAGGTACTGGGAGCGCTCGCGCTCGGCGGGCCGATCGAACGCATCAAGAACGAACAATCGAAGGAAGCGTTGACGCAGCGACTGCGGGAAACAGGCAACGAGTTCGAACTAGAACTCAAGTTCCCCGACTTGTAGTCGACTCCAACGACCGGTTTCAACTCGTAAGACCGAAACCACCGCTTCGCTCGACCGATGGTTTACAGCCATACATTCGTAAACATCAGGTGCGAGGATGAACACCTGTCTACCTATCGAACGGCCGTTCGAAACGAATTCGTCTCGAGTGACTCGAGTATCCGCTCTCGACGCAGCGCTCGCGGTTCCGACGGGAGGTGGCGCTCTCGCCCTTCGACTCCCAGCGAACCACTCGAGCAGGACGTCGACTGGTATCGGCCGGAATTCGCGCACGAGTACCTCATAGAGGTCGTCTCCGACCGAAATCATCGATCGAGATTCCCAGAGGGGACGGACCCACGCGAGATCACACTTGATTATCGAAGTAATCAAGTGTGTTCTGCCGAACATCTCATTCGGTCGAATTCGGCAAATAGAAATCCGTGTACGGGAAAGACGACCATCGATAAACCATATTCAGCTATATCAAAGTCGAAGGCACTGGAAGTCGAGACTACAACGGGTTTAACGGGCCTGTGATGCGCGGTCTCGGACGAATTAGTGATCGGAAACTGTTTCAGATCGGCTTTCAAACGCCTCTTCCTATCGCACTACCAACTATATCGACCATTGCCTGAGGCTGTCGGCAGTGTCGCCACCGAGCAATTCCTCCAGGGTTTGGTTGTAACGATTCATGCCGTCTGTGTCGGTTCGGAAGTGGAACTTGGCACTGCTTCAGGACAGAATCGCTGGTCACTACAATCGGTTGATCAGATTCAGCGGCTCTCGAGACGCCCTCAGAGCTTGCCGAGTTCCCGCATGAGGTCGACCAATTCACGCGCTGACTCGATTTTCTCTCGTCGCACCTGCTCTTCAAAGCACGGCTCGTCCAGCGACTCGAAGGCGTTAATGGCCCGGTCGAGGTTCTGAATTCTGGGGACCAGCGACTGTCCGGTCTCGTAGTCGACTTCACGCTCTCGAATCTGGCCGATCAGCTGCAACCGCTGCCGGCGGAGATAGGAGAGCACTTCGCGGATGCGTTCGCGCTCTGTCTCCTGTCGGTGGTCCCGGTCGGCGACCTCGAAGTAGAACTCGCGGAGGGGGACGGTCTCGTCTTCGATTCGGACCGTCTCCGGAATCGAACTGCCGATGGTTCCGCTGGACTGGTACACCTGTTCCAGCAATTCCACACGCTGCTGTTCGTTCATTCGTTGCGTCATTATCTGTTCGAAACGTCACGCGGTTGGAAGATAGGTATTCCGAGCAACGAATTGCTCTTAAAATATTGTCATCAACGTTTAAGATGGCGGAAGTGTAGCTCTGAACGATGGATTCGGACGAGTTCTTCGACCTTCTGAGCAACTCGACTCGGATCGACATCCTCCAAACGTTGGCGAACGCATACGAAGAGACGCCGGCTGACCCGTGGCTCGAATACAACGAACTCCGCACGACCGTCGGCGTCCGCGACAACGGGAACTTCAACTATCATCTCGACCGAATGGGCGAGCTGCTCGTGAAGGGGCCAGCGGGATATCGTCTCTCGCGCATCGGCATGGCGATCCTCTCGACGGTCGCCTCCGGCGTCTTCGACCCCGACTGGAAGTGGGGGCCAGTCGACGCACCCGGTGACTGCCAGTACTGTAGCGATCCCGTCCAACTCGTCTACGAAGACGGGAATCTCTGGCTCACCTGCGGGACCGACAGCCACACTATCCCGCTATCGGTGCCGCCGAGTGTCCTCGACTCCCATCCGGACGACGCTGTGGTCGAACAGGTCGCCGTGCTGCAGAACCAGTGGAGTGCGCTGACCCGACGAGGAATCTGTGCGGAATGTTACGGACACGTCGACGGCGATATCCGGTACGGCGGTGCACGCGAGGATCATTACCACTATCACGGGGAGTGCCACCGCTGTGGTTTCCACCACGGCGTTCCCGTCGGCCTGTTCGTCCTCGGCCATCCCACCGTTCGGGCCTTCTACCACGAGCGCGGGGTCGACATCCGGACAACGCCGTTCTGGACACTCGACTACTGTGAACCCGGGAGCGAGACGGTGCTATCTACAGACTCTCTCCGTCTCCGAATCGACGTAACTCACGACGACGACGAACTCCCCGTCACACTCGACCGGGACGGCACTGTCGTCTCGACAGACGACCCGTAGCATGTCCCGGTCCGTGTCTATCCCTCGGTCAAACGCTCTTACGTTCTCGCTCTGGTTCACGAGCGTTGTTTAATCCGATGAGTCTGAATGAGGCAGACAGTGGTTGGAGAGATTTTGATGAGGTGGGCGGAACAGGCCGGCGACACCGGACCCGACGATCACGACGCCGTGCACGGGCGTGGCCGTGCAGTTGTCTCCTTCATTCGGTGTATCGCTCGATCAGGTCACGGAGTCGGTCCGCCGACAGCGCGCCGGTGTGCTGTTCGACCTGCTCGCCGTCCGCGAAGAGGACCAGCGTCGGGACACCGCGAACGCCGTAGGCGCTCGCGAGCTGCTGATGTTCGTCAACGTCGACCTTCGCGATCACGGCATCAGTTTCATCGGCCAGTCCCTCGAGGACGGGTTCGAGCATCTGACAGGGGCCACACCAGTCGGCGTAGAAGTCCACGAGGACGACGTCGTACTCCGCAGTGACGTCCTCGAGGTGGTCGTCGCTCTCCACGGAGAGCGGTTCGTCGATTGACTGCCCGGAAGTGCTGCCGTGTGCATCAGTTGCCATCGCGTCTCCGTACGGGGCGACAGCGTTTAAAGGTGTTGTGTGTATTGTACAATATAGGAACGGAAGTGAGGTGTGATTAGCAGATCCGAGGGATCGGCGTTCCCAGGGGCGATCGTATAGGAATTCTATGGAGGGTCTACAGCTTCGGTTGCCCGAACGCGTCCCGCTGTCGAAACAATTAGCGCGCAAGCCCAGTGATCAGATGTGTGCAGTTTCTGACTGCTGGCGCCCCGTTCACTCGGCTCTCTCCACCGAGGACGGCACAGTGAACCGCGCGAAATATCCGACTCGAGTACTGACGTGGTCCTCGAACTGGAATCCCTGTCGTTCGGCGCGTCGTCGGAGCGTCTCGAGCGTGACGAAATGCGGGTCGGGAAGCGATTCCCCGACGACGAGTCGGCCGCCCGGTTTCAGCACTCGCTCGAGTTCAGCGAGCGCCCGCTCCTGCTCCGGAATTTCGCCGAGAACGAGGACCAGATACGCGGCGTCGAACCTGTCGTCCGGATACGGCAGTTGCCGTCCATCGCCGCGTATCGGTTCGACGTTCCGGTGGCCGTGCCGTCTCGTCCGCGCTCGGAGGTGCTCGGCCATCGCCTGCTGGACGTCGGCGGCGTGGACCGTCCCGTTCGGCTCGATCGCCTGCGCGATCGTCCCCGTGTAGTACCCGGTCCCCGGCCCGAGTTCGAGGATCCGTTCTCCGGGCCGTGGATCGAGGAGATCTCGGAGTCGCGAGCGCGTGATGACCGGCCGAGGGAGATCGATCCAGCGGCGCTGCGAGTACGGGCAGGGCGACGGGTGCGATCGCCACCAGAGCGCGTATCCGATTCCGGCGAGCACGGCCAGACCGAGCAGGGACGCGGCTACTCGAGACGTGCGTCGAGAGATCATCGGGAACGAGTTCACCTCGGATAGGCTAAGGTCTTCTCCCGAAGCGATACGCAGACGAACGCTCTCACCGTCGGCTGCTGCCATGGCCGTGACTTTCCTTTAGACTATTGTACTATATTCACAATACTCCCTAAACGTGTCATTCGGGTCTGACGAGGCGTATCGATCCTCGCGTGAAGGACACGGCTGTAGCAGTCGGGTCATGTAGCACTCGTCCGGAACGCCCATAGCGTCACCGACGATCGTTACGGCTCGTCGTCGGACTGCCGCCACTCGAGAAGCGGTGTATCCGGATTCTCCCGGCCGGAGATGCCACAGATACCGGCGTCGGCTCCCGCCTGTTCGACGCCGTCGGCGATGCGACCGATCTGCCAGTCGACGTAGTGGCCCGCTTCCGACTCGTGGTCGTCGAGAGCGACGCGCGCACGACCCAGATTCGCGAACGACTCACGGAACTCGCAGTCGCGACACTCGATCACGACGTCTGCCTCGCCCATACGGATCGGTTGACGCAAAGCATCGAAAACCCTCCGATCGGCGGTTGCAACCCGACGGCACTACTCGAGATCGCCCTGTGTACCCCCGGCGAGCCAGGCCGCACAGTTGTTCGGTCCCAGCTCGAGTGCCGTCGCCTCGGACTCGTCTTCGGGCGGCTCCGTTCCCGTGTCGATTTCGATCGCGTGCCCGTAGTTCGGCGGTTTCTCGAGCGCGTTCTCGGCCAACCGGTGCACGAACTCGTCTTCCTCGAGTCCGGGTTCGATTTCCGCTGGCCACCGGTCGAACGCCGCCTGTGCGTCGTCGAGGAGGTGTGCGCGTCATATCCTCCGTGAAGATCTCGCGGAGCTTCGGGCCCACCCGCCGTGTACTCTCCGCAGATTCGGCTTCGCCGGATCGACCACGAATCGCCCGCCGAAACCGCGTTCACGCTCATCTGCGCCGAGTGCGAACCGCCGTGTCGGATCATCCCTCCCGTTCGTGCTTCGGATTTACGCATTGTACTCCCACGAGTCGGTGTACGCACCGTAGAGCCGGCGGAGCATTCCGGCGTCGGCGACCAGTTCGAGCGCGGTCGACGGTCGCCCCGCGACGCGTCGCATCACGGTCGCGGGCCGGCGAGTGATGTCGTCGATCGTCAGCCCCTCGAGGGCCTCCGCGACGGACGCCAGGAGCGCGGGGTCCTCGTGTTCGACCCACGCGCCGCGCATCAGCCGAGCGAGTCGGTACTCGGACCGCATCCGGTCGTACAGCTTCCGCGGGTAGGCCGTCTCGTCTCCGCTCGCGATCAGTGTCGCAGCGAGGTACGCCGATCTGATCCCCTGACAGATCCCCTCGCCCTGATACCGGTTTGCGATCCCGGCCGCGTCGCCGACGAGAAACACGTTCGTCTCGGGATCGTAGACGCGGTCGGGATCGAGGCTCGGACCCTTCGGGATGGTAGCGATATTCACGTCCGCCCGGTCCGGGACCGGAAACGAGTTCCGCTCGGCGGCGGCCTCGAGCGCGGCGTAGTAGTCGTCGGGCCGCCGGTCGCCCGCCCAGCCGATGCCGACGTTCGCGTGACGATCCGATTTCGGGAACGCCCACGCGTAGCCGACGTATCCCTCGAAGAAGATCCGCGGTCGATTCCGATACGCCGAGAAATCGCCCTCGACCGTCGCGTTGAGGGCGACCATGTCACCGGTGTACTCGCGCGTGTCCCCGTTCGCCTTGAGCGTCAGGGACGGCTGGCCCGATGCGTCGACGACGTAGTCATACGACTCTATAATGCCGGCGTACTCGTCAGTCGAGACCGATCGCCCAGTCCGAAACTCGACGCCTCTGGTCTCCAGTTCCGCTGCCCACCGCCGTTCGACGACGGATCGCTCGCAGACGTATCCCGGCTCGCAGCGAACGTTCGATTTCGCGAGCGGCCGGACGTCGTGCGATCGATCGGTCCCCTCGTACACGCGGAGCTGGAAGCCGTCGACGTCGTTGACGAATCCGTTTTCGGGCGTCTTCGCGAGCGGTATCAGCGTCGTATCGTTGATCGCCTCGCCGCAGTCGACGCGCTTCTCGTCGTACTCCTGCCGTTCGTAGACGGTCACCCGATCGAGATCCGCGGTTCGGAGCAGTCCCGTCGCCGCCGCGAGCCCGGAGACGGAGCCGCCGAGTACCGCCGCAGTCGACTGGTCGTCGTTCATCGCTGTGCTGTCCCCGTCCGAAACCGACCGCGTCGACGCTAAAGAGAGTACCCGATACACCACCGGTCCGGGACAGTCACGGCGCGCTGCAAGTCTCGTTCCTCGAGTGGCTCTCGCAGGACTGGACGGGATCGAGTCGCCACGGTCACGGCTCATTGACGACCCGTGCGCCGCGAGGTGTCGACGTCGGAATCCGGAAGCGATTTTCGAGATGGACCCAATACTGTACACGATGACGTTGCCTATCGACCCCACCCGGATCGATCCGGACGACGCCAGTGTTAAACAGCGGCGCTCGTTTTCGCGACCGACGTCGGCAACGTCGGCGCCCTGATAGGCTACTGAACCTCTATCACGAACTCCTCGAGGACGAGCACGTCGAGACCCATCCCATAGAAGTCCTCGATCGCTTGGGTCGGCGTCCGAACGACCGGTTCGGCGTGATCGTTGAACGAGGTGTTGAGGACGACCGGCACGCCGGTGAGGTCCGTGAACTCGGAGAGCTATCGTTCGTCGACTCGTCCCTGCCGATTGATTCCGAACCCTTCCCGAACACGCTGACCGAACCCGATCGGTGACAGTCACGAATACGAAAGGTATTCTTGCCACTCGGGACGTCCCTAGAGATGCATGCAGGAACCTTTCGGCCAACGCGGTCGCTTCGCCGCAGGTGCCGTCCTCCTCGCCGTTCTGGCCGGACTCGTGTTGTGGGCGGGCGCGGTTCCCTCCGACCTGATGGAGAGCGGTCATCCGAACGAAGTCGAGGTGACACCGAACCGTGACGCCTACGTGGGCGAGCAGGTCGCCCTCGGCGGTCGAGTCGTCGACACGGACCCCGTCGTTATCGCGACTCGCGCCAGCGGCTACGGCAGGTTCACCCTCGTAAACGCGAACGAGGGGCTCCAGAACTCGGACGTGTCTCTCGAGCGGGGCGATCACGTGACCGCGTTCGGTACCCTCGAGGACGAGTCGACCCTCGTCGTCGACCGAACGACGGTCGGCGACGCGGCCGGGACGAGGTACATGCTCCTCGTCTCGTTCGTCGGCGGATTGTGGGTCGTCAGCCGGTTCGTCCGCGACTGGCGGTTCGATTGGAGCCGGCTCGCGTTCGTCCGACGGGACGGTCCGCTTTCGCTCCGAGACGTGCTCCCCGGGACTCGAGGGGACGCAAGCGGTGGTGATCGCGGTGACTGACGTCCTCACGCACGTCATCGTCGGGTACGTCATCGGAACGCTCCTCTCGATTCGATACGAGCGGCTGCGACGAGCGCACGTAACGCTCGTGATGGTCGGCGCGCTCTCGCCCGACTTCACGAAGATCGACCTCGTGCTCCCGGACGAGTTCGTCGGGTACCTGCTCGGCATCCCCTTCTCGTGGGCGCCGCTACACGTTCTCGGTGGGACGATCGTCGTGACGCTCTTCGGATCGCTCCTGTTCGCACCCGAGTACCGGCGAGACATAATCGTGCTCGTCGCGATCGGTGCGGCCTCACACCACGTCCTCGATCTGGCGCTCATGACGCCGACGGGATACTCCTACGCTGTGTTCTGGCCGCTAACCGAGTACCGACTGCCGTCGGGCGGGCTCTACATGAGTTCCGACCGCTGGCCGGCGCTCGTTTCCGGACTGTGCGCGGTACTCGTCTGGGCAGTCGAGCGGAGGCTCAGTGTGCGACGAGACGCGCGTTCAGCGTCGCTCGACTGAATGGAGGCTCGAGAATCCGTGCGTCCAGCGGAATCAACTTCGATCGAACTCAGTGGGAACTGGTTTAGTACTCAGTGTCGCGAAATTGCAGTATTACACCGTTCATCGGCCAAATTTTGGCTAAAACCAGAGTTCCACGGACGAGCCTACGACTCCAGTCGTAGGTCGGGTCGGACGATCTGAACGACGCCGTCGAAAGCCGCGCTCTCCTCGAGGTCGGTGCTAGCGGTCGACGCGACCCCAGCCGTTCATCCCGTCGTCGACCGACTTCGCGTCGAATCCGTGCTCGCGGAGGAACTCCGCGGCCCGCGCCGACGTGACGCCGGCGACGCAGACGACCGCGATCTCCGTGTCTTTCGGGAGCTCGTCCAGGTGCTCCTCGAGCGTCGAGTAGTCGTATTCCAGCAGTTCGTCGTAGACCGGGATGTTCGTGCTCCCGTCGATCCGCCGCTCTTCGTAGTCGTCTTCGCTCCTGACGTCGAGAACGAAGAGATCCTTCGCATCGTCCTCGTCGATACGTCGAGCGACCTCCGCCGGATAGAGATTAGTATTGTCCATTTCACCCAATAATACACGATTACGATTCTTAAGTTCGTCGGTCGAATCCGGATTCCACGGCTCGAGCGACCACGGGACGATTCATCTGCTCAGTGGGTCGGAATGGGCCGGACTACGCCCTAACACAGCCATTCATCGTCCTGCCGAACAGCGACGGAGACGCCGATAGCGACGGTGACGGTGATTCGACTACGAACCGCTGAGTGGTAGGGAGGCTTCTGTCGGTGAGACGACCTCGAGAACGGCTCGAAGAGAGTGAGAGTAGAACGAGAGCGAGAGCGAGTATCGGCCGGTAGACGATTAGCTCTGGGTGGGAATCTCGGTGTCGGCCTCGGCGTGTTCGTACTTGTCCTCGAACTCCTGGATGAGTTGGCCTATCTTCGCGTACCAGTCGTTGAGCGTCCGCTGCATGTCGTTTGCAATCTGGGTTGGGTCCGTCGGATAGTAAACGTGATAGTAGCCGCCCTGGTCGTAGTTGATCTGCTCCTTCTGGATGAATCCGCTCTTGAGCAACCGCTGGATCGATCGGTACGCGGTCGAGCGCTCGCGGTCGACCTGCTCGGCGACCTCGTCGATCGTCAACGCTTCCTCGCTCTCGACCATCACGCGGAAACAGTCCTTGTCGAGTTGCTTGAGCCCGTGGATACATTCCAGCAGCCCCTCGCACTCCATGTCCTGCTGTAGTTGCTCCGCCATTGAGTCAGCCATGTTACTATCGCGTGATAGGGGCCGTGCCGGTATAAGGGTTGTGTGAATATTGTGCAATTCCAATGAGCTGGCACTGAAACGGATTCAGCGGCGTCAATGACGTCAGTCCGTGGACATCGCAGCCGAGTTCGACTCGGTTCGCATCGTCCGACCGGACTGTAGATCACGGCGCCGCTGACCCCGAACGCAGAGAGCAGGATAAGGGCGAAGCGTCGAAGGCCTCGATCCCGAAGTAGTCGCCGGCCTGCTGGAACGCCACGGTGATCGACCCGCCGAGGGACATCAGTTCGAAGTAGACCATGATGACGTCTCCGTCGACGATGTTGGTCGCGGCCGAGCCGACCCGGGTGCCCACGTACTCCCCGCGAGCAGCGCCGCGACGGTCGAGAGGTCGACGCCGCCGTTGAGCCCGTAGATGAACGCGCCGAACCCGCCCGAGAAGACGATCTCGAACAGGTTAGTCCCGACCGCCACCGGGACGGGGCCCCGATGAGGTAGCACATCGAGGGCATCCGGATGAAGCCGCCGACACCCAGAAAGCCCGACAGCAGCCCCGTCACCTCTTCGATGCCGAGGATCACTCACAGCGAGACCTAGATCCCGCCCGCGATCGTCTGTTCGTCCCACCGGACCGGACAGTCTGAACCGGCTCCGACCACCCCACTCGCTCCGAACGCGGACGGGTTCGTACTGAAGGGACACCGATTCGTTCTGAAACCGTCCGCCGAGTTGCTCGTTCGAGGAAAGCTTGAATAGATGTCACGTGATCGATAGCACCAGGCATGGAGATCACACGCGACGAATCGATGCGACGACTCGAGGAGACGGTATCGAACGACGAGCCGATCATCGGCGCCGGAGCCGGGACCGGGATGTCGGCGAAGTTCGCCGAGCGCGGCGGCGTCGACCTGCTGATCATCTACAACTCGGGCCGGTACCGGATGAACGGCCGCGGCTCGCTGGCGGGCCTGCTGCCCTACGGCGACGCCAACGAGATCGTGGTCGACATGGGGCGACAGGTGCTGCCGGTCGTGGAGGACACGCCGGTACTGGCGGGGGTCAACGGAACCGATCCCTTCCGGCAGATGGACGTCTTCATCGAGGATCTCAAGCGCCGCGGGTTCTCCGGCGTCCAGAACTTCCCCACTGTCGGGCTCATCGACGAGGACAGCCAGTTCCGCCGGAACCTCGAGGAGACGGGGATGGGTTACGACAAGGAAGTCGAGATGATCCGGGAGGCCGCCGAGCAGGACATGCTTACGTGTCCGTACGTCTTCACCGAGGAGCAGGCCCGCGAGATGACCGAGGCCGGTGCGGACGTGATCGTCTCGCACATGGGGCTGACGACGTCAGGTGACATCGGCGCCGAAACGGCGCTGGACCTCGACGCGGCGGCCGACCGGGTGCAGGCCCACCACGACGCCGCCAAAGACGTGAACGAAGACGTGCTCGTCATCTGTCACGGCGGCCCGATCGCCTGGCCGGACGACGCCGAATACGTCCTCAACAACACGGAGGGCGTCGTCGGCTTCTTCGGTGCGTCCAGCCTCGAGCGGCTGCCGACCGAGGAGGCCATCGAGAACCAGGCCCGCGAGTTCAAATCGATCGAGTTCCGACCGTGACGGGGACGCACTTCGTCGAACCGGACGACGTCGAGAGCCTGGCGTTCGACTGGGGCGTCCTCAAGTGGCTGCACACCCCCGACGTCACCGGCGGCGACCGCTTCAGCGCGGGCGTCGTGAAACTCGAGCCGGGAACGGGCCACGAGCGACACACGCACCCCGAGAGCGACGAGATCCTCTACGTCCTGCGCGGAGAGGGGAGACAGGAGGTCGGCGAGGAGACCCGCGAGATCACGGCCGGCGAACTGGTGTTCGTTCCGGAGGGTGTCGAACACGGGACGGTGAACACCGGCTGGGAGCCGCTGCTCCTCCTCGCGGTCTACGCGCCGCCGGGACCGGAAGCCGAACTGCGGGAGCTGCCGGAGTGTGAGGTCGTCCCCGCCGGCGAACTGCCGACCGCGGAAAACGACACCCCGAGTGAATCAGACCCATGAGCGTCGTCATTATCGGGACGTTGGACACGAAAGCGGAGGAGATCGGCTTCGCCAGGGACGTTCTCGAAGCCCAGGGCGTCGATGTCCACGTCGTCGACGCGGGCGTGATGGGCGAGCCGGGGTTCGAGCCGGAGACGTCCGCGAGCGAAGTCGCCGACGCAGCGGGGACGACCCTCGAGCACCTCCGCGAGGAGGCCGATCGCGGCGAGGCGATAGAGGCGATGGGGGAGGGCGCGACCGAAATCGCTCAGCGACTCCACGAGGAGGGCATCCTCGACGGCGTCCTCGGATTGGGCGGGTCTGGCAACACCTCGATCGCGACGGCGGCCATGCGGGCGCTGCCCGTCGGCGTGCCGAAGGTTATGGTTTCGACGATGGCGTCGGGCGATACGGAACCGTACGTCGGGGCCCGGGACGTCACGATGATGTACTCGGTCGCGGATATCGAGGGGTTGAACCAGCTCTCACGGCGGATCATCTCCAACGCCGCGTTGGCGATGGTAGGGATGGTCGCGAACGACCCCGACGTCGATGTCGAAGATCGGCCGACGATCGCCGTGACGATGTTCGGCGTCACGACGCCCTGTGTACAGGCGGCTCGCGAGCGACTCGAGGACAGAGGCTACGAGGTGATCGTCTTCCACGCGACCGGGACCGGCGGGCGCGCGATGGAGTCGCTCGTCGAGGAGGGCGTCATCGACGGCGTACTCGACGTCACGACGACCGAATGGGCCGACGAACTGGTCGGCGGCGTCTTGAGCGCCGGTTCGGACCGACTCGAGGCGGCGGGGGACGAGGGGATCCCGCAGGTCGTCTCAACGGGCGCGCTCGACATGGTCAACTTCGGGCCGCGTGATTCGGTCCCTGAGGAGTTCGACGGACGACAGTTCCACGTCCACAATCCGCAGGTAACGCTCATGCGGACGACGCCCGAAGAGAACGCCGAACTCGGGGAGATCATCGCCGAGAAACTCAACGCTGCGACCGAACCCACCGCGCTCGCCCTCCCCCTCGAGGGCGTCTCGGCGCTCGACGTCGAGGGCGAGGACTTCCACGACCCCGAGGCCGACGCGGCGCTGTTCGACGCGCTGCGGTCGTCGCTCGACGACGACGTCGAACTCCTCGAGGTAGAGACCGACGTCAACGACGAGGCCTTCGCGGAGAAACTGGTGGAGACGCTCGACGGGTATATGCAAGATGCCGGACGGGCCCCGTGACGCCAATCGCGGATCGACCGCGTACCACCATCGGCCGCTCGTGGGTGGCCGGCATCATTCTGGTTGATTTGCCGCCTCGAGAAGCCGTTCATCTGCCTCGGCCAACGCGACTCTTCGCAAAAGTGAACGTATTCGGACGAGACGCGCGTCAATCGGGACGGTTTGTGATTCCGATATTGAGAGTATCGTTACTCGTGGAGAAACCGGCAATTGACCCCGTATACCAGAGCGTGCGCTTCTCGCCGGGCCGTAGAGTAACTTGCACTTCGGGGAGATTGCCACCACCGCCACCGGACCTCGACTCTTGAGGGGGCAACGGACGTCTATATCGATGGTTCAGTCGAGGCGTTCATACTCACTCTTTCGCGGACCGATCGACCGACAACATTTCTTAGGCTCGCCTAACAATCGGTGATTTTATTATATTTTAGGCCAGCCTAAAGTCATGATGAGAGATGAGATGAGACGCGTTCGCCGACGCGGATACCAACTGATAACGGAGGGAGACGAATGAGAAACACCGACGACAGCACGACCGGGACGCCGACACGGCGAGACGCGCTAAAGTACGGCGGTGCCCTCGTGACCAGTTCCGCTGTGGCGGGCTGTTCGGAGCTCGTCGGACAGAGCGATAACGGGGACGGCCAATCCGACGGCGCCTATTCGGTGACGATGGCCCCGATAGGGGAGGTGTCGTTCGATTCGCCGCCGGAGAGCATCTTCACGCGGCTCACCCACCACGCCGGCATGGCGTTCGCTCTCGGACGCGGCGACGACGTCAACGCGATGCACGCGCCCGAGTACTACGACCAGCTGTGGAATCAGTTCACTGAACGGCTCCCCGGCGTCACGCTTGACTGGACGGGCTTGTACTCGTCCTGGGATCCGAGTAAGGAGAAACTCTACGACCTTAACAGCGACGTCCACCTCGCCGATCCGGCGAGCGTGAACGCTCTCGACAGCAAGAACCTGTCGGACGTCGAGGAGATTCGGGATACCGTCGCCCCGTGGTTCGGGAACAAGTTCAGCGACAGACACGACGAGCCGCCGGCCGAGTGGGCCGACCGTTACGAGTATTACACGCTCTGGGAGATGTTCGAGAAGGTCGCTCAGGTCTTCCGCGAGGAGGAGCGGTACGAGGCGCTCGCGGAGATACACGCGAACCTACTGGAGACAATCGAGGAGAATCTCCCACCCGAGCAGGATCGCCCGACTGCGGTGCTGGCGGGGATGAGCGACATCGATAGCATCTACGTCTACACGCTGGACACCCCCGGATTCCTGACGGCGCACGTACGCCCGCTCAGCCCGGTCGGCGCGCTGAGCGACAACATCTCCTCCGGGGACAGGGTCGATATGGAAGTCCTGCTCGAGGCCGATCCCGACGTGATCTTCTCGCTGGGCGGGCTACACCCCGAAACCGATATGATCAGGATTCGATCGTCGCTGCGAGATCATGCCGCCGGACAGAAGCTCTCCGCGGTCCAAAACGGGCGCGTCTATCCGCAGGGCGCCCGCTACCAGGGCCCGATCCTGAACCTATTCCAGTTGGAGATGACCGCGAAACAACTGTACCCCGACGTCTTCGGCGAGTGGCCGACGTACACCGAGGGGCCGTATCCGGAGATTCCCGACGACGAACAACTGTTCGATCGTCAGCGGGTTGCGGAGATCATCACGGGTGATCGGTGAATGCGCGCTCGAGAGTGGGCGATCGCCGGCGCGTTCCGCGAGCCGGAAGCGTACGACATCCCCGATCTACCGCCGTGGCGCGTTTGCCGAACCGAGTGCGGCGGACTGGCGTTCGCCGACGAGGAGAACGAGCCGTTCATCGCTGCCGACCATCCGGTCGCGGTCAGACGCTGACGAACGCCACGATGACGCTACCGGTGATACGACACACCGATTGCCGTCTCCGAACGAGAAACCGATAGCTGCTTCCACGCGGAGACCGTTGCGAGGGTGATTCGTTCCTCGAGTACGCGCTTTCGAGAAGTTCGCCAGCGGGACCGCCTCCATGAGAACCATATCTTATATTCATATCTAAGAATCTAATGTTTGTATCATAGATACGGGGGTTAGAAGGTGACCGAGAGGGCAAGCGAATAAAGGGATACCAGCGTAAGCGACCTCGCAGTGCCCGAATACCACTTCCAATTACGCCTCGCCGTCGAATTCTATCCGTAGCTGTAGCGATGTCACGCGACTACTGACAGTCTGCGTAATGCGAGCGCGCCAGATGTCACGCGTCCCGTCAGCTGTCTCAATAGCGCCCGTAAGCCGTTCGACGCTGCGGTTGGCATCCGGATCGTTCGGCGTCACTCGCACGCGACGACGTTCGCCAGTGACGACGAGGCTTCGCTCGTCACGTCGGAACGTCATCTTCGAAAATGCCGATACGGGTCCGCCCATCCGCCTTAAATCTACCAATACGCATATTCGGGTGATTTCGGTCCCCGACGATCATTGTTCCGGTTCAAGGCGTCCGACAGCGATCGCCGTGCCGGACCTACGCCGGCGGCCGCGAGGCAGCACTGGCCTTCAGCTCACTGAAATCGATTGGAATGAACACCATCGGTGCATCCTTTCACTTGTATCCGGCATCACCGGACACTATTGATTAGCGATTATTCTTCAATAAGGTCCAAATACCATTAATAGTGTATAAACCATATTTATTTACATCCATATGATTGTAAAACGCGTCTTGTTTTCAGAGGGTTAGTAGAACTAGTATTCTCGTGAGTGCCTTCCGATGATAGCGGATGGATCGGACAAGAGCTATTTTCTCGACCCTAATCATACTGAGATCTTAATATTTAAACAGTGTCTGTTCAGTATTCGTAGCCTCAGATCGTCGATATTTCGAGTGATTCCTATCCCATTTAATGCCGCGAGGATTGATTCGATCGATCGATTCCGCAATTCGTCCGGTAACACCGGACGTTTAACGTTACCAATACTCGAATAGGGTGCCTCGATGACAGTCACTACATGCTGTATGCGCTCCGTCGGACTCAAGCGTCGACTTTCAACTCAGCTATACGGCCGGATGGTTGGTACCGAGGAAATCGCTACTGGTGGGTCTGTGTCGGTCAGAAATTTCATTCACCGGTCCCACAGCTTCGCCAGGCTGGTACTCGCTTCATCCCCACGGAACCGCGTCGTTCGCAACGAGTTGACCGTAAGACCATTCCCATGTTACCAACTGCCGAAATCTTTATTAGATATGATAGCAGAACACAGAATTAGAACTATACAATGGCGACTGACTCTGATTCCGGCGAACCACTGTTGAGAATGGAAGACATCCACAAGTGGTACGGTTCGGTTCACGCGCTGAAGGGTGTCGATCTACACGTGTACCCGGGCGAAATCCTCGGACTCCTCGGCGACAACGGCGCCGGGAAGTCGACGCTGATCGAGATGATCGCCGGCGTTCACGAACCGACGGAAGGCGATGTCTTCTGGAAGGACGAGCGTACAGAAATCACGTCAGTCGATGATGCCCGAGATCTGAACATCGAGACGGTCTTTCAGGACCAGGCGGTCGTCGAGAGCCGGAGCGTCGCACAGAACGTCTTTCTCGGCCGGGAGCTGACCACGGGTGTTGGACCAGTTCAAGTACTGGACAAACAGCGGATGCGCGAGGAAGCAGAGACCGTAACGCAGAGTCTTGGCCTTGATATCGCCTCGCCTGAACAGGAGGTCCGATTCTGTTCCGGCGGAGAGAAACAGGGCGTCGCCATCGCTCGAGCGATGTACTTCGACGCGGAGCTCGTTATTCTGGACGAGCCGACGACCGCGCTCGCCATCTCCGGTGTTCGCAAAGTCCTCGACTTCATCGAGCAGTTAGCGGAGTCCGGGACGGCCGTGATTTTCATCTCGCACAACTTACCCCACGCCTACGACGTTTGCGACCGATTTGTCGTGTTCTCTCGGGGCGACAAGGTCGGCGACGTCATGAAGGAGGAGACTAATATCGACGAATTGGAGAACATGCAAGCGGGGCTTCCCGACGAGTGAACCGCCTCAAGGTCAAACGGTTCGAGACGCCAAAAGTGTCTTGTCATGAGGCAGAACCAACGGTTTCGCAGACCTTACTGAACTCGTTCTGCTCAGTCGTTAATATGTTTAGTTTCTTAATAAATAATATATTAATAAATAGGAAAGGTTTTTACCCTCTTGCCTGAATCCGTCAAACGGATCCATGGCAGATGATAGCAATGTGCGAGTAGAGAGACGCGACCTCTTGAAAGGTATCGGTACGGCGGGTGTAGCAGGGGTAGCCGGCTGTCTAGGCGGCGACAGTGGCGACGAACCATACTACCCTCATACAATCTGGGGAATGTACGGCGCCTGGGAGGAAGCCTACGTTCAGGGCGGCGAGTTCTATGCGGAGGACCATGGGTACGACTTCGAAAATCAGAACACCCAAGGAAACGACGACGAGCAGATCTCGCACATCCAGAATTTCAGGCAGCAGCAGGCTGACGGCATCCTCGTTGGACCCGTCTCCGCGACCGCACCCGTGGGCCAAGTCGAAGCCGCGGTCGACGACGACATCCCAGTCATCGCCGCGAACTCGGACATCGAGACAGATGCGCTCACGATGAGTGTCTACATCGGGAACGAGCCTGCCTGCGAGGAGTTGGGCGCGGAGATCGTCGACTACCTCAATACGGAAGTCGAATCTGACGGAACCGTTCTCAACCTCCAAGGCGACCTTGGAATGAGCATCGGTGTTGAACGAGAACAGGGCTTCAAGAACGCCGTCGAGGGACAGGACGGTATCAACGTCCACGACGTCAGCGCCAACTTTAGCCGCGAAGAGGCCCAAGAGAACACGTACTCCTTGCTCCAGTCCGAAGATGGGGAGATCGACGCAATCTTCGCTGCCAATAGCGAAATGGCGATCGGCGCCGCAAACGCCCTCGACACGTACGGGATGGACCCCGGGAACGTGTTTATTGCGTCCATGGACGGCAGTCCGGCACTGATCGACCATATGGACGAGGGATGGGTCCAGCGCGGCTTCTCGCAGCCGACCCAGTACTACCTCCCGATCGCGATGTACTACCTGGAACAGGTCCGAACAGAGGGCGAGGACGCGCTGCCCGAAGTCGGCGATGAGGTCACCACCGACGATCTCGAGATCACCGGCGAGGAGCACATGGGAACGGATATCTGGACGGAACAGGACTGGGCACCGGCCGAAGTTCAGGAACGGCACGGCCATCGTTGGTTCCAGACGAACGGACGACTGTTGACGCCCGATAACTACAACGACTCTGCCAACTGGGGCGTCATCTTCGCCGATGAAGCGGGCGACTGAGTCCTGAAGGGAGGCGAAGCCACTAGGGATCGGCACAGGTCGACTCAAGACCGGTATCTCGGTCTGCGTCTTGTTGCCAGTTATATGATGGTCCCGTTCAGTGTGTGTCCAACCCACACATATGATAACATTTATTTATGATGGTCTGGATCGCTTACTCAGGATCCGAGATGCAACTAGATTTGAAAGTGATCAGCGGACTATCAGATGGAGAGGCATCGGCCCGGACGAAATTGTTCCTCGTAGATAACTTCATCTGGGTACTGCTGGTGCTAACAACGCTGATGTTCGGCGCAATCAACGGGCCGCAGTTCTTTAACCTCTCGAACCTTCAGTTCATCGTCTTTTCGAGCGTGATGCTCAGCTTTCTGGTCATGGCGGAGGGAATCTGTCTCCTGAGCGGGAACTTCGATCTCTCGGTCGGTCAGGCCGCGGGTTTCGCAGGAATGTTCAACGCGATGTTGCTGACGAGCTGGGCGCCGTGGATGCCATGGTATCTCGGCGTTGCGACGATCCTCTTCGTCGGCGCCGTGATCGGCGCGACGAACGGGTTCCTCATTGCGTACATGGATCTCAATCCGTTCCTAGTGACACTCGGGACGTTCTTCATCCTCCAGTACGCGACGCTCGAGATCAGCCTCAACCCGATCAGCGGGCTCGCGGATGCGTACCTCGCGCTCGGGGGCGACACGGTCGCCGGCGTCCCGATCGCTATCTTCCTGCTCGTCGTCGCGGCCGTCCTCCTGCACGTCCTGCTTCGTCACACGCGGTTCGGGAGTAACGTCTACTCCGTCGGCGGCGATCCGGAAGCGTCCAGCCGCGTCGGGATCAGCACGACGCGGACGGTCTTCCTCGTCTTCGTTCTCTCCGGAATGCTAAGCGCGTTCTCGGGGCTCCTTTACACCGGGTTCCTCTACTCGGCGACGCCGGGAATGGCCGACGGGGCGTTGTTCATGGCGTTCGCCGGCGCGGTCATCGGCGGTGCGAGCCTCTCGGGAGGCCGCGGATCGATCGTCAACATGATCGGCGGTGCACTGCTCATTGGGGTCTTCGACGCCGGGCTCGTGCAGACCGGTCTGAGCGGGAACCAGGTCAACATCTTCTTCGGGGTGCTGGTGATCGTCGCGATCATCATCAACCGCTACCGCGAACAGAAGCGAGACGACCTGCTGACGCCGAGCTGATCGATCTCGAGCGGTTTTCGCGGTTCGGCCTCACAGTAGGACGATTACGCTGTGACGATCCCTGTCTCTGACGTGCTGTTCCCGGACGAACACGCGACGAGCGCCACGACGGATATCAGATTCTGGCGGTGAGGAATTCGTCGTCTCCACCGGCAGAGGGCCGGTCTGGAACCTTCGGTTATCGATTTTGAGTGCGTTCTGGTAGTTGGATTTTCCCGAAATCTCGTATTTATCCGCTTTCGGATGTTCTCAATTGTTGAATCGGTGGGCCACGTTATTATCAGACTGCATTGTTAGTAACCCACACTTGGTATGTGATGCCAAGTATCGATGCAGCAATCCCCGAACGGTAGGGAGAACGGGCTGTACGACAGCGAGTGGACCATGAGTGATGGATACGACGAATCGACGACAGCAGAATCGCACGCGACAGACGAGAACGGATACATCGATCGACGGGAGTACCTGCGATACACGGGCGCCCTTGCAGGCGCCTCAGTAGTCGCCGGCACTGGTGTGCAGACGGCTGCGGCCGGCGGCAGCGGGCCAACCGAGAACGGGTCGATCGCCCCAGCGGACCTTCGAGTCGAGTACGCTGAGGAGCCGAACACGGTGCTTCCCGCGGACGGTGACTCCGACGACGGGGAACTCGAGGACCTGCGGTTCTCTTGGGAGGTAGCCGGACCGCGAGGTGTCGCCCAGTCCGCGTACCGAATCCGCGTCGCGGAGGAGAGCACCCCGCTCGAAAGTGGCGAGGATCTCGTCTGGGACAGCGGCGTGGTCGAGTCGACGCAATCGACCCACGTCCCGTACGACGGCGAGCCGCTCAAGGCCGACACGACCTACTACTGGAGCGTCCGGCTCTGGGACGGCGACGAGGCCAGTGACTGGAGCGAAGCGACTCGGTTCGTGACGGCGTTGCCCGACGACGAGCACTGGGAGGGCGAGTGGATCGGCCCCGACTATGGCGAGTGGGACGAAGACGACCCGATCGACTACGATTTCCTCGAAGAGGGCGACTACGACGACCGTCCCGAACCGCTTCTCCGCCGTGAGTTCGACCTTGAGAGGGACGTCGTCGAAGCGCGCATCCACATCAGCGGCCTGGGATGCTACGAGTTGTACATTAACGGTGAACGCGTCGGGGACCGCGTCCTCGATCCCGCTCAGACCCAGTACAACGAGCGTGCGCTCTACTCGACGTACGACGTGACCGAGCACGTAAACGAGGGTCGAAACGCGATCGCGACCGCGTTAGGTCGTCTCCGCTTCGGCGAGATGGTCGCGGACAACGGAGACTGGAGATGGAGCCACGCTCCATGGTGGAGCGATCCGCAACTGCTGGTCCAACTGAACGTCGAGTTCGCCGACGGGACGAGCGCGTCGATCGTCACTGACAACGACTGGCGGATGACCGACGGGCCGACGCGATTCGACTCCCTGTTCGCTGGGGAAGTATACGACGCCCGCGAGGAGAAGCCCGGTTGGACCGAGCCGGACTACGACGACGGCGACTGGGAGACCGCGCCGACCGCAGACGATCCGGGCGTTGACCTGACGCCCCAGCACGTCCAGCCGATGCGCGTCCGGAATACCCTGGACCCCATCGAGATCACCGAACCGGAGGACGGCGTCTATGTCTTCGACTTCGGACAGGTAATGACCGGGTGGGCGGAGCTGACGGTCGAGGGCGACGCAGGGACCGGAGTCACGGTGAGCTACGGCGAAAAGCTCAACGACGACGGCACGGTAGACAACTCGAACTTCCTCGTCGCCGCCCCGATGCAACGGGACCACTACATCCTCGGCGGCGACGGAACGGAGCAGTGGGAGCCGAGCTACAGCTACAAGGGCTTCCGGTACGTACAGATCGAGGGTTATCCCGGCGAGCCGGAGCCCGATGCGCTCGAGGCGAAGCACATTTACACCGCTTTCGACGAGGACGTCGAGAGCGGCTTCGAGTCCTCGAACGACCTGTTCAATCAGCTCCACGAGAACACACTGTGGGCGTATCGGAACAACATGCAGGGGCTACCGACGGACACCCCGAAGTACGAGAAAAACGGGTGGACGGGCGACGCCCAGCTGACGGCGGAGACTGGGATATACAACTACGACATGGCCCGGTTCTGGAAGAAGTGGCTCCGTGACTTCGCCGACGCCCAGCGCGACGACGGGGAGACGCCGACCGTCGTTCCCAACAACACGGAGTACAGTTTCGTCGACTTCCAACCGAACTTCGATGCCGTTCAGGGCCCGACGCCGGGGTGGGACGCAGCGTTCATCCTCATCCCGTGGTGGGTCTACCAGTACTACGGCGACGAGCGGATCCTCGAAACGCACTACGAGAACTGGACGCAGTACATCGAGTGGATCCAGCTCTGGTCCGAAGGAGACATCCTCGAGGACCTCCCCGAGTCGGTCTCGGACCAAGAGGAGGTCATCCGTGCCTTCGAGGACAGCCACGTCCTCCCGGTCGGGCTCGGTGACTGGGGCGGTGCGCCGCTGACCGATACGGACGACGGGTACGGCGGCGGCGGTGACGAGGTACCGATCTCCTCCACGGCCTACTACTACCGTTTCACGCAGGTGCTCGCCGAGACCGCTTCACTCATCGGCCGGGACGAGGAGGCCGCCGAGTGGGACGCTCTCGCCGAGGAGATCCGCGAGGACTTCAACGACGAGTTCCTCGATACGGAGCGGGGGTACTATCGAACCGGCCAGCACGAGGCGTACCTCCAGACCTCGAACCTCCTTCCGCTCGCGTTCGACATGGTTCCGGAAGAGTACGAAGACGTCGTCGTGGAAAACCTAGTCGAGAACGTCATGGAAACCCACGACGGTCACCTCAATACCGCGACGCTGGGGTCGAAGTACATTCTCCCCGTCCTCACCGAACACGGTCACCACGACGCTGCCTACACCGTGGCGACCCAGACCGACTACCCGAGCTGGGGCCACTGGATCGCGAACGGCCGTACGTCGCTGCTCGAGTTCTGGGAACTCGACTCCCGCTCGTGGAACCACCACTTCCTCGGGGTGACCGACGAGTGGTTCTACAAGCACCTCGCGGGCATCCAGGTCGGCGAGCCCGGCTTCGAACACGTCCGGATCGCCCCGAAGCCCGCCGGCGACCTCGAGTGGGCCAGCGGGAAGACAGACACGGTCAGAGGCGTCGTCGAGTCCAGCTGGGAACTCGTCGAATCGCCAGGGAAGGGTCGGGACGGCCAAGGTATCCGTCTTGACGTGACGATCCCCGGGAACGCGACGGCGACCGTCGAGATTCCGACGCTGGGCGGCGAGAAGGTCCGCGTCTGTGAAAGCGGAACCAACGTCTGGAACAACGGCCACCGGACGAAACAGGACCACCCCGGGATCGAATCGATCGAGCGAACGGACGAGGCCGTCGTCGTCGAGGTGGCGTCGGGCGAGTACGGCTTCGAACTCGAACGGATCGGGAACTGAGTCGTCCCCGATCTCACATCTCAGTGAGGACGTCTCGTATTCGTTCTCTTCAGAAGAGGTTCTAAGCCACGTCGTCGTCAAATCAATTGGAGTCAGTGATCGTGTCGATCCGTAGTCTTGGCTGTCGCGAAGATTTACTATGCGGCCTCGATAACTGGTCGAATATGCTTGAGACCCATACGCACGCATGGGGTGCAGCGAGCTGAGACCATCCCTGAGTGGACGGCCC
Organism: Haloterrigena sp. KLK7; assembly: GCF_037914945.1. Taxonomy (NCBI): domain Archaea; kingdom Methanobacteriati; phylum Methanobacteriota; class Halobacteria; order Halobacteriales; family Natrialbaceae; genus Haloterrigena; species Haloterrigena salinisoli. The sequence continues at coordinate 128,537 of NZ_CP149788.1, forward strand.
ACTGCTGGACGTCGTCGACGACTTCGACGTCCACACCGTCTACACGACCGATCGGCTCCTCGCAGACATGGACCGCAACGGGATCGACGAGGCCGTCGTCGTCGGCTATCCCATCTGCGACTGGACGGACAACTGGTACACGCTGCAGGCCGCCGAGGAGTACGATTGGCTGTACGGCATCGTCATGCTCGATCCGTTCGCCGACGACGCGGCCGAACAGCTTCGCCGCTGTATGGACACCGACGGCGTCGTCGGATTCCGCCTCGGCGCGGCCTATCACTACGAGGAGATGTGGGAGCAGTTCAATTCCGACGTCACCTAGCTCCACGACGCGATCGAGGAAACCGAGTTCTGGGAGGCGGCCCTCGAGACGGACGCCGCCGTGCAGATCCTCTGTGACCATCGGCAGCTGGATCAGGCCCTCGAACTCGTCGAAACCTATCCTGAGCTCACCTACCTGTTCGATCACTTCGCACACGCGGGCCCGGAGACGCCGACCGACGAGGGGACGTTCGCACGGTTCGCCGACCTCGCCGAGTACGACACCGTCGCCGTGAAGGTCTCGGAGATTCCGCATATGTCCGAGACGACGTTCCCCTACGAGGACATGCACGACCACGTGCGCTGGTTCCTCGAGACGTTCGGCCGCGAGCGCGTTATCTGGGGCTCGGACTATCCGAACGTCAGGGACGTCGCCGACTACGCCGAGTCGTACAACTGGCTTCGAGAAGTCGACTCAGTCTCCGAGACCGACCGCGACTGGCTCACCGAGAAGGCGTTCCGACGCCACGTGGGGCTCTCCTGACGCGTCCGGCTCGTCAACAGCAGTTGCTCCGGTGATAACTAACCCGAATTTTTATTATTGTCTTTCTTTATGTTCTGATTGCTATGGTCAGTGAAATCATGTTAGCCGCCAATATTGGCATCGCCGTAGCGATTGTGCTCTCGTTGATCATCCTGCTCGATATCGATCCCGCCGTCTCGCTCATCATCGGATCGTTGTACATGGGTATCGCGTCCGGTCTGGGACTCACCGAGACGGTCTCGAGTATCGGCGAGGGATTCGGCAATCTCATGCAGGGGATCGGCATTCCGATCATCTTCGGCATCATGATCGGAATGCTGTTGGCTCGCTGTGGAGGGGCCACGCGGATCGCGACCACGCTCACGGACGCGGTGCCGTCGCGGTACGTTCCCTACGCACTCGGACTGTCCGGTGCCATCGTCGCGGTACCGGTGTTCTTCGACGTCGCGTTTCTGGTCCTGATCCCGATGGTCATCGCGCTCTGGCACGAGACGGAACACTCCTACCCCGTCGTCATCGGATCGCTCGTCATCGGTGCGGCCGGAGCACACACGTTCGTTCCGCCGACGCCGAACCCTCTCGCTGCGCCGGACCTGCTCGGGTTCGGACTCGGCGAGATGATGATCGCCGGACTGCTGGTCGGCTTCCCCGCGGTCGCGCTGGCGATCGCCGTCTACGTCCGCGTCGTCGATCGGCTGTGGGACGACGCGGCCGACGTCGACGACATTCCGTTCGAAGAGGACGATGACGGGCGGACCGATCGTCCCTCGTTCGTCGCGTCGGTGCTGCCGATCGCGACGCCGATCCTCTTGATCCTCCTCCAGACCACGACGGAGGCCGTCACCGGCGAACCGAACGTCTACCTCGAGTTCCTCGGCAGCCGAATCATCGCGCTGCTTGCGGGGCTCCTGATCGCGATCGGCGTGTACGTTCGGACCGTCGGCCGCGAAGAACTCTCGGATACCTTCTCCGAGGCGACCCGACCGGCCGGCGTTGTCCTGGCGATCACCGGTGCCGGGGGCGCATTCGGGTTCGTCATTCAGGAGACCGAAGCGGCCGACACCCTCGTGAACCTCATCGGCGTCAGCGGCGACGGCGTCGTCATCGTCCTCCTGGCGTTCGCGATCGGACTCATCATGCGTGTCGCGCAGGGCTCGGGAACGGTTGCCGGAATCACGGCGATGACGATCATGGGCGGCGTCGAGACGAGCGTCGCGGGCTCGGCTATCGCGTTAGCATCGCTCTCGGGCGGGATGAGTATCGGCCACATCAACGACAGCGGCTTCTGGGTCGTGACCGAACTGACGGGCCTCGAGGTGACCGGCGGACTGAAGACCTACACGCTGAGCGAGGCGATCCTCTCGGCGTTCGGTCTCCTCGGCGCAATCACCATCGCCGTCGTCACGTAGCGCTCGTCGCGTTCGACCGATTACCGACTCCGAACTCGGACGGGGAGACGACCGATCACGAATCTGCTTCGTGCCGAAAACGGGGCCGGCGTTACTCGGTGAGCAGTTCGATCGGATGCCGCGGCCGGCGCTCCAGCAGCGAATCGATCTGCTCGAGACAGGAGGGACCGCTGGCGACGACCGGCCGCTCGAGGACCCCCTCGTCCCGCAGTTGCTCGCGCAGGCGGTCGCCGACGTCCATGCTCAGTTCGTAGTAGTCGCCCTTGTAGCCGAAGCTGCCGGCCATCCCGCAACACTCGACGTCGGAGGTGACCACGTCGTAGTCGCACTCCTAGAGGACGGCGACCATGTGTGTCTCGAGGCCGAGCATGCGCTGCTGACAGTGGCTGTGGTAGGCGATCTCGCCGCCGTCGGCGGAAAGCGCCGACGCGTCGGCGCCGGTCTCGAGGAGGCCGTAAACGTACTCGAGCACCTCGTAATTGTTCTCCGCGAGGGCGGTGAACGTCGCCTCGTCGAGGAGCTTCTCGTACTCCCGCTGGAACATCGCGTGGTCACTGGGCTCGACGACGTCGACGCCCAATGCCTCGAGGACCCCGACGGCGGCCTTCCCGCGCTCGACCCGAACGTGGTTCGGATAGAGGGCGGAATAGAGAACGGGCCCGTCGTCGGGGGTTCTCGCCGTTCTCGATCGTCGACTCCCGGTCGTCGAACCAGTCGACGAGCGTCTCGCGCTCGAAGGTCGGCAGTTCGCGACGGGGATCGATATCGAGGAGCCGCGCCATGAGCCACCGCAAGAGGTCGGCGTCGGCAACCCAGTTCGAGAGCGGGGCCGTAGTGCTGCCGAGCTTCTCGCGGGCGAAGCAGGTCACTCCTCGGCCGTCTCGAGGGCTTCTCCGGATCGAACCGCTCGTTGAACAGGTCAGCGATGCTCTCGCGAGACTTGTGGATGGCCAGGGTGACGATGTGCGAGGGGGCTTCGTCGGCCACCTAGAGCACCCGCTCGGCCGAGGTCGGTCTCGATAACGTCGGCGCCGTCCCGTTCCAGCGCGTCGTTGACCTCAAGCGACGACTCTCTGGCAGTCATCAGTATACGGAACGTGGTGCGACATCACCACTTAGTTTTGGTTCGCACGCCGTCGGTCGGCGATCCCGAACCAATCCGTCGGTAACGCGATGCTCGAGGCGTTTAACCTGCGTATTCGGTAATAACGGAAGATCGTTACTTACAGCCATATCCGTGTAAATAGCCGGCAGAAATACACGTTATTGAATACCACATTCGTCTTCGATCCGAGGCGTTCCCGACGGTCGCTGTTTGAGTATGGTATCACCGGAACCAGAACGAAAGTGCGAGCCGGAGCACGACGAAGCGCCGTCCAAAAATTTATATCTGGACATATCCAATAGATCAGTTATCAGGGAGAGCCTGAGGTAGCAGTACAAATGAAGGCGATCGTACAGACGGGAGCCGAAGAAGTCGAAGTACAGGAACGCGAGAAACCAACTCCCGGTCCGGACGAGGTACTCGTCGCGGTTCACTCGGCGGGTCTCTGCGGCAGCGACGCGCACGCGTATAAATACGACGGGGGATACGAGTGGATACCGATCCCGCGTATCATGGGCCACGAGTACTCGGGTCGGGTCGCCGACGTCGGTGAAAACGTCGATCAGTTCGACGTCGGAGAGAAGGTCATCGAGGAACCGATCCACGACTGTGGGACCTGTTTCCAGTGCAAGAACGGTCAGGGGAACGTCTGTCAGAACTTCTCTATCACCGGGATGCACAAGGACGGAGCCTACACGGAGTACGTCACCGTCGAAACCCAACACCTCCACGCCGTCCCCGACGCCGTTCCGCTCAATCACGCGGCGATTACGGAACCGACGAGCATCGCCACCCGCGCCGTCCTCGATCAGTCGGCGACGACCCCGGGGGACAACGTCCTTGTCGAGGGGCCGGGCCCCATCGGCGTCCTCGTCGCCGCTGTCGCCGACTCGCTGGGCGCTAACGTTCTCGTCTCCGGCCTCGAGCAGGACGCGAAGTACCGTCTCCCGCTGCTCGAGAACCTCGGTATCGAGACGATCAACGCCCAGTCAGCGGACCTCGAAGAGTGTGCCGAGGAGTACGCCGACGGGATCGGATTCGACGTCGTCTTCGACGCAACGGGCCACCACACCGGCCTCGGGACCGCCCTCGACCACGTCCGAAAGGGCGGCCAGGTCGTCGTCGTCGGGATCCCCAACGCCGCCAGCGAGGTCACGTTCACGGCGGCCGTCCGCGGCGAGCTCGAGGTCAACACCTCGTACGGCTCGACGTGGACGAACTTCGAACAGGCGCTCCGACTGATGGAACGCGGCGAGATCGCCGTCGACGAGATCGTCGATACGTCCTACAGTGCAGACGAGCCGGCGGCCGCCTTCGAGGCGTTCCTCGAGTCCGAGACCTGCAAACCTGTGTTCCAGTTCTCGGACTGAGACTAGCCCGCGACGTTCGAACGGCCGAAGGAGCGACAGCGGGATCGCGACGAGTCGTCTGCTGCTCGGCCGATGAAAGATTTTAGCACTGACGACTAGACTATAGAAAGTATACGATGGAGATTACGGACGTATCTGCGACCAAAGTCAACTAGACAGTCACGTAGAACCATCATTCTCAAAATCGAATGATCCCGGCGATTTATCGTCCGCTTACAGGGCGAATGCAGGGGCAAGGGATCGTAGTCGATGACCCGAAGAGCGTGCCTGCGGGACGGGGAGTCGTTCGAAAGAGCTTCAATTCGTTGTGATCACGAGAGAGCGAGGTGCTCTCGGCCGACCTCGACGTTTACGGCGAGGGAAATGTCATCCGTAGCTGTAGCGATGTCACGCAACTACTGACAGTCTGCGTAATGCGAGCGCGCCAGACGTCGCGTGTCCCGTCGGCCGTCTCGATAGCGTCCGTAAGCCGTTCGACGCTGCGGTTGGCATCCGGATCGTTCGGCGTCACTCGCACGCGACCGCGTTCGCCAGTGACGATGAGACTTCGCTCGTCGTTTCGAATCGGGAACGTGGAGACGAGCGTGGACTCGAACGTGTTGTCCGCGTTCGTGAACACCGCGTCGTCGCCGACCGTGACGACGCCGTCGGTTCGGTCGAGCGTTACGGTCCGGCGAAGCGACTCGAGACCAGCGTCCTCAGGGTAGCAGTCCGCGAGATCCACCTCGAACGCGTCGACCGTCGACGAGGAGCGACGGTCGAGTACCGTCGCGGCGAACTCCTCGCCGGACGCCTGTTCGACGCCGTTCACGTACGGGACGGAGTGGCCGAGAGAGCGCGCGGTAAGGTATTCGTAGCGGGCCGGGCCGAAGTAGTCTCGGTCGTACTCGGGACGCCCCGGATCGGTGAGGAGCGACTCGCCGTTCGCGTGAACGACGAACGAGCCACAGTCGTTGTGGTTGTGTGGCTCGCCGTTGTGGCCGGCTTTCGCGGCGACGACGAGCCCGTCCGGGTCGGCCGGGCTCGCCCGCGTGATCCACCACTCACAGCCCTCGAAGTATCGACGGGTCGGTGGGGTGGCACGCGACCACGACGCGGGCACCGTCCGCGTCCAGTGGAGGTCGCGGACGATCTCGGGGAGCGATGCGACGTTCGGGCCTGCGAACGCGTCCGTACGGCGCGCCATCTCCCATCGTCCGCGAGCCGCCAGTCCCGGTTCGTCCAGGCGACGTCCGAGCCACGCGGCCGCGCGCGGTGCGACGACGCTCTCCTCGTCCGAGTCCGAAAACGGAACGAAGTGTCCGGGGCTGAGTTCGACGGCGAGGGGATACGTAGCGAGGCGCTCGAGTTTCAGGGGCGAGCACAGCGAGTACGAGCCGTCGGTCGCGCTCTCGAGGGCGTCCGCGAGCGCGACGTAGTTGCCCACGCCGTAATTCCAGTAGCCGACGCCTTCCGGCGTTCCGCCGTCGGCGCCGAAGCCGTCGAGATAGTAGCCGAGACTGTCGGCGACGCGTGCGACGATGCGCGCCTGTCGGCCGGCGTCGTCGAGGAGGTAGAGCGCGGCGAGCGCGACGCCCGCGCTACAGACCGCGTTCCAGTTGTTCGTCGCCGTCGTCCACCAGAGATCGTCGCGCGCCTCGTAGGGGGTGAAGACGCGACGGTCGACTTCGGAACGGATGCGCTCGCGGAGAGCGGGATGGAGACGGTCGCCGAGAATCGCGTCGACCTCCGCGAGGAGGAGCGCCGCACCGACGGTGAAGAGCGCGACCGTCCGCTCTTCGCTCGGGACGGCGCCGGGGAGCCCCTCTCGAGAGTCGTCCCCGAGGTGTGCGGGCCACGTCCACGTCGCCTGCTCGCAGAGCGCCCACGCGTAGTCCAGAATCGGATCGAAGTCGTCGTCGCGTTCGACGCACGCGGCGACGACGAGCGCGGAGAGGCGACGCCGGCGTTCGCGTGCAGCGGCTTCGTAGCGCTTCCGAGTCCCCGTTCGCTCGTAGTCGAGATACCGGCTGGCCCTGAGTGACGGGATGTCGCCGTCACGAGCCGATTCGGCGTCGTCGAGCAGCGCCTCGACCGGCTCGCGGGTCAGTTCGTCCGTGCGGAGGGCCGTCCACGCCGCTTCGTCTTCGTACGTCGGAAGCGTGAACGCCTTCCCGGGGCCATCGAGGGCGTCTCGGAGGCCGCCGACCGTCCATTCGCACGGCGGGTAGTCGTGGTCGTGCGCCGTCGGCATACGCGATAGGACCGGCGGTATGGCAATAAACCTCGTGGTGATAGTCGCTCCGTCGGCCACGAGTATGGGCGGACCGGCACCGCTGTACGATCGGTCGGGAGACACCGGACTTGCGACCAATCAGTGCCGTTTCACCAAAACCTACGTGTGATCGGCGAGTTGTGTCATCCATGCAACTCGCACTGTCGACGCTTAGCTGCCCCGACTGGGACCTCGAGCGAATACTGTCCGTCGGTCGGGACGCCGGCTACGACGGCGTGGACTTCCGAGGGTACCGGGACGAGATCGACGTCACGCGCCATCCCCTGTTCACCGACCGAGCCGACGAAACGCGGTCGAGACTCGACGACGCCGGGCTGAGTATCAGCGCCCTCAGCTCGAGTATCACTCTCTGTGAACCCGGCGACCGGTCGGACCGCGTGGCGGAGGCGCGCAGACTGCTCGAGGTCGCCGACGCGTTCGACGTCGACCGCATCCGCGTGTTCGGCGGTGGCGACCTCGACGCCCACTCGAGAGCCGAACTCGCCCGTTCCGGGGGCGAAACCATGCGGGAGATCCTCTCGATCGACGGCGCGGAGAACGTCCGGTGGGTTCTCGAGACCCACGACGCCTGGACCGCCTCGGCCGACTGCCGGCGACTCCTCGACGAGCTTCCCGCGGACGACGTCGGCGTCCTGTGGGACGCCGCGCACACCGTCCGCCTCGCCGACGAATCCCCGCGCGAGACCCTCGACGCACTCGGCGATCGGATCGAGTACGTGCACCTGAAAGACGCCGTCTACGACCCGGACCACCACGACGCGACCGCCGACGGCTACGTGTACGCGGTCCCCGGCGAGGGCGAGCTGCCGATGGCCGACGTCGTCGCGGCGCTCCGCGAGCGAGGCTACGATGGCTGGCTCGTCTTCGAACACGAGAAGCGATGGCACCCCTCGATCACCGACCCCGAAGTCGCCCTGCCGGCGTTCGTCGAGTGGTTCCGCGACCAGCGGTGAGCGGACGGATCCCTGCGTTTATAGTATCGGAGGAGTTACGAGAGATATGGAAATTTTCGTCACGTTACCGGACGGGGAACTCCGGGACGACTTCTTTCCGAACGAGGTTCGCCACCGACTCGAGTCACTGGGCACGGTCGCCTGGAACCCGTCGACCGACGATCTCTCCGAGGACGGCCTCCGTGACCGCATCGACGGCGTCGACGTACTGGTCACGGGGTGGGGCAGTCCGCGGGTCACCGCCGACGTCCTCGAGGCGGCCGACGATCTACAACTGATCGCCCACACCGGCGGGAGCGTCGGGACGCTCGTCTCCGAAGCGGTCTACGACGCGGAGATCCGCGTCGTGAGCGCCAACGACGTGATGGCCGACTACACGGCGGAACACACGCTCGGCTCGATCCTCGCGAAACTGCGCGCCGTTCCGGAACTCGACGCGTCGATGAAAGCGGGCGGGTTCAGTGCCGACGACGTCGACATTCGGACCCTCCACGGGAAGGACGTCGGACTCGTCGGGCTGGGAACCATCGGCCGGAAACTGCTCGACCACCTGGCTTCGTTCGACGTGTCCGCCAGTATCTACGATCCCTACGTGGACGCGGCGGAGATCGCGGAGTATCCGTTCGCGACGCTGACGGATCTGGAGACGGCGCTGGACTCGGCGGTCGTCTCCGTCCACGCTGCGCGGACCGAAGAGACGATCGGCATGCTGGACGCGGATCGCCTGGCACGGATCCCCGACGGGGCGCTGTTCGTCAACACTGCACGCGCCGAAATCGTCGAGGAAGCGGCGCTCATGGAGGAACTGCGGTCGGGTCGGCTCTCCGGCGTCTTCGACGTCTACCATCGGGAACCGCTTCCCGCCGATCACGACCTCCGAGAACTCGATAACGTCTTGCTCACCCCTCACGTCGGCGGGTCCCAGATCCGTGGACCGCTAACGGAGACCGTCATCGAGGACATCGAGCGGTTTCAGCGAGACCAACCGCTCGAACACGAAATCTCGAGGCGACAATGGCGGACGATGACTCGATGAGACGGACGTGACGAGCGGGTGCGGGGATCGCAGGTTCGTCTCGAACGGTACCGCTCTCAGCGTCCGCCATCGGCGGAAAAAGATGACAGATGGGAGCAGTCAGCCGGTACCCGGCGCTTCGAACTCGTTTTCGGCGCGCTCCGACGAACGACCGCAGTCGGCCGTCCGGTGACACCGGACACATCACTGCGATCACTGGCCGTTCTCTGACGCGTTCGATTACGTTCGTATGATTGTAAATAAATCCGCGAATGCCGTCAGAATATCGTTCCAACGGCCGAGTCAGAGAGGGAGAAGGGTGCACAACTGGAGTCCACTACTGTCCGGCATCACCGGACGCCCGTGATAAACACTACCAAGACAGGACCACTGGAGCGTGGCGATCCGGAAACGATCGATTTACGCAACGAGCGACCCGCTGTGCCCGTCAGATCATTCGATACACTTCGTCCATCCACTGATCGGTGTCGTCGTCGACGAGGATGCCGTCCATTTCCTCGGCCCAGCGAGCCTGCTCGTCGCTCGTCTCCATCACGTCGCGAATCGCGTCCGGATCGTCGAGTTCCATGAACCCGAAGACGTGGCCGTCCGATTCGAAGACGCTGTAGGTCTCGAGGCCGGCATCGGACTCGAGATACGCCTCCTCGAGCCACGTGGGAACGTCCTCGTGGGCCTCGCGATACGCCTCGCGCTGTCCGTCGGCGATTTCCAGATGGAACGCAATGCGTGCCATACGAGAGGGAAATCGGACGGAAGTCCCATAGCTATTCCCCTGTCTTTCGACCGCGCGAACGGGACTCGAGTCGGTAGCTGCCGACCGGCAGCGCCGGACGCGTCCGTACGCGGTAACATCGATCCGAAGGAAGAGGGGAAAGGCAGTGAACGAAAGTCAAAACGGAATTCGTGACCGTTGTGTGGTGGCTGCAGCGAGGTGCTACCGGAACTGCGGCATGACTTCGTCAGCGAATAGTTCCATGCCGCCGGTGTCGGGGAAGTCGACGAACCAGCACTGGAACTTCGTGACACCGGCGTCGATCCGCCGCTGGATCCCTTCGGCGCACTCCTCGGGCGTGCCCATGACGAAGTAGTCGCGGGCGTCGTCCTCGGTCTCGATGTCGGCCTGATCGACGTACTCCTCCTCGAACTGGATCGGCAACATCAGGTCCAGCAGTTCGTCGAGTGTCTCCTCGTCGCGCGTACAGATGACGTGGCCGTCCCAGGAGTACTCGATCTCGTCGGGATCGCGACCGACCGTCTCGCAGTGGTCCTCGATGACGCCGATCTTGTGCTCGAGCGTCTCCGGCGTCCCCTTGAACACGTCCGTGTTCCAGACGTCAGCGTGTTTCGCGACGAGTTTCAGCGTCACGTCCTCGCCCTGGCCGCCGACGAGAATCGGCGGGTGTGGATCCTGTACCGGTCCGGGCTCGCAGTAGGCGCCGTCGATCTCGTAGTGATCGCCCGCGAAGGAGGCACCGTCGCCGGAATCAGCGGTCCACATCTCCTTCATCAGGCGGATGCTCTCGTCCAAGCGCATCAGCCGCTCGAAGCCATCGCGGTACTCCCAGCCGTAGGCCTCGTACTCGGGTTCGTGCCAGCCCGCCCCGAGCCCGAGCTCGAGGCGGCCGCCGGAGATGACGTCGAGCGTCGCGGCCATCTTCGCGACGAGCGCGGGGTTGCGGTAGTCGTTACAGAGGACGAGCGAGCCGAGGTTGATGTCGTCGGTGAGCCCCGCCAGCGCGGACAGCAGCGTCCAGCACTCGTACTCGGCGTTGTCGCGACCCAGCATGAGGTGGTCCGGCGCCCACGCGGCGTCGAAGTCGAGTTCCTCGGCTTTCAGGACGCTCTCCTTCGTGGTCTCCCAGTCGAGTCGCTCGTAACACGGCGTGTCGCGGTGGGTCGGATCCGTTCCCGACTTCGGTGCGCCCGCGAACACCGGCACGTTGTACTCGAAGGTGACGTCGGTCATCGGTTACTCCACGCTGTAGTGCTCGAGGGCCTCAGGGTTGGTCGCCGAGCTCAGGCCGACGGTCTCGGGAAGCGGGATGGTGCCGCCCTCGGCCTGGGGCGGGTTCGCGTAGATGGCGTCGGCGTAGGTCGACTCCTGCTCGCCCTGGCGCTCCTTGTACCACTCCGGAATGGGGAAGTACTCCGCCATCGGCGCGTTGGTCGAGGCGGCGATGAAGTGCAGCGTCGGGTTCGTTCCGGAGTGGGGGATCACCGGCACGTCGCGGGCGCTGGCCATGGCGTCGATCCGCTGGAGTTCGGTCAGCCCGCCACAGCGGTGGATGTCGGGCTGGAGGATGTCCACGGCCTCGCGCTCGAGGAGTTCCTTGTGGCCCCAGCGGGTGAACTCGTGTTCCCCGCCCGAGATGGGGACGTTCGAGGCCTCGCGGACCTCAGCGTAGCCGTCGATGTCGTCCGGGATGACCGGCTCCTCGACCCACTCCATGTCGTAGCGCTCGAGGCGCTTGAGCATCTTCTTGGCGTAGCGGACGTCCCAGCCCATGTAGGCGTCGCCGGCGATCGCGATCTCGTCGCCGACGGCGTCGCGGACCGTCTCGACGATCTTCTCGTTCTCCTTCATCCCCTTGCGGCCCGCTTCCGGCCCGTAGCGGAACCGCAGTTTCATCGCGTCGAAGCCCTGTTCCGCGTAGTTCTGGGCCTCCCGCTCGAGTTTCTCGTGGTCGACCGGGTGGAGGTTGCTGGCGTAGCAGGGGATCTCGTCCGTGACCGGCCCGCCCAGCAGTTCGTACACCGGTTTCTCCGCTTCCTTGCCGGCGATGTCCCAGAGCGCGAGGTCGACCGCGCTGATGGCCTCGATGGCCGCCCCCTTCCGCCCGAAGGGAATCGTTGCCCGGTACATCATGTCCCAGAGTCGTTCGCGCTCGTGGGGGTCCTCGCCGACGACGAGCTTCGAGAGCGTCTCGTCGACGATCGTCTCGATCGACCCCGTCGCCCAGTTGCCGACGCCGACGCCGGTGATGCCCGCGTCCGTCTCGACTTCCACGACGACGTCGCCCACTGGACCCATCCATTTCCGGCGGGCCTGCGGATTGTCACCGTCGGCGTTGTTGTACTCGTCGAACTTGCTCATCACGGTGACGAGCGGGAATTCGACGAACTCGCCCCAGGAATCGGTACTGACCTTCGTGACGTTGATGTTCGTTATCTCCATGAATTGACGTTCACTTCCGATGGACTCACCCTGACGTGTGTTCATTAGCCACATAAGTGTTTGTGATGGCACGGCGCGCCCTACCCACGAGACGACCGCTCCGTTCCCTCTCGGCGAGGGCTCGAGTTCCCACGGTTGGCGAGTCCGGGAGTCGCCGTCCCGGTCGGCGGTGTGTCCACCTAAAGTTATATATGTGAGAGTCCCCCACGTATTGATAGCTCGACCAGAGCGAGGTAACCCCAGATGAAGGCCATAGTACATACCGGTCCCAGAGCCATCGAGATCCGCGAACGCGAGAAGGCAGTCCCCGACGACGACGAAGTCCTCGTTCGCGTTCACTCGGCGGGTCTGTGCGGCAGCGACGCGCACGCGTACAAGTACGAAGACGGCTACGAGTGGATCCCGATCCCGCGGACCATGGGCCACGAGTACTCCGGCGAGGTCGTCGACGTCGGCGACGACGTCACCGACTTCGCGGTCGGCGACCACGTCGTCGAGGAGCCCATCCACGACTGCGGCTCGTGTTTCCAGTGCAAGAACGGGCAGCCGAACGTCTGCCAGAACTTCGAGATCACGGGCATGCACAACGACGGCGCGTACACCGAGTACACGACGGTCCGTCCGCGCGATCTGCACCAGATCCCGAAGGACGTGCCGCTCGGACACGCGAGCATCACCGAACCGCTCAGCATCGCGACGCGGGCGGTATTCGATCAGTCCGCGGTGACGCCGGGCGACACCGTTCTCGTCGAAGGCCCCGGTCCGATCGGTGTGCTCGTCGCAGCCGTCGCGGACTCGATGGGTGCTAACGTCCTCGTCTCCGGACTCGGCAAGGACACGGCGTATCGACTGCCGCTAGTCGAAGAGCTCGGGATCGAAACGGTCGATGTCGAGACGACCGACCTCTCCGATATCGTCGACGAGCGAACCGACGGCGTCGGCTTCGACGCGGTGTTCGATACGACCGGCCACTCGAGCGGCGTCGAGATGGCTATCGACCACGTCCGGAAGGGCGGACAGGTCGTCGTCGTTGGGCTCCCCGGCTCCCCCAGCGAGGTGTTCATGACGCCGGTCGTCCGCGGCGAGGTCGACGTGAACACGTCCTACGGCTCGACCTGGCGGAACTTCGAACAGGCCATTCGACTCCTCTCGGCCGGCGCGATCGACGCCGACGCGATCATCGATCGCTCCTTCAGCGTCGACGACCCGACCGCCGCGTTCGAGGCGTTCCTCGAGTCGGAGACCTGCAAGCCGGTCTTCTCGTTTGCAGAGAGCTGAGCGCTCGGCTCCTCCGACAGGTGCGCCCGCTCGTCGGTCGCATCGACCGTCATCGGCGGCGTCCAACCAAGGTGGCAGTACCGTCTCTACGTCTACAGCACACGAGTCGAGTCTTTGATATAGATGACTCGCGGACGGTGCGTATGGTTCAGATCACGGATCCCGACGGTACCATCTCGATCGACGTGGACCCGAACGGGACGTTGCGCGTCGACCGATCCGGAGAGACTGTTTTCGAACCGTCTCCCTACGGGCTTCCGACGCCGTACGGCTCGTTTCCCGAGGAATTCGAGCTCGACGACGTGCGAACCCGGACGATCGACGAATCGTACGAGCTCGTTCACGGGAAACGGTCGAGCCCGCGCCACCGAGCGGTCGAGAAGACGCTCTCGTTCGAGGGCGACGGTGGCTCGGTGGACTTTCAGGTCCGCGCCGCGGACGACGGCATCGCATACCGATATCGGTTGCGAGGCGAACGGGACGAGTACCTCCACCCGGGCGACGAGTCCGGCTTTCGATTCCCCACGGGCGCCGTCGCGTGGCTCTCCGACTATCAGGCCAACCACGAGGGACACAGCCGGCAGGTCCCGGTAACCGCCGTCGACGGGGAGTACAATCTCCCCGGCCTCTTTCAGGTTGACGACACCTGGGCGCTCGTGTGCGAGGCCGGCGTCGACGGCGACTGGATGGCCGGCCGACTCGTCGGGGCGCGCGACGACGCGCCGGGCGTCGACATCGGATTTCCCGAGTCCCACCCGACGTCACACGTGTGGACCGACGATCCCGCGACGACGCCGTGGCGTGTCGCGATTATCGGCGACCTCGCGACCGTGGTCGAGTCGACCCTCCCGACCGATCTCGTCGACGGACCGCGGATCGACGGCGACTGGGTCGAACCCGGTCGCGTCGCGTGGTCGTGGTGGTCGAGCGACTCGAGCGTCCGATCGCTCGAGGAGCAGCGGGCGTACGTCGACTACGCCGCGGAGCGAGGGTGGGAGTACGTGTTGGTCGACGCCGGCTGGGACGACGAGTGGCTCCCCGACCTCGTCGCGTACGCGAACGACGTCGGCGTCGACGTCGAACTCTGGTCCCATTTCATCGACCTGAACACCGAGTCCAAGCGCGAAGAGCGCCTCTCGAAGTGGGCCGAGTGGGGGGTCGCCGGCATCAAGGTCGACTTCATGGACAGCGACGACCAGGGGCGGATGCAGTTCTACGACGACCTCGCTCGCGCCGCCGCCGAACACGAACTACTCGTGAACTTCCACGGGTCGGCCGTCCCGACGGGGCTCCGTCGACGCTGGCCCCACGTCATGACGTACGAGGGCGTTCGCGGCGCCGAGTACTACAAGTGGACGACGAACACGCCCGAGCACAACGCGACGCTCCCGTACACCCGCAACGTCGTCGGTCCGATGGACTACACGCCCGTGACGTTCTCCGCCGAGCGACGCTCGACGTCGGCGGGTCACGAACTCGCGCTGTCGGTCGTCTACGAGTCCGGACTCCAGCACTACGCCGACGGGATCGAGACCTACGAGTCGTATCCGATCGCAGAGCGCGTCCTCGAGTCCGTTCCGGCGGCCTGGGACGAGACGAGGTTCCTCCGCGGACGACCCGGGTCGGAGGCCACGTTCGCGCGGCGGACGGACGACGACTGGTTCGTCGGCTCGATCACCGCCGGTCCGGCGGGATCGATCGAGGTGCCGCTCTCGTTTCTCGACGGGGAGACGACGGCCGTCGTCGCGACCGACGCCGACGAGGGCACCGGTCTCGAGGAGTGCGAACGCGCGGTGTCGCCGGACGAATCGCTCCGCGTGTCAGTCGCGGAGAACGGCGGCTTCGTCGTTCGGCTCTGAGGCCGATCGTCGGGTACCGCTCTCCTCGCCGCGAGCGGCCGCCGCTTTCCTCGCAAGGTTTAGTAGCGTTCGACACATCATCGCTCGTGAACGATGGTGCTGGACACGCATACCCACGCCTGGACGCGACCGAACCGGGACCACCCCTGGGTGAACGGCCCGCTCGTCGAGACCGTCGACGAGTTCGACGTCGACGCGGTCTACACCGCGGAGAAACTCCTCGCGGATATGGACGCCGTCGGGGTCGACGAGGCGGTCGTCGTCGGCTACCCGATCTGCGAGTGGACCGACAACCGGTACACGATCGACTGCGTCGAGGATCACGACGGGCTCTCAGGGGTCGTCATGCTCGACCAGTTCGCCGACGACGCGGCCGACCAGCTGCGCGAGTCGATGGCCGTCGACGGCGTGCTCGGCTTCCGCCTCGGTGCGATCTGCCCGTACGACCGCATGTGGGAGACGTTCGATCCCAGCGTGGAGTGGCTTCGCGAGGCGATCGACGAGAGCGACTTCTGGACGGCCGCCCGCGAGACCGACGCGCTGGTCCAGATCCTGGCCCACGTCGACCAGCTCGAGCAGGTGATCGATCTCGTCGAGGCCTATCCCGAGCTCTCCTACGCGCTCGATCACTTCTGTCACGCGGGCCCCGACGTCCCGCCCGAAGCGGCGCTCGGCGCGCTCGAGCCCCTCGCCGGCGACGAGTACGACGTGGCCGTGAAGATCTCCGAGGTCGTCCACCGCTCCGAGGAGGGGTTCCCCTACCGCGATATGCACGACCACGTCCGCTGGTTGCTCGAGACCTTCGGGCGCGAGCGGGTCGTCTGGGGCTCGGACTTTCCGAACGTCAGCGACGAGGCGAGCTACGAGGAGAGTCTGCGGTGGCTCGAGCACGTCGACTGTCTCTCGAAGACCGACCGTGAGTGGCTCACCGGTCGGGCAATGGAAGAGCTGTGTGGGATGTGAGCGCTACTCTTCGACGACGTGGTTCTCGAGCGTTCCGATCCCTTCGACCTCGGCTTCGACCGTGTCACCGGGCGAGAGCAGTTCCGGCGGATCGCGGAAGATGCCGACGCCGCCCGGGGTGCCGGTCGAGATGACGGTGCCGGGCTGCAGCGTCATTCGGTGGCTGAGGAACTCGATGGTGTCGCCGACGTCGAAGATGAACTCGGCCGTCGAGGACTCCTGTTTCACCTCGCCGTTGACCCGGAGCTCGACGTCGACGTCGTTGGCGTCGATCGCGTCGGGCGCGGTCAGCGCCGGGCCCATCGGGGCGAACGTGTCGTAACTCTTGCCGCGGAAGAACTGGCCGTCCTCGAACTGGGCGTCGCGCGCGCTGACGTCGTTGACGACCGTGTAGCCCGCGACGTACTCCTCAGCCTCGTCGGCCGAGACGTCGCAGGCGGTCCGCCCGATGACGACGCCGAGCTCGACCTCGTAGTCGACCTGCTCGACGTCCTCGGGGTGGACGATCGGCGCGTCGGGCCCGGTGACGCTCGAGGGCGACTTCGCGAACAGCATCGGGGTGTCGGGGATCTCCTCATCCTGCTCCTCGGCGTGGTCGTAGTAGTTCAGGCCGACGCAGACGATCTGCTCGACGGACGGAATCGGTACCAGATACGTCTCCGGCTCGTCGATCTCCGGGAGTTCGCCGGTCTCGACGGCGCGACGGACGCGGCGGCGGTAGCCGGGCGTCGCGAGGTCCTCGAGCGACGGTTCTCCGTAGCGGTCCAGCGCGTACGTCCGGTCGTCGACGGTGACGCCCCAGCGGACGCCGCCGTCGGTCGCGAATCGAACGAATTGCATCGTGTCGAAATTCCTGTCCTGGATCTTGAATCTTTCTCTCGGCTGCGGGGGGGAGACGAACCGCACCCGTTCGATCACCCGGAGCTGTCCGGCGCGACGAGCGAGATCGGATGCCGCGGCCGGCGGGCCAACAGTCCGTCCAGTTGCTCGAGACACGACGTCCCGCTCGCCACGACCGTTCGATCGGCGGCGTCGGACGCCTCGAACTGCTCCTCGAGTCTCTCGCCGACGTCCACGCTCAGCTCGTAGTACTCGCTCTTGTACCCGAAGCTCCCCGCCATCCCGCAACACTCGACGTCGGAGGTGAGGACGTCGTACCCCAGTCGCTCGAGAACGTTCGTCGTATAGGTCTCCAGTTCGAGCGTCCGCTGCTGGCAGTGGGAGTGGTAGGCGATATCGGAGCCGACGCTGCCCGCATCGTCGGCGCGTCCCAGCGGCGCGGGATCGGCCCCGTTCTCGAGTAGGCCGTAGACGTACTCGAAGACCTCGTAGCTGCGCTCGGCGAGGGCCTCGTAGCGCTCCGCGTCGAGGAGGCGCTCGTACTCTCCGCGGAACATCGCGAGGTCGCTGGGCTCGATGGCGACCACGTCGTAGCCTGCCTCGAGGTAGGGCTCGAGGTCGGCGGCGACGTCGCGAGCGTGGTCTTCCGCGGTGGCGATCATCCCCTGGGAGAGCGGCGCGCGGCCCGAGGAGGCGACGTCGGGGACTTCGACCGCGACGCCGAGCGCCTCGAGCGTGCGGACGGCGGCCTTCCCGCGGTCGGTCCGGATGTAGTTCGTGTAGAGGTCGGGATAGACGACCGCATGGTAGTCGGCGTCGACGGGCCGGGGAACGTCTCTCGTTCGGAACCACTCGACGAACGTCTCGCGCTCGAACTCGGGCAGATCGCGGCGGCGGTCGACACCGATGAGTCGTTCCATGAGCGCTCTCGAGGGGAGCGTGTCCGCGATCCAGTTCGACGCGGGCGCGGTCGCGGATCCGAGCTTCGCCAGCGTCGAGAAGTTGCCGAAGAACCGCTTTTGCAGGTCGAGCCCCGCGGGCTCCTCGTCCGGCGTGAGCCCTTCGACCAGGAAGTCGAACTGGCCGTCCTCGGCGCCGCGGTTGCGTCGATCGCGGACAACGGTGTTGATCCACGGGATATCGATCTTCACCGGACACTGGTTGACGCAGCGCGAACAGCCGGTACAGAGGTCGTTGAACTCGTCGGCCGACTCCTGGCCGTGGACGCCGGCCTCCCAGCCGGTCGCGATCCCGCCCGAGTAGGTCTCGCCGCCGAAGACGTGGCCGCCGACGGACTGGAAGTTCGCACACGAGTTGGCACAGGCCGAACACCGGATACAGTACAGCGTCTCCCGGAGCTGGTCGTCCTCGCGCATGTCCATCCGGCCGTTGTCGAGCAGGACGAGGTGGAACTCCCGATCGTTCGGCTCGTCGGCGATCGGTTCGTCGCCGTCGAAGTCGACCGGCGGCGTCGAGACCGGCGGTGAGAACAGCGAGACGTAGGAAGTGATGTCCTGGCCCGTCCCCGAGCGCGCGATCAGTTCGACGAACGGCTGGAGGTCCTCGAACGTCGGGACGATCTTCTCGACGCCCGCCACCGCGACGTGCGTGTCGGGTACGGCGACGGTCTTGCGAGCGTTGCCCTCGCTCGTGACGAGCGCCATCGTCCCCGTGTCCGCGGTCACGAAGTTCGCGCCGGTGACGCCGATGTCCGCGTCCTCGATCCGTTCGCCGAGGTACTCCCGCGCGAACGCGGTCAGCTCCTCGGCCGTCTCGAGTTCCGCCTCGGGCTCGAAGTACTCGTTGAACAGGGCGGCGATCTCCTCGCGCGACTGATGGATCGCCGGCGCGACGAGGTGGCTGGGCGCCTCGTCGGCCACCTGCAGGACGAACTCGCCGAGGTCGGTCTCCCAGACCTCGCAGTCCTCGTCTTCGAGGTGCTCGTTGAGATCGATCTCCTCGGTCGTCATCGATTTCGACTTGACGACGGTCTCGGCATCCCGTTCGCGGGCGAGTTCGCGGACGTACCGGTTCGCGTCGGCGGCGTCCTCGGCGACGTAGACGGTTCCGCCGTTCGCCTCGACCGCCTCGCGCACCTGCTCGATCAGCTCGGGAAGGCGTTCGATCGCGTCCTCCTTGATCGCCCGCGCTCGGTCCTTGTACGCGTCGTAGTCCTCGAGTCGGGCGACGGACTCGTATCGGCCCTCGTTGAATCCGCGGGCGTTGCGCTCGACGCTGTCGCCCTCCGTTTCCATGACGTGCCGGATCCGCTCGGCCTTCCGGGATCGCTCGCTCGACATTATTCCTCCGCGTCCTCCACGACGACCGCGTGGGTCTCTCTCGGTCCGTGTACACCATAGACAAGTTCGCCCATGTCGGCGGTCGCGCTCGGGCCGGTCGCGAGGACGGCGTCGCCGTTGCCGTCACGGAACCGCTCGCCCAGGCGCTCGAAGACCGCGGCCATGTCGTCGACGAGGTCCCGCTCGCGGACGACGATCACGTGTCGGTCGGGGAAGAGCCCGGCGAGCTCGGCGCCGTCCGGCGTCGACTCGAGGACGACCGTCCCGTAGTCGGCGACGCCGAGCGCGGCGGCCGTGACGCCACAGGCCGCCTCGCGGAGCTGGTCGGGCGTCGGCTCGAGGACGACATCTGTCCCCTCGAGCGTGACGTCCTCGAAGGGGAGCGGCGCACCGATCGCGGACTCGTCGATGACGTCGGCGAGCGTCTCCTGAAACGCTGCCGGCGAGGTTCGGGTGACGGCGGTCCGGACGCTTCCGAGGTTCGTTTCGAACGTCTCTAGCTGTGTCTCCATTGCGCGGTCGTGACTAACCGATGCCAGGGATTTGGATCTTGCCATTGACCACCACATCGCGTGACGGGTCGTCGTCGATCCCGGGTCGAGTTCGCTGGAACTCGAGTACGCGGCGCGGGTCCGTCCGGTAACACCGAAGATATTCGGCGCGACGAGCCGGCGGACGCTTCGATATCGGTACTGGCGGAAACGCCCTCATCGCCGCTCTCGAGGGAACGGTCGGGACGGCTGGCGGCTCCCATCCATCGAGAGCGAGAGCACCGGACGGACATGTCCGGCGTGGCCGGACAACTATTAAATAGATCTTACTCGTATGGGAGAGTATGTCGAGCAAACCACGCCAACCGGTCCAGGCCGCCGCGACGACGTTTCGGATCATCGAGACGCTTCACGAGCTCAACGGAGCCGGCGTCTCCGAACTCGCGGACGAACTCGAGATGCCCAAGAGCACGGTCCACGACCACCTCCAGACGCTGACCGAAGCCGAGTATCTCGTCAAACGGGACGGACGGTACCACGTCGGTGCCCGGTTCCTCGAGTTAGGCGGGTTCGCTCGAAGCCAGATGAAACTGTACCAGATCGCCTCCCCGGAAATCGAGAAGTTGGCGGAGGAGACCGGAGAGCACGCGAACCTCATGATCGAAGAGCACGGCAAGGGGATCTTCCTCAACAAGGCGAAGGGCCGGGACGCCGTGAACCTCGATACGCACATCGGCAAGCGCGTTCACCTCCACACCACCGCCATGGGGAAGGCGATCCTCTCGAAACGGTCGGAAGCGGCCGTCGACGAAATTATCGACCGCCACGGCCTCCCCGGCGTGACCGAGAAGACGATCACGGACGCCGAGGAACTGAAGAGTGAACTGGCGGAAATACGCGAGCGGGGATACGCGATCGACGACGAGGAACGGGTCGCCGGAATGCGGTGTGTCGCGGCGCCGATCTGTGACAGCGACGAGAATCCCATCGGGGCGATCAGCGTCTCGGGACCGACGAACCGATTTAACGACGAGACGTTCACGACCGAGATCCCGAAGACCGTGCTGAGCACTGCGAACGTCATCGAAGTGAACATGACCTATTCCTGATCGCCTGCTGCTAGCTGCTACCGGCGGTCATCAATACCCTTCGACGCTGGACCGAACACGAGAACTGGACCGCTGCCCTGTCGGCGAGGTTTCGTCGAACTCACAGTCGGAGACTGTACCCGCTGCGTCGACGTTACAACACCGCAGAGAGCGACTGTTCGCGATCACGACAAAGCGCCATGTGATCGAACGGACGGCCGGGACTACGAGCCGTAGTGATACCAGATCCGGTACGCGACGGAACCGACGACAGTGGTCGCGAGGAGTGAAATCCCCCACAGCCCGAGCACGCCTGCCATCGGCCCGTCGAAGAGGAACAGTCCGGCGAGCAGCAGTAGGATCGCGATCGCGACCGAGATCTGGGACGCTCGACTACCGGGGAGGCTCACGGATCGACGCCGGCCGGAGTTCGATTCGGTGGACGGTTCCATCGTCGTGTTGTCGGTCATATCTGACATGGCTGTGGTGTGTGCTTCACGGTGAGTCGACCGGCGGCTCGTCCGCTATCTCGGGGCTGTTCCAGTACTCGTGGGTGTCGTCCGCCCGGAAGCACCGGGCGTAGTTCTCCTCGTCGCCGCCCGCGTGGATTCGCCCCGGATGCTGGCGTTTGCACACCTCGCGCGCGTTCGGACAGCGCGGGTGGAAGCTGCAGCCGGAGGGGAGGTTCGTCGGATCGGGAACGTCGATCTTCCGCAGGGGGAACTCCTCGTCGTCCTCGTCCTCGTAGAGGTTCGCCGTCGCCCACTGCAGCGCCTTCGTGTAGGGGTGTTGCGGGTTCTCGACGATTTCATCGACGGTACCGATCTCGACGATCTCGCCGAGGTACATCACGGCGATCCGGCCGCCGGACTTCTCGGCGATGTACCGCGCGTTCGAGAGGTCGTGCGAGATGAACAGGTACGAGGTCTGGAACAGGTCCTGGAGCTCGAGCATGAGATCCATCATCTCGACGCGCAGGGAGACGTCCAGCGCCGAGATGGCCTCGTCGGCCAGGATCAGGTCGGGGTTCAACAACAGCGCGCGAACGAGGACCGCGCGCTGGGTCTCCCCGCCGCTCAGCTGGTGTGGGTACCGGTTCAGGTAATCGCTCGGCGGCGACATCCCGACGCGTTCGAACAGCGTGTGGATGCGCTCCTCTCGCTCCTCGCGGCCGAGGTCGGGATACCACTTCTTCAGCGGGAGCTGCAGCGAGGTGAGGATCCGCTGGTTCGGATTGAGCGCGCTCCCCGGATCCTGGTGAATGATCTGGAGCGAGTGGCGGATCTCGTCGAACGGGATCGACACGTCGCCGGAGCCGTTTCGCGCCTCCCAGATGTCCTGCCCGCGGTAGCTGACCGTGCCGCTGGTCGGCTTCTGGGCGCCGATCGCCGTCTTCCCGAGCGTCGATTTCCCGCAGCCGCTCTCGCCGATCAGCGTGAGCGTCTCCTGTTCGCCGAGCTCGAGGGAGACGTCGTTGACCGCGCGGACCGTCTCCGAGTCGCCGAAGAGATCGAGCAGTCCCCCGTCGTCGGTGAACTCGACGGAGACGCCGTCCATCGAGAGCATCGGCTCGGACGGCGCCATCAGTTTTCACCTCCGTCGGTCGCGGCGCTTTGACTGGTCGTCGGGGGAGTATCGGGCGCGGCGCTGATCGGCACCGCGTCATCGGCCTCGTCGTAGTAGAAGCACGCGGACTCGTGGGAGTCGCTCACTGTCATCATCGGCGGGTCGTCGGATCGACACTGCTCGTCGGCCATCGGACACCGGGGGTGGTACGAACAGCCCGGAATGTGATCGACCGGATCCGGCTTGCTCCCCTCGATGATGTTCATCTCCTCGACCGGCACGTTCAGATCCGGCGTCGTGTCGAGGAGCGCGCGCGTGTAGGGGTGCGACGCGTTGTAAAGCAGATCGTCGGTCGTCCCGATCTCGACGATGTTGAACGCGTACATCACGGCGATGCGATCGGCGAGCTTGGTCAACAGCGGGAGGTCGTGCGTGATGAACACGAGCGTCAGATCGTACTCCTCCTGGAGCTCGCGCAGGAGCGTGACGATCGAACGCTGCATCAGCAGGTCCAACGCGGCCGTCGGCTCGTCGAGCACGAGGAGGTCCGGCTCGAGCACCAGAGAGAGCGCGATGAGCGCGCGCTGTTTCATCCCGCCCGAGAGCTCGTGCGCGTACGAGTCGAGGATCCGATCCGGATCGAGGTAGACGCTCTCGAGGAGTTCTCGCGCGCGATCCATCCCGGCGGGAATGTCGCGGTTGTGGTCCTGCAGGGTCTCCCTGAAGTGCGTTCGGATCTTCGTGACGGGGTTGAACGAGCTCATCGCCCCCTGGAACACCATGGCGACTTCCTCCCAGCGGAACCGATTCAGTTCGGATTCGGAGAGTTCCAGCACGGAGATCGGCTCGCCGTCTTCCGGGTAGTACGTGACATCGCCGGTCGAGACGCCGGGTTCGACGACGGCGTTGAGAAACGACGAGGCGAGCATGGACTTCCCGCTCCCGCTCTCGCCGATGATGCCGAGCGTCTCGTTGCGAGCGACGTCGATATCGGCGTCGCGGACGACGCGCGACTGCCCACGATTCATCTCGAACGTGACGTTGAGGTCGCGGACCTCCACGATCGTGTCTGAGTTACTCATGCGTTGTCTTGTCGGAGTGAATTGCGGACAGTAGTATAGTACTATCGTTATATCTATTCGTTGATCGTTTCATGTTTCGGGCCCTCCGTCGTCGTCGATCGTCGACGAGTGACGCGCCCTAAGCCGGACGTTGAACACGCTGTCCATCCCCTGGGAGAACAGCACGAGTCCGAACGACATCAGGAAGATCGTCAGTAACGGGAACGCGAGGAAGTGGTACATGTCCGGCTTACTCAGCGCGTTCCCCTCGTAGGCGATGTTCATCATGACGCCCCAGTTGAGCGTCGTGAACGGGAGGATCCCGAGGAAGTACAGTCCGACGGACTCGAAGATGATGCGTCGGGACGCCAGCGCCGAGTTCACCGTGATGTAGGGCATCAGCTGGGCGAGGACGTCCCGACGGAGGATCGTCCCCGTCGAGATGCCCATGATCTGCGACGCCTCCACGTACGACTCCTCCCGGATGCTGAGCACCTGTGAGCGCACGGTCCTCGCCAGCCCGGGCCAGTTGTCGAGCCCGAGCAAGACGCCGATGACGTACGGGTCTCCGGGCTGGAAGATGGCGATGAGGACGATGACCAGCGGGAGTCCGGGGATGGTGATAATGATGTCGGTGATCGACATCAGAATCGTGTCGATCTTCGACCCCCGGAGGAACCCCGAAAGGATGCCGACCAGCGCCGCGAACCCGATGCTCACGACCGCCCCGGCGAACACCATTCGGAACATGTCCGGCGTCGCGTGGATGAGTTGTGCCCCGATCGGCTGCCCGAAGGTGTCCGTCCCGAGAATGTAGTTCGGGTTCTGGAACGGCGGTGCGAGAACGGGCGCGTCGCCGCTCGTCGGTCTGTCGACGAGCCAGACGCCGACGGTCCCCATCAGGACGAACATCGTGATGATCGCCGTCCCGACGATGGCTCGCCAGTCGGTCATCGCCACCCGGGCGGGGGCGAGGACGTACAGGTCGAACTGCCGCTTGAGCCGCTGCGATCGCGGCGTCGGCTCTCGGTCGATATCCGCGTCGAAGAGCGTCTCGAGTTCGTCGTCAGGTTGTTCGTTACTCATTGTTACCTCCAGATGAGATTCGGGGGTCGATGAAACCGTACGTCAGATCCGCGATCAGGATCGCGACGATCGTCACGAGCGTGAAGACGATGAGCGATCCCATGAGGACGGGGTAGTTGCGCACCTGGATGGCGTCGTACACCAGCAGTCCAACGCCCGGGTAGGAGAAGATCTCCTCGACGATGACGGAGCTGCTGAGCACGCCGGCGATACCGATCATGAACTGCGTGTACATCGGCAGGATGGCGTTCCGTCCCACGTACTGGGTCGCGATACGGGAGTTTCGCAGTCCGCGTAGCTCCGCGACGCGGAGGTAGTCCTCTCCGAGGACGCGGATGGAATTACCCCGCATCGTCAGCGCCGTGCCGAGTCCGAGAACGCTCATCGAAAGTATCGGGAGCGCGGCGTGGAGGGCGATGCTTTGCATGAACGCCAGATTGAATCCCTCTTCCACGCCGAGTCCGACCCGTCCGCCGGTCGGGAAGATCGTGTTCCGAATGCTGAAGAAGAAAATGAACAGGATCCCCGCAACGTAGTACGGCGTGGAGTTGAGCCCGATAACGACGACGGACGACACGGAGTCGAATCGGGACTTCTCCTTGAACGCCATCACTGCGCCGAGCACGATGCTCACGGTGTAACCGATGACCATCGCGTAAACGCTGATGAGCATCGACCACGGGAGCCGCTCGGCGAGCAGCGACGTCACGGAAGCGTCCTCGTAGAGCGACTCGCCGAGATCGAACTCGAGGAAGACGCTGCTCATGTACTGGACGTACTGGACGTAAATCGGCGCATCGCTCTCGAGATTCGTGTAGTTCTCGACCAACTGTTCGATCTGCGCCGGACTGATCGTGTTCGACGAGCCCATCTGCTGGCTGAGGATCTGGTTTCGAAGTGCCTGGGCGGGACCGCCCGGCATCAGTTGGTACAGAACGAACGTCAACGTTACTGTCGCAAAGAACGTCAGCACTGCCTGTCCAACGCGTTTTGCGAAATAGTTCCCTTGCATGGCCTATATCCTGTTGTGTGGAGTTTGGTGATCGAGAGGGTGCTAGTTCGTCGAGATACGTCCTCGTAGCAGCGCGAACGGACCTGGGTTCGGACGGTCCATCCGGAACTCGTCCTCGCTCGGGAAGTCGAAGTTCTCGGTGTCGCCGGCGAAGCCGCGGTTCTCCTGCAGGTGGATGATCGCTGGCAGGTCGAAGTTGACCCACTGAACCAGCGTTCGCGTGATCTCCATCGTCTCCTCTTCGGAGGACGCGGCCTCGAGGTCGACCATGAGCTGGGCCGGGTTGATCTCCTCGCCGCTGCCCTCGACCTCCATCGCGCCGACTTCCTCGGGAATCTCGAGCGAGAACGGCACGCCGGTCGGCCCCGTGTCACTGTCGCTGGTGACGTCGCCGGCCAGCAGGCCGTAGAAGTCGTTCGAGAAGTACGCCATGGGATGCCAGTACGGCAGCGCGACGTGCCACATCCAGGCGATATCGAACTCCCACTCCTGGACCCGCGAGTAGTAGTCCTGCCCAACGGCCTCCATCTCCGCGTTCAGCCCGAACGAGTTGAGGTGGTCGGTGAAGACTTTCGTCGGCTGGGACTGCGAAACGGCGGACTGCGTGATGACGGTGAAGTCGGTCGCGTTACCGTCGGGACTGATCCATTCACCGTCCTCCCTCGAGTAACCGGCGTCTTCCATGAAGGCGATCGCCGTTTCCTCGTCGGCCTCGACGGGATACTCGATGAGCTGGTCGACGAAGTCCTCGCCGAGGTACTGGTCTTCGATGGTCTCTCGGATCCCCGTCTGGACCTGCGTCGGACTCGCGAGCATCCCCGTCTGCGTCGCGGCGTCGATGATCGAGGGAATGTCGATCGCGGAGATGATCGCTCGGCGAACCGATCGGTTCGCGAGGTGCTCGTTGTTCCAGTTCAACATGTACTTCTGGCAGTTGTAGTGACTCAGTTCGTAGATGTTCTCGATGTTGTCGGGGTATTCCGAGCGCTGACTCTCGGTGATGTACTGAGTCATGTCGAGCTTGTCGCTCTTCTCGAGTTGCTCGACCTGCGTCCCCGATTCGATGTTCGGGAGGACCCGAATCTGCTCGAGATCCGTCTCGTCCGCCCACGGATGGTCCTCCCATTTGGTCGCCAGCGTCTCGGAGGAGTTGAAGTCCTCGATCTTGAACAGCGAGCTTCCGTATCCCTCGTCGACGAACTCCTGGGTGTCGATCGTCATCTGGAGGAGATCCTCGGTGACCGCCTGACGGCCGCTCTCTCCGCCCGCGTCCTCGTAGCGCTCGTAGTACTCGCGGAAGACCGATTTCGGGGCACCCGTCCCGAGGCCCGCGTTCGATTTCGCGATAACCGGCGAAACCTCGTCCTTGTAAATTCGCTTGACGGTGTAGTCGTCGACGAGTTCGTGGCCTTCGAACGGGGAGGCCTCCGGGTCCTGATAGCGCCAGAGCTCTGCCTCGATGAAGTAGTCTTCGGCTGTGATGTCGTTGCCGTTCCAGAAGCTCCACTGGTCCTTGAGCTCGATCGTGACCTCGCGGCCGTCGACGCTGATGTCCTCGAAGAAGTCCGTGGACACCGTCCCGTCGGAATGCGTCGCGAGCGTTTCCTGCGTCCAGTAGATACTGTACGTCTGTGCGTGGTCCGAGGCGTTCCACGGATTGAAGTGGACCTCCGTCGGCGGGCGACCGCCTTCGAACGCCGTGACGAACTCTGCCGCGTTATCCCCACCGCCGACACAGCCTGCGAGCGTAGCGGCGAGCGTGCCGGCGCTCGCGCCGATAAACTGCCGTCTATTCACCCGAGTGTGATTGTGTCTCATATGACTACAGTACCTCCATAACCATCTATCCTTATGTATGTTTGGACTAGTCCGCCTGCTGTTGCGCTCGGACGAGTTCCGAGCGACGTCTGCCCTCGTTCGAGTTCCATCGAGTTCAGACGGACTCAGTTGACCGAAATATGGCCGTTCAGCAGCGCGTTCGGCCCCGGATTGGAACGATCCATCCGGAACTCGTCCTCGCTCGGGAAGTCGAAGTTCTCGGTGTCGCCAGCGAACCCGCGTTTCTCCTGTAGGTGGACGATCACGGGCAGATCGAAGTTGACCCACTGGGCGAGGGTTCGCGTGATCTCGATCGTTTCCTCCTCGGAGGACGCTCCCTCGAGGTCGACCATGAGCTGGGCCGGGTTGATCTCCTCGCCGTTGCTCCCGACCTCCGTCGCGCCGACTTCCCCGGGAATCTCAAGCGAGAACGGCACGCCGGTCGGACCGGTGTCGCTGTCGCTGTTGACGTCGCCGGCCAGCAGGCCGTAGAAGTCGTTCGAGAAGTACGCCACGGGATGCCAGTACGGCAGCGCGACGTGCCACATCCAGGCGATGTCGAACTCCCACTCCTGAACCCGGGAGTAGTAGTCTTGCCCGACGGCCTCCATCTCTACGTTGAAGCCGAACTCGCTGAGGTGGTCGGTGAGGACCTTCATCGGCTGGGACTTCCTGACGCCCGCCTGCGTGATGGCGGTGAAGTCGGTCGCGTCGCCGTCGGGACCGATCCACTCGCCGCCCTCCCTGGAGTAGCCGGCCTCCTGCATGTACTCGACGGCCGTCTCCTCGTCAGCCTCGACGGGGTAGTCGATGAGGTTATCGACGAAGTCCTCGCCGAGGTACTTCTCCTCGATGGACGCTCGGATCCCCGTCTGGACCTGCGTCGGACTCGCCATCAACCCGGTCTGGTTCGCGGCGTCGACGATCGAGGGGATGTCGATCGCGGAGATGATCGCCCGCCGGACCGGCCGCCGCGCGAGGTGCTTGTTGTTCCAGTTCAGGATGTACTTCCGGCAGCTGTAGTGGTCTAGCTCGTAAATGTTCTCGATGTTGTCGGGGTAGTCCGAGCGCTGATTCTCGGTGATGTACTGGGTCATGTCGAGCTCGTCGCTCTTCTCGAGTTGCTCGACTTGGGTCCCCTCAGTGGGCTTTACGCGGATCTGCTCGATGTCCGTCCGGTCCGACCACGGGTGATCCTCCCATTTGGTCGCCAGCGTCTCGGAGGAATTGAAGTCCTCGATCTTGAACAGCGAGCTTCCGTACCCCTCGTCGACGAACTCCTGGGTGTCGATCGTCATCTGGAGGAGGTCATCGGTCACGGCCTCCCGCTCGCTCGCCGTGGTGGCGTCCTCGTAGCGCTCGTAGTACTCGCGGAAGACCGACTTGGGTGCAGATGTCCCGGCGCCCGCGTTCGATTTCGCGATCGTCGGCGAGATATCGTCCTTGTAGATCCGCTTGACGGTGTAATCGTCGACCAGTTCGTGGCCTTCGATCGGCGAGGCCTCCGGATCTTGGTAGCGCCAGATCTCCTGTTCGATGAGATAGTCCTCGGCAGTGATGTCGTTGCCGTTCCAGAAGCTCCACTCGTCCGAGAACTCGAGCGTGACCTCCCGACCGTCGACGCTGAGATCCTCGAAGAACTCGGTCGACACGGTCCCGTCGGCGTGTGTCACGACCGTCCCCTGGAGCCAGTAGATGCTGTAGGTCTGTGCGTAGTCCGACGCGTTCCACGGATTGAAGTGGACCTGCGTCGGCTGGCGGCCGCCTGCAAACGCCGTAACGAACTCCGTCGAGTTGCTGCTGCCCCCGAGACAGCCCGCGAGCGTGGCGGCGACCGTGCCAGCGCTCGCGCCGATAAACTGCCGTCTATTCACCCGAGTGTGATTGTGTCTCATATGACTACGATTCCACCATTGCTATCTATCTATATGTATTTTTTGACTAGTACCAGGTGACGGCGCGCTCGGAGCCCGTTCGATCGAAGCGGACTGCGAGAACGCGGCTCCGATCGCCCGAGCGGTCGCCGTCAATCGGCGCGTCGCGCACAGACGACCATCATTCCGAACGAGAAGGCGCCGATCACGGCGAACGTCACGAGCTGGACGATCGTAATGACGTACGTTCCGGTCCCCCGCTCGATGACCCCCAAGGCGGCGCCGAGGACGATCAGCGATAGCAGCGAGACCATAAACAGCAACCGGTAGTGATGACGGAACCGACAGAACGCGTCGACGAGGGTTTCCTCTGCCATATCAGGCCCTGTTTTCGCTCGTCCGATACAAGTGTTACTGTGTGGTACAGTAGCACGGGACTCACGCTCGACCGAGAGACGAGTCCGTCGAATGGCGCTCTGAGACGGTTCAGTTCCGGGGACGTGTATGACCGGACGGCGACGCTACGGTCAGTCACACTCGAGATTTGGAGACGCCTCGAACACGAGAGGAATTGCAGAATGCGCTTCTCGGCATAAACTTCTAATAACAGATGATAAATTGAGGAACTGTAGTGTGATCGATAATGACTGATTCAGATTCGAATAATCCACGATATCGACGATACCGACGCGAGTTGCTGAGCGGGATAGCAGCCGGAACGACGGCGATCACGGCCAGCGGCGTCGGTGTGGCAACCCCTGGCGATCGGACTCACCGGTCCGCCGGCGGAAACAGAGGCAGTACCGAGACGAGCGAGTATACGCGACAGATGGAATCGCTCGACCGGGGCCTCGTGGCCGTTCCGGTGGAAGACGGGGTACTCGTCCGCTGGCGACTGTTCGGGACCGACCCCGCCGACCTGGGATTCCACGTGTTCCGCGACGGTGAGCGAGTGAACGATAAACCGATCACCGACAGCACGAACCTCCTCGATCCCGAGGGAACGACGGACTCGACGTACGCGGTTCGAGCGGTCGGAAACGGTCGGGCTGGCGGAAGGAAACACGACGGAAACCGTGGTGACCGCAAACCGGGCATGTCGAAGTCCGTCGAGGTGTGGGACAACCAGTACAAGGAGATCCCGCTGAACAAGCCCGATCCGGTCGAGGGTGAGGACGGGGAGACCGTCACGTACCACGCGAACGACGCGAGCGTCGGCGACCTCACCGGCGACGGGACGCTCGACATCGTCCTGAAGTGGACTCCATCGGACTCGAAGGTAAACCCGCTCGACGGATATACGAGCGATGTCCTGATCGACGGGTACACGATCGAGGGCGAACACCTCTGGCGAATCAATCTCGGGCAGAACATTCAGGCCGGGCCGGCATACACGTCGTTCGCCGTCTACGACTTCGACGCCGACGGGACGGCGGAAGTGGCGATGCGGACGTCCGACGGTGCCACTGACGGAACTGGGACGGTTATCGGTGATCCGGACGCTGACCACGCAACCGAGGACGGACGGATCCTCGAGGGGCCGGAGTATCTCACCGTCTTCGACGGGGAAACGGGCGAAGCCCTCGCGACGGAAGACTTCGAGCCCGCACGCGGAGACGTCTGTGACTGGGGCGACTGCTACGGCCATCGCGTTAATCATTTCCTCCCGACGCCCGCCTACCTCGACGGCGAGCGACCGAGCCTCGTCATGGGTCGCGGCTACTACGAGAAGACGATGCTGGCCGCGTGGGACTTCCGCGACGGCGACCTCGAACTCCGCTGGATCTTCGACAGCGACGACGGCAACGAGGAGTACGAGGGGCAGGGCAACCACCAACTCTCCATCGCCGACGTCGACGGCGACGGGAAGGACGAGATCGTCTACGGCGCGATGGTCGTCGACCACGACGGCACCGGACTGTACTCGACCGGCTGGGGTCACGGCGACGCCCTTCACGTGAGCGATTTCGTCCCGGACCGAGAGGGCCTCGAGGTCTTCCAGCCCCACGAGTACGGGACATACGGAGCGACGCTCCGCGACGCCGGAACGGGCGAGTTGCTCTGGAGCGAGGGCGACGGGGACGCAGACATCGGCCGAGCCATGATCGCGGACATCGATCCGAACTACGACGGTGCCGAAGCGTGGGCGGGCATTCCCCTGTCCGACAACGATATCGGCTTGTGGTCCGCTCAGGGCGAGCAGATCAATGAGAACGCCGTCAACTCGATGAACTTCGGGATCTGGTGGACCGGTGACCTGCACCGGGAGCTGCTGGACCACGACTTCCTCGGCTACGACGAGGGAGGATACGGCCACGGCTGGATCAAGAAGTGGAGCCCCGAAACCGAGGAACTCGAGCTGCTGAAGTCCTTCGACGGCACGCGGTCGAACAATGGCTCGAAGGGGACGCCGTGTTTCTCCGGAGATATCCTCGGCGACTGGCGCGAAGAAGTGATCTGGCGGACCGACGACAGCGAGGCGCTGCGTCTGTACGCGACACCCCACGAAACCGACCATCGGCTGTACACGCTGTTGCACGACCCGCAGTACCGGGTGGCGCTCTCGTGGCAGAACGTGATCTACAACCAACCGCCGTGGCCGAGTTACTTCCTCGGTCACGGGATGGACGACCCGCCGAAACCCAATATCGAACTCGTCTCCGCCGACGATGACTGAGCGGGACGCGTACCGTAGCGTCACGATCTACCGACATCCGACGTCACGCGCCTGAGTAGCCGGGACGGCACACAAGGCGTGGGACCATCGGCTCGGTCCCCGTTCAGGTATCGACGATCAAGGGCTACCGCTGCGACTCGCTCTCGAGAGTAGTGCGAGTGATCCCGAAGTTGGTTGTCGGCAAAAGCGGTGTTAATACCGGCTCGCATAATACCTATGGCAACTGTATTTATAATAGAAAATATTTATATAGAGTGATCTGGACGGAGAAGGTGCGGTGTGAAAGACAATGACTAATCCAGACACGAATAAGACACGGCTTCGACGGTATCGACGCGAGATTCTGAGTGGAGTAGCGGCCGGGACAGCAGTGTTCGCAACTAGCGGTGCGACGACTGCCGCGGGTCGAAACGGCCGGTCTGCCGTCGGGAACGGAAACGGCGACGAGAAGAGCGACTCGACGCGTCAGATGGAGGCACTCGACCGAGGCCTCGTGGCCGTTCCGGTGGAAGACGGAGTACTCGTCCGCTGGCGACTGCTCGGGACTGAACCAGCCGATCTGGGATTCCACGTGTTCCGCGACGGTGAGCGGGTGAACAATAAGCCGATCACCGACAGCACGAACTTCCTCGATCCCGAGGGCACGAGGGAGTCGACGTACGCGGTTCGACCGGTGGGCAACGGACGGGCCGGCGGAAGGGAACACGGCGGAAACCGTGGTAACCGCAAACCGGGCATGTCGGAGGCCGTCGAAGTATGGGAGAACCAGTACAAGGAGATCCCGTTAAACAAACCCGACCCGGTCGAGGGTGAGAACGGGGAGACGGTCACGTACCACGCGAACGACGCGAGCGTCGGCGACCTCACCGGCGACGGCACGCTCGATATCGTCCAGAAGTGGACGCCATCGAATGCGGGGGACAACCTGCCAGGTCATAGGAGCGACGTCCTGCTCGACGGATATACGATCGAGGGTGAGCACCTCTGGCGTATCAACCTCGGACAGAACATCCGGGCTGGACCCCACTATACGCCGTTCGTCGTCTACGACTTCGACGGTGACGGGACGGCGGAACTGGCCGTGCGGACGTCCGACGGTGCTACGGACGGAACCGGGACGGTCATCGGGGACCCCGACGCCGACTACACGAACGAGGAGGGATACGTCCTCGAGGGACCGGAGTATCTCACCGTCTTCGATGGCGAGACGGGCGAGGCGCTCGCGACGAAGGACTTCGAGCCTGCGCGCGGAGATGTCTGCGACTGGGGCGACTGCTACGGGAATCGCGTCGATCGATTCCTGGCCGGCGTCGCCTACCTCGACGGCGAGCGACCGAGCATTCTCATGACGCGGGGCTACTACGAGAAGTCGATGCTGGCCGCGTGGGATTTCCGCGACGGCGACCTCGAGACCCGCTGGATCTTCGACAGCGACGATGGCAACGAGGAGTACGAGGGACAGGGAAACCACCAGCTCGCCACCGCCGACGTCGACGGCGACGGGAAGGACGAGATCGTCTACGGTGCCGCGGTCATCGACCACGACGGCACCGGGCTGTACTCGACCGGGTGGAACCACGGCGACGCCCTCCACGTTGGCGACTTCGATCCCAGTCGAGACGGACTCGAGGTCTTCATGCCCCACGAGTGGGGACCGTACGGCGCGACGTTCCGCGACGCCGGCACGGGCGAGTTACTGTGGGGCAAGGAAGGTGAGGGAGACATCGGCAGGGGGCTGATCGCCGACATTGATCCGAACTACGACGGTGCGGAAGCGTGGGCGGGGATCCCCCTGTCCGACGGCGGACTCGGCACGTGGACCGCTCACGGCGAGCAGATCGACGGGGCCAGCGTCGACTCGATCAACTCCGCAGTCTGGTGGACGGGCGACCTGCACCGGGAACTGCTGGATCACGATTTCCTCGGCTGGGACGCGGGGTACGGCGTCGGGTGGATCAAGAAGTGGAACCCCGAGACCCAGGAACTGGATCTCCTGAAATCCTTCGAGGGAACTCGCTCGAACAACTCGTCGAAGGGCAATCCGTGTCTCTCGGGAGACATCGTAGGCGACTGGCGCGAGGAAGTGATCTGGCGGACCGAAGACAGCGAGGCGCTGCGCTTGTACGCGACGCCCCACGAGACCGACCACCGACTGCACACGCTGTTGCACGACCCGCAGTACCGGACTGGAATCGCGCGGCAGAACGCCGGCTACAATCAGCCGCCGTGGCCGAGTTACTTCCTCGGACACGGGATGGACGAGCCGCCGAAACCCGACATCGAACTCGTCTCCGCCGACGATGACTGAGTGGGACGCGTATCCTCGCATCACGATCTACCGGCAGCCAACGTCACGCGTCTAAGTAGCCAGTGCGGGACATGAAAGCGTGGGACCAGCAGCTCGGTCCCGTTCGGCTATCGGCGATTCGAGTCCGCGGCCGCGACTCGCTCGAGTCTAGTGCGCGGGTCCCGAGGTCGGCTGCCAGCGAAATCGACGTTAATACTGTCCCGGATAGTATCTACGGTAAGCTATATTCACTGTCAAAAATATTTATATAGCGCGATCTGGACGGAGAAGATGCGGTGTGAAAGACAATGACTAATCCAGACACGAATGAGACACGACTGCGACGGTACCGACGCGAGATTCTGAGCGGAGTGGCGGCCGGGACGGCAGCGCTCGCAACTAGCGGTGCAGCGACCGCCAGCGGTCGGAACGGCCGATCCGCCGCCGGAAACGGAAACGACAGCGAGAAGAACGGGTCGACACGGCAGATGGAGGCACTCGACCGGGGACTCGTGGCCGTTCCGGCGGAAGACGGGGTACTCGTCCGCTGGCGACTGCTCGGGACCGAGCCCGCCGATCTGGGATTCCACGTGTATCGCGACGGTGAACGAGTGAATAACAAACCGATCACCGACAGCACGAATTACCTCGATCCCGAGGGAACGACGGACTCGACGTACGCGGTTCGAGCGGTCGGAAACGGTCGAGCCAGCGGCAGGAAAGGCGGCGGCCGGAAACCCGGCATGTCGGAGTCGGTCGAGGTGTGGGACGAGCAGTACAAGGAGATCCCGCTGAACAAGCCCGACCCGGTCGAAGGCGAGGACGGCGAAACGGTCACGTACCACGCGAACGACGCGAGCGTAGCCGACCTCACGGGCGACGGAACGCTCGACATCGTCCAGAAGTGGACGCCGTCGAACGCGAAGGACAACGCCCACGAGGGGCACACGAGCGACGTCCTGATCGACGGGTACACGATCGAGGGCGAGCACCTCTGGCGAATCAATCTCGGGCAGAACGTCCGGGCCGGCGCACACTACACGCCGTTTGCCGTCTACGACTTCGACGGCGACGGGATAGCGGAACTGGCCGTGCGGACGTCCGACGGTGCCACGGACGGAACCGGGACGGTCATCGGAGATCCGGACGCCGACTACGCGAATGAAGAAGGTCGCATCCTCGAGGGGCCGGAGTATCTCACCGTCTTCGACGGCGAGACGGGCGAAGCGCTCGCGACGGAAGATTTCGAACCCGCGCGCGGCGACATCTGCGACTGGGGCGACTGCTACGGCAACCGTGCCGATCGGTTCCTCGCCGGCGTCGGTTACTTCGACGGCGAGCGCCCGAGTATCCTCATGACGCGGGGCTACTACGAGAAATCGATGCTGGCCGCCTGGGACTTCCGCGACGGCGAACTCGAGACTCGCTGGATCTTCGATAGCGACGACGGAAACCAGGAGTACGAGGGCCAGGGTAACCACCAGCTCGCCACCGCCGACGTCGACGGTGACGGAAAAGACGAGGTTGTCTACGGCTCGTGTGTCATCGATCACGACGGCACCGGGCTCTACTCGACCGGCTGGAATCACGGCGACGCACTCCACGTGAGCGACTTCGATCCCAGTCGAGACGGACTCGAGGTCTTCATGCCCCACGAGTGGGGACCGTACGGCGCGACGTTCCGCGACGCGGAAACGGGCGAGTTACTGTGGGGCGTCGAGGCGGAGGGCGACATCGGCCGAGGGATGATCGCGGATATCGATCCGAACTACGACGGTGCCGAAGCGTGGGCAGGCATTCCCCTGTCCGACAACGATATCGGCCTGTGGTCCGCTCGGGGCGAGCAGATCGATGAGAACGCCGTCAACTCGATGAACTTCGGGATCTGGTGGACCGGCGACCTGCACCGCGAGCTGCTGGATCACGACTTCCTCGGCTGGGACGAGGGATACGGCCACGGCTGGCTCAAGAAGTGGAACCCCGAAACCGAGGAACTGGAGCTGTTGAAGTCCTTCGACGGCACGCGGTCGAACAACGGCTCGAAGGGGACGCCGTGTCTCTCGGGCGACATCCTCGGGGACTGGCGCGAGGAAGTGATCTGGCGCCGAGAGGACGACGAAGCGCTGCGTCTGTACGCGACGCCCCACGAGACCGATCACCGGCTGTACACGCTGTTGCACGACTCACAGTATCGGACCGCGCTCGCGTGGCAGAACGCCGGCTACAACCAGCCGCCCTGGCCGAGTTACTTCCTCGGGCACGGGATGGACGACCCGCCGAAGCCCGACATCGAACCCGTCTCAGCGGATCGCGATTGATCGGTAGTTCCGTCGTGGGACCGCTACGGCGCCGTTCAGTGTAGAGTCTGACAGAACGAGGTGGTGGAGTTCGTGGTCTCGATCCCGAGATCCACCCCCTGAGCGATTCTAACACGGAGACTCGAGTAGCGTTGTGGAGCGTGACAGGATCGCGAGCGGTGTTGCGGTTCAGTACTCGGCTGCTGAATCGCGGGAGCGAGAGCGGACGAATGCGACCGGAGACAACGCTCCACCCTGCATGACAACGTTTACAACGGTCGGTGCGAACGTTCACCTATGTCAATCGGAGTGTGCTACTTTCCGGAGCATTGGCCGCGCGAACGGTGGGAGACGGATATCCGGCAGATGGCCGACGCTGGGATCGAGTACGTCCGCATGGCCGAGTTCTCGTGGCGGGTCCTCGAACCCGAACGCGGCGAGTTCGACTTCGAGTGGCTCGACGAGATCGTCGGCCTGATCGGCGAGCACGGGATGCAGGCGGTTCTGTGTACGCCGACGGCGGCGCCGCCGCGGTGGCTCGTCGAGGAACGGCCCGAGATCCTCCAGCGGGACCGCGACGGGACCGTCAGAGACGTCGGGAGCCGGCGCCACTACTGTTTCAACTCTGCGGCCTATCGTGAGGAGACCGAACGCGTCGTCCGGGTGATGGCGGACCGCTACGCCGACGACCCGCGCGTCGTCGGCTGGCAGACCGACAACGAGTACGGCTGTCACGGCACGACGCGCTGTTACTGCGACGACTGCGCCGCCGCGTTCCGGGACTGGGTCCGCGAGGAGTACGGGACCGTCGACGCGCTCAACGAGGCGTGGGGAACGACGTTCTGGAGTCAACAGTACGACGACTTCGAACAGGTCGATCTCCCGCGGCCGACGCCCGCACAGGATCACCCGTCGATGATGCTCGATTTCGCCCGCTTCTCGAGCGACAGCGTCGTCGAGTACAATCGGCTGCAGGCGGACCTGCTTCGCGAGGCGAACGACGAGTGGTTCGTCACGCACAACTTCATGAACCTGTTCGAGTCGGTGGACACATACGATTTCGACGAGGACCTCGATCTGATCGCCTGGGACTCGTACCCGACGGGTCACGTCCAGCAGGCCGGCGACGAGACGACGACCGACGAGCTCCGCGCGGGGAATCCCGATCTGCTCTCGTTCAACCACGACCTCTACCGAAGCGTGCTCGACCGACCGTTCTGGGTGATGGAACAGCAACCGGGCGACGTTAACTGGCCGCCCCATTCGACCCAGCCCGCGGAGGGGGCGATGCGGCTGTGGGCCCACCACGCGACCGCCCACGGTGCCGACGCCGTCGTCTACTTCCGCTGGCGGCGCTGCCTCGAAGGTCAGGAGCAGTACCACGCCGGGCTCCGCAAGCAGGACGGGTCGCCGGACCGAGGCTACGACGACGCGACGCGGGCCGCCGAGGAGCTGTTCGACCTCGACCACGTCGACGCGCCCGTCGCCCTGCTACACGACTACGAGAACGCGTGGGCGCTCGGCGAACAGCCCCATGCGCCCGACTTCGACTACTGGCAGCTGTTACAGTCGTTCTACGCAGCGCTCCGAGCGCACGGCGTGCAGGTAGACATCGTGCATCCCGAAAGCGACCTCGAGTCGTACGACGCGGTCGTCGCGCCGACGCTCCACCTGGCGACCGAATCGCTGGCCGACCGGTTGACTGCGTACGTCAAGTCCGGCGGCGAACTGCTGCTCGGCCCGCGGACGGGTGTCAAAGACGAGTACAATAAACTCCGACCCGAGCCCCAGCCCGGTCCGCTGTCGGATCTCGTCGGCGCGAGCGTCGACCAGCACGAGACGCTTCCGACGCAGTTCGAGCCGACCGTCGGCCGAACCGACGAGACGAATACTGACTACGCGTTCCGGACATGGGCCGAGTGGCTCGACGTCGACGCGGCCGAGCCGCTACTCGAGTACGCGGGCGACGACGTCGAAGGCGGACGAACGGCGGCCGTTCGAAACGCGGTCGGCGATGGACGCGTCGTCTACTGCGGCGTCTGGCCCGAGACCGACCTCGCGAACGAGCTCGTCGGCTCGCTCCTCGACCGCGCCGGCGTCCGCCGTACGGCGGTGCTCCCAGACGGCGTTCGCGTCGCCCGGCGCGACGGTCACACCTGGGTGCTGAACTTCAGGAGCGATCCGATCGCGGTGACGCTCGAGGGGGACGCGTCGTGGCGACTCGGCGGTCCGGAGATCGACCCGTTCGATCTCGCAATCGCCGAGACCGACGCGGTTGACGGCCTCTCGGTACGGATTCGAGAGTGATTCGAGACCAGGTTCGAGGACTCGAGATCACGGTCGGAGACGACGCGACGCCGTCGGACCCCTGTATCGCTATATCGCTACGGAGAGCCCGAACCGGCGCGGTCAGTCCATTTTCAGCGTCACGGTGCCGTCGAAGTTGAGGAGGATACGCTGGGCGACGTCGCCGAACAGCGCCTTCCCGGTCGGCGAGCGCCGTCGGCCGACGATGAAGACGTGGTCGCAGTCGAGTCGCTCCGCGGTGTCGATGATCGCGTCGGCGCGCTCATTCTCCGTGGTAACGATCCCGTCGGCGGTGAACTCGATCGACTCGTCGAACGACTCGAAGACGTCCTCCGCGAACTGTCGGGCGAACTGCGCCGCGGTGGCGGTCGGTTCGGGCTCGCTGTAGGACGTTCCCTCTACCTGTTCGATCGCTTCCAGATTGTCGGCCGTCTCGTCGACCTGATCCGGCGTGATCCACGCGAGGACGGTCAGCTTTGCGCCGGTATCGTGTGCGAGGCGTCCGGCTTCCGCGAGCAACGCTCGATGCATATCGGTGTCGTCGACGACGACCAGTGCGTTATCCATGCCACCGTTTTGATCAGACATCGAAATAAGTGTACTGTCTATCGCGTCGTTGGACTGCTGACGGAGGCGAATCCGATCGAGTTCCCGCAACCACTAAATGAGACGGAGGGAAAGAGGGCTACCATGACAGAAATCGTCGACTACGAACTGTTCGAGGTCCCGCCGCGATGGCTCTTCCTGCGTCTCGAGACGGCCGACGGAACGGTCGGCTGGGGCGAACCGGTCGTGGAGGGGCGCGCGAAGACCGTTCGGACCGCGGTGGAGGAACTCCTCGACAACTACCTGCTGGGTGAGGATCCGGACCGGATCGAGGACCACTGGCAGGCGATGTACCGCGGCGGCTTCTATCGCGGCGGCCCGGTGTTGATGAGCGCCATCGCCGGGATCGATCAGGCCCTCTGGGACATCAAGGGCAAGCGGCTGGGCGTTCCGGTCCACGAACTGCTCGGCGGTGCAACCCGGGACCGGATCCGTGTCTATCAGTGGATCGGCGGCGACCGCCCCTCCGACGTGGCCGAACAGGCTCGAGCGCAGGTCGAGGCGGGCTTTACGGCGCTCAAGATGAACGCGACGGAAGAGATCGAGCGCGTCGACGATCCCGCGACGATCGAGGCCGCGGTCACTCGACTCCGCGAGGTCCGCGAGGCCGTCGGCGACGAGGTCGACATCGGCGTCGACTTCCACGGTCGCGTTTCGAAACCGATGGCGAAGCGGCTCGTCGAGAAGCTGGAACCTCACGAGCCGATGTTCGTCGAGGAGCCCGTCCTGCCGGAGCACAACGACGCGCTGCCGGAGATCGCGTCGCATACCACGATCCCGATCGCCACCGGCGAGCGGATGTTCTCCCGGTGGGACTTCAAACAGGTGTTCGAGAACGGGGCCGTCGACGTGATTCAGCCCGATCTGAGCCACGCCGGCGGGATCACGGAGGTCAAAAAGATCGCCGCGATGGCCGAAGCGTACGACGTGGCGATGGCCCCGCACTGCCCGCTCGGTCCGATCGCGCTCGCCTCCTGTCTCCAGGTAGACGCCAGCTCTCACAACGCGTTCATTCAGGAGCAGAGCCTGAACATCCACTACAACGAGACCAGCGACGTGCTCGAGTACCTGGCCGATCCGTCCGTCTTCGACTACGAAGACGGGTACGTCCAGATCCCGGACGAGCCGGGGCTCGGCATCGAGATCGACGAGGACCACGTCCGCGACCAGGCCGACGTCGGCCACGACTGGCACAACCCCGTCTGGCGACACGACGACGGCAGCGTCGCCGAGTGGTAACGGACGGCCACTGACATCTCCCCGCGCCTAAAGACGCGGGAATCCACGTGTAACGCGGCGGGTATTCGGTCGGTGTCCGCCGGTGTGAGTTCTCTCGCTCGTTCTCATCGTCCTCGGGGTAGCGTCTGCACTGGACTCGGCAGCGAGTTCTCGTGTCGGTCCCGGTTCGGGCTCTCGAGCGGTTCCATCCCAGCGTCCGCTCTAGCCGGACATCACCGTGAGACCGATAGAGACGGACGAACGTAGCCGTTAGAAGATTCTCCTCGGCTCGCTCCGGCGAGTTCTCTCGAGAGGGCGTCCGCCATGGCCGGACGCGAGGATAGTCCAACCAGTTGTTCCCGGGCCATCTGTTACAGTCGTACCGCCGTAAATTGTTTCGATCGGTCGATCCGGTTTCGCTCGAGCAAACGAATTCGTCCGAGACAGGGACGGAAAGACGAGTTTAGGTATCGTCCGGTAAGACCGGACGCCACATGCGTGTCATTGTCATGGTGGTGTCTGGGAACGGGGATGCGATGCGCTCATTCCGTCGGTACCGAACCGCAACCGACACAACTACTATATACTCCGATCTCCGTACAGTTCGTATGCATCGACTCGAAGAGAGATCTTCGTCGCAGTCGCGTTCGTCGATAAAAATCGGCTATATCGGTGGCGGCAGTCACGGGTGGGCACACACGCTCATCAACGACCTGCTCCAGTGCGACGATCTCGCGGGGACGGTATCGCTCTACGACGTTGACTACGAAGCGGCTGAGCAGAACGCGAGACTGGCGAACGGCCTCGCGGACCGGTCGGACGCCAACGGAGCGTGGACGTTCGAGGCGCATCGGGACGTCGACGACGCGCTCGCGGACGCCGACTTCGTCATCTGCTCGATTCAGGATCCGGTCGCGGAGACGTTCGTCCACGACATCGACGTCCCGCAGGAGTACGGGATTTACCAGACCGTCGCGGACACGGTGGGCCCCGGCGGCGTCCTGCGCTCGTTGCGAGCGATCCCGCAGTACCGCGAGATCGCGGCGACGGTCCGCGAACAGTGCCCCGACGCGTGGGTGATCAACTACACGAACCCGATGACCGTCTGTACGCGGGCGCTCTACGAGGAGTACCCCGACATCAACGCGATCGGGCTCTGTCACGAGGTGTTCGAAACGCAGCGACTGCTGGCCGACATCGCCGAGCGGTACGTCGACGGCACCGAGGACGTCGCCCGCGAGGAGATCGACGTGAACGTGAAGGGGATCAACCACTTCACGTGGGTCGACGAGGCGTACTGGAACGGACACGACCTCTTCCAGTACCTCGACCGCGAACTCGAGGAACGGAAACCGATTCCGGGGTTCGAACCCGGCGAGTTGAACGACGAGTCCTACTGGACGAACCACCACCAGATCGCCTTCGATCTCTACGATCGGTTCGGGCTACTCGGCGCGGCGGGCGACCGCCACCTCGCCGAGTTCGTTCCCTGGTACCTCGACATCGACGAGCCCGAGGAGATCCAGCGCTGGGGCGTTCGGCTGACGCCCAGTTCCGCCCGTACCGGCGACAGCGAAGGTCCGGCGAAGATGGAACGATATCTGTCCGGCGACGAGGAGTTCGAGTTCACCGAGTCCGGCGAGGAGGTCGTCGATATCATGCGCGCGCTCGAGGGACTCGAGCCGATCAAGACGCACGTCAACCACCCGAATCGGGGGCAGACGCCCGACCTGCCGACGGGCGCCGTCGTCGAGACTAACGCCGTCATCACCGGCGGCGGCGTCGCGCCGATCACCGCCGGCGAACTCCCGCGCGAAGTGCGGTCGATGGTACTGACGGCCGTGCACAATCAGGAGACGCTCATCGAGGCCGGTTTCGCCGGCGATCTGGACCTCGCCTTCCAGGCGTTCCTCAACGAACCGCTAGTTTCCGTCCAACGCGACGAAGCCCGAGACCTGTTCGCCGAACTCGTCGACCTCGAGCGCGACTACCTCCGAGCGTACGATCTGGAGGGCGCCGACGTCCTCGAGGACTGACGGCGGGACGGTTGCGGGGCAGAACTGGAGACCACAACGGCTGTTCTCCGTGTCGTCGAAGCCGGTGACGACGAACCACCGTGGCGTTCGACTGGAGACGACGAAACCGACACTCGGTCGGTGTTCGTTCTGACTGTCATCGCGGAAAACCCATTCCTCGAGTCCTCACTCGATCGATCGAGCGGGACGAGCCCTCTCGCTCGGTAGCGTTGTGTTTACGATCGAGTCGGCACAGCTTTACTGAAGGGATAATAATTATATTCTAGAAATAAAGTTTAATAATATTGTTCTCGATAGCTACTGATGGAAATATGCCACAAGGTAGCACGCCAGAACGCGATAGCGAAGAGACCGGGTGTCCCGACTCGAGCACTGCGACTCCGCGCGTAACACGTCGCCGCACATTGACACTCGCAGCGACGGGGCTGACAGCGGGTGCGATCGGTACCGCGCAGGCGAGCGACCACGACGCCGAGGTCTGGCAGACCGACGGTACCTGGTACGCCGCGAACGACGGAACGGTCTACGAGGGACCGGACCACATGGACGCGATTCAGGCGGCCGTCGATAGCCTCACCGCCGGTCGAACCTCGAAGGAGAAGGTCCTGGTCAAAAATTCCGGATCGGTCGGTCCCCACTCGTGGGACGGCGACCTCAAGGCCGTCGATCTGCCGAGCTACACCGTGATCGAACACAACGGGACGATCTCCGTCGAAGACACCGGCGAGGACCTGATCGTTCCGTTTCGCGCACGGAGCGTCGAATCGATCGAGATTCAGAACGTTACCATCGAGGGCAACCCGCGCTACGGGATCTGGATCCAGAGCTGTTCGGACGTTCAGCTGGGCACCGTCGACATGTCGCTGTGGGACACCGAGACCGTCGGAATCGGGGTTCGGATCGACGACAGCGACGGCGGACGGAGTCAGAACGTCTCGCTCGAGTACGCCTCCGTCGAGGGATCCCAGCACCACGCGGTCGAGACGTACGGCGTCGACGACGTCGATATCGGCACCGTCGAGACCGTCGACACGGGCGGCTGCGGACTGCTGCTGAACGACACGGCCTACGCGACGGTCGATTACGTCAACGCCACGCGAGCGGACCAGGGCGGCGGCTACGCCGGCTTCCGGTGTGCGAACGGCGCCGGGCCGGAGATCGTCGTCAATCGGGTCGACGCCGTCGACTGCGGACGCGGGATCTTCACC
Organism: Haloterrigena sp. KLK7; assembly: GCF_037914945.1. Lineage (NCBI taxonomy): Archaea > Methanobacteriati > Methanobacteriota > Halobacteria > Halobacteriales > Natrialbaceae > Haloterrigena > Haloterrigena salinisoli. The sequence goes on from NZ_CP149788.1 coordinate 172,537, forward strand.
GTCTCCGGGAGCGAGGGCATCGAGATCTACGACGTCTACCTCGACGGCAACGGCGGGAACCTCGTCCAAGACACCCGGTATCTACTCATCGACGGCGGGACCGTTACGAACACCGGCAGCAGCGGGATCCGCATCGACTCGCGGGACAGCGATACCCATCCGCACACGTCCGACGTCACGGTCCGCAACCTCGAGCTCACGGGCAACGCCGAGTACGGCGTCTACGAGACCGGACCCGACACGGAATCGAACGCGATCGTCGACAACCACTTCTGTAACAACGCCAGCGGAGCAGTCGAGACGTACGCGAACAATACGGACGTCAGCGGGAACTCGTACTGCGGCTAAGACGGATCACACGACGGCGGAGACCATGGGGACTGATCGTTCGAAGCGGTCTGAGAGCAGTACGCGTCGCTCGTATCACACGAGCGCGAGAACGAACAACGACCGCGGCTCGAGCCACCGAATAGTTGATACGAAAACGGGGTAACGTATCCGCTATGCACCGCGACGGGATCCAGTTTCACAACGTCGGCGACGTGCGATCGATCGAGGGTCGAGACGGACAGTTACTGCAGCGCGTTCCGGAAACGGTCAGAACGGAACTCAACGACGGCGCACAGTCGCGAATGCGTCATCCCGCGGGCGTCGAACTCCGGTTCGTTCCCGACGGTACCGCGAGGGTGACGCTCTCGATAATTCCCAACGAAAACGCCGAGGAGAGCACCGTCCGGGTCTTCTGGGGCCCGGTTCAGGGCTCGACCGAGGTCGTCGTCGGTCCCGAGCCGACGGCGATCGAGGTCTCGCTGCCCGAGAAACTCGCCGACCTCGAGCCGTCGGCCGTCGAGGACCTCGCGTTCGATCCGCGGGTCTGTCGAATCCAGTTATCGGGCGAGCACCGCAGCGGGCCGATAGCCTATCACGGGCTCGAGGGCGACGTCCGGCCGCCCCGCGACGAGGAACTGCCCGACCGGCGCTACCTCGCGTACGGTACCTCGATCACCGAAGGCGCGTCGCCGCTGGCCGAGCACCTGACCTACGTCAGCCAGACGGCCCGTCGGCTCGCCGCCGACCCGATCAACCTCGGCTCCTGTGGCACCGCCTACTGCGACGCCGAGATGACCGACCACATCGCCGAGCGCGACGACTGGGATATCGCGACGCTCGCGATCTCGGTGAACATGATCGGTACGTTCGACCCCGAGGCGTTCCGCGACCGTGCCGAGCGAATGATCGACCGCGTGGCGAGCGCCCACCCCGAGAAGCCTGTCGTCGCCATCACCATCTTCCCTCACTCTCGGGACGTCTGTCGGAGCAACGGGGAGACCGAACGCTGCGAGCGGTTCCGCGAGGAACTCCGCGAGATCGTCGCCGAAACGCCCCACGGGAACGTGTCACTGCTCGAGGGTCCTGATCTGCTACCGACTATCGGCGGGCTCACTGCCGATCTGGTCCACCCCGGTGACAACGCGATGATCACGATGGGCGAGACGCTCGCCGCCGAACTCGAGCCGTTGCTCGAGGACTGACGCCGGAAACGGTACCGAGCCGCTGAGTCTGACCGGTCTACCGCGGCACGTCCGCGGAGTCACCGAAAGTGAACCGATAGGTCCCCGATTCGACGTCGATCTCGAGCCGATCGCCCTCCCGAACGGCCGAGACGCCGTCGGGGAGCGTCGCCGCTCCCTCACTGTCCCGAACCGGCTCACCGTTCACCGTCGCGACGGCGTCTCGCTCCCCTATCGGGAGGGCGACCGTCGCCGACGCGTTCCACGGGATCGTCGCCTCGAGTCGGAACGACGCGCCGTCCTCGCGGTCCCCGTCCGCTTCGCGACTCCACGAGACCTCGACGGTGCCCCGCTCGGTCGGGATCCGACCGGACGCCGACTCGAGTCCCGCCTCGGGCGGACGGATCTCGACGCGGTCGCCCGCGACGCCGTCGGGGCGCACGCCCAGGAGCGTCCGGAGGATGTACACCAGCACCGTCGCGCCCATGGCGTGGGACTCGCTGCGGTTGTGCCGCTGGTCGTCCGGCAGCGAGGAGTCGCGGCAGTGCCAGGTCTCCCAGGTGAACGTGCCGCCCCGCTCGAGGATGTTCGCCCAGCCGTCGTCCTCGGCGTTCGTCAGCAGGTCGACGACGGCGTCGGGGCGACCGGCGGTCTCGAGGGCCTCGAGCAGCCACGGCACCATCATCGGCCCCATCGACATCCCCTGCTCGGCCACGCGCTCGGCGACGGCGTCGACGCGCGCGTCGGGAACGAGATCGAACGCCAGCGGCAGTGCGTTGGCGTGCTGGGACGCGGAGTCGCTCGCGTCGGTCGCGTCGCGGCCGTCGACGTAGCGGTCGCCCTGCCGGAGACGATCGTCGATCGCCGCCTCGAGCGCGCGCTGTCGGTCGCGGTAGTGCGCTCGCTCGCGGTCCGGACGGTCGAGCGCGGCCGCGACGTCGGCCGCCCGTCCGAGCGCGCTCGTACAGAGGACGTTGACCGTGGTCCTGACGGGCCAGTCGCGGTCGTAGCCGTAGCGCATCTCGGGCGGCCAGTCGACGATCCCCTCCTCGTAGGGGCCGCCCTCGCCGCCCGAGAGGTTCGCGACGAGCCCGGTATCGCCGTCGACGTGGCGCTCGACGTACGCCGCGATCGCCGTGATGACCGGATAGGCGCGCTCGAGCGTCGCCCGGTCGCCGGTCGTGCGGTAGTACCGCCAGACCCACTCGGGGAACGAGACCGTGAAATCGGGGATGTCGCGCTTGCCGTCGCCGTTCGGGTAGACGGCGTTCAGCCGGCCCTCGCCGGCCCAGTACCGGTAGTGCGAGCGGCAGAACTCGTCGATCGCCTGGCGGCTCAGCGTGCGCTCCGCGAACGCTCGAGTCGTCGTCCGCGAAACGTTGAAGCCGTCCATCAGGAACTGGCCTTTCTCGCGGGTCGGCGTGTCGACGAACTGCCCCTGACAGCCGTACAGCGCCGAGTGGCGCGCGAGGTCGAAGACCGCGTCGACCGTCTCGTCGCCGGACTCGAACGTCGCCGCCCGCTCGTCGGGGACGGCGTTGCGCGTCGCCAGCAGCCGCACCTGTTCGGGCTCGAGTTCCTCGCCCGGATCGTCGATCTGCAGGTAGCGGACGCCGAGGTAGTTGAACGGACGGAACGTCTCCTCGCCGCCTCGCTGGACGTACTCGTAGCGCATGTCCGTCCACTGGGTCCCCTCCGTCTCGTCGACCGAGCCGTCGTCCGCGAGCCGGTAGCCCGCCCTGAGCGCGACCCGGTGTCCGTCGGTTCCGTCCGCGAAGTGCACCTCAGGGAGTCCGGCGTAGACCCGCCCGAAGTCGACCACGTACGTCCCGTCCTCGAGTCGGTCCATCGAGACGGGCTCGATCGGCGACCGAACGACTTCGGATTGCTGGGCGACGAGCCGTTCCCACGGCTCCGTGGGATGGGTGCCGACGACGGTCGCGGGGTCCCACGCTCCCGCGTCGAATCCCGGCTCGCTCCAGCCGAGCGGGGCCCGCCGACCGTCGACGATCTCGACCGGCTCCGCGATCTCGTCGTTTCGCAGCGGCGCGTCCTCTCGCCACTCGGCCTCGCGGACGCGCCACGACCCGTCGGTGACGACGGTGCGCTCGGTCCCGTCGGCGAACGTCACCTCGAGCTGGCAGACGAAGCCGGGTTCGGCGGCGGGCCGTCCCTGTCCGGCGCCGCTCCAGTTGCACAGCGCGCCGATCGCGTTCTCGCCCGTTTCGAGGGCGTCTGTGAGATCGATGGTCCTGTAGTACTGATAGTCCGGGTAGGACGCCGACTGGCCCCAGTCGATCACGTCGCCGTTGACCGAGAGTTCGTACTGATGACTGGCGGAGACGTACGCTCGGGCTCGCTCGATTTCCCCCTCGAGGGAGAACTCGCGACGCAGATAGGTGAATCGGCCGCGCTCGAACGCGCCGTCTCCCGGGCGACGGATCCAGGCGGCCTCCCAGTCGGCGGGCTCGAGCGGTCCCGTCTCCCACCGGGCTGGATCGCTCCACGCGCTCGGCTCGTCGGACTCGTCCCACACGCGAACCGCCCAGTGGTATTCGGTTCCGGACTCGAGCGACTCGCCGTCGTAGGTCACCGCCGGACGGTCCGACGACCGCTTTCCGGTGTCCCAGAGGTCCCCTTCACCGTCCTCGAGGCGGTCCGGCGTCGACGCGACGAGCACTCGGAACGCGGTCTGGCGCGCCCCGCGGCGATCCGTGTCGACCCGCCAGCGCAGGTCGGGCGTCGAAGCGTCGATCCCGATCGGATTCGACGCGTACTCGGTTCGCAGGTCTACTGGCTGGTTCCCTGACATCGTCGTGTTCGTGTGCTATCTCGTCCGGAGACCGTAAAAATACCGACACAGCTGCTCCGACGCTCGAGATCCGACGATATCTTTCAGAAACCACGATTGTATGACTACCAACAATAAATATTTATGAAAGGGAATGGTTCAACGTATCGTGGTACGAGATACCGAATCACAGGGAAGTGGCAACGCGAGCGCACACGAATCCGGTCTGACGTTCGATCGACGGACGATCCTCGGTCTGTTGGGTGTCGGCGGTCTCGCCGCAGCGTACGGAAGTGGGACGGCGCGAGCCGACGGCGGCCGATCCGTCACAGGAGGGGGTGAGTCAGGTCCGACACGCAAGTGGAACCAGGACATCGACGCGCAGGGACACGACCTCTCGAATCTGGGGTCACTCGAGGTCGATAACGTCTACACCGCGGCGCGGAACGCGGACGTGATCGTCTGGAAGGACGACGACGGCGTCTTCCACGCCGACGGAACCGATGGACACGTCGCGAGCGGCGAGGACGTGATCGACGTCACGCAGGCGGCGGTCGACAGCCTGACCGACGGTCGCGACTGGAAGGAGACGGTCGCGGTGGTCTCGCCGAGTACCGTTGGGCCGGTCGACGGAAGCGGCGACGTGCCGACCTACGAGGGCTCGAGCGACATCAGGGGGATCGAACTGCCGAGCTACACCGTGCTGGATATGCCCGCGACGATGCGCGTCGAAGACGAGGGCGATCAGGCGCTCGTCGTTCCGGTCACGGCCTACGACGCCGAACACATCGAGATTCCGAACTTCAGAGTGGTCGGGAACCCCCGGTTCGGGATGTTCCTCCGGAGCGTTCGGAACCTCCGACTCGGGAACGTGAACGTCGAGATGACCGGCGACAGCCCCCGTGGCGGCATCGGCGTCCGCATCGACGGCTTCGCTCACGGTCGCGGCGAGGACACGGTTCGCTGTACGGATATCCAGGTCGACTCGGTCTACGTCGAGAACTCGGGCGGCCACGCATTCGAGACGTACGCGGTCGATCGCATCCAGGTCGGACAGGTAATCGCGAACGGCGTCGAGTCGGGCTGTGGCGTCCTGCTCAACGAGACCACCGACGCGACGGTCGGCTCCGTCGTCGGGAGGGAGATCGATCCCGGCGGGGGCTACGCCGGCTTCCGCGTGGCCAACGGCACCCACGACGTCACCTGCGATCAGGTGGTCGTCCGCGGCGGCGCCCGCGGGATCTTCGGCGTCTCCGGGTCGCACAACGTCACCATCGGCGAGGCGAACGTCTCGGAGATGGACGTCACCGGGATCTTCATCGAGGACAACCAGAACTTCACGGTCGAGGGCGGCGTCGTCAAGAACTGCGCCGCGGAGGCCGTGCGGATCCACTCGCGGTCGGACTACCAGCACGATCCCACGAACGGCGTGACGATCTCGAACCTCCGAACCTACGACGATCGGCCGGAGGAAGACCGCGAACAGAGTTACGGCATCTACGTCTCCGGCGGACAGACCTCGAACGTGCGGATCATCGACTGTGACGTGCGCGGCGGCGGCACCGAACGGAACATCCGCGTCGACGCCGACGACACGATCCTCCGGGGCAACCACGGCGGCGGGCTCGCGAAGGGGACCGTTACTCTCGAGTCCGGGGCCGACCCCGCCGCGACCGTCGCGGGCGTCAGTCCGTTCGGCTACCAGCAGCCGTCGCTGCGGGCCGATCCCGTCGAGGCCGCGGGCGCGACGTTCGCGTACGATCACTACTTCCTCTGGAACGCCGACACGGGAGAATGGGATCTCCACTTCGAGTGGAAGCGCGACCCCGGCCAGAACGTGGACGTCCAGTACGTCGTCGACAATCCGCGGGCGAACCTCGGTACCCACGAGTCGATGGCCGGCGGGGGAGAGCTCACGGAACTCGAGGCGGGGACCTACCGACTCACCTCGGCGCTCAACGGCGACGAGATCGTGATGAGCGTCGACGGCGACCTCGCCGACGGCGCGAACGTCTACAACGACACCTGGGGCGAGGCGAACGGCCAGGTGTGGGACGTCACTGAACTCGAGGACGGCGTCTTCCGCATCAGCCCGGTCGACGCCGACGGGCTCGCGCTCGAGACGGCCGACGGCGGGACTGACACCGGCACGAACCTCGAACTGGGCGCGTGGGAGGACGCCGACCACCAGAAGTTCGAGGCGAATCCGGTCGCACCCGACCGATACACGCTCGAGCCGACCCACGCGGACGATCTCGCGATCGACGTCTGGGAGGTCGACCCCGAACCGGGCGCCGACCTGCGCCACTGGAACGTGACGAACGGCAGCAACCAGCTCTGGAAGTTCCAGGATCCCGAGGACGGGTAGCTCCGTTCTGTTCGCGCTCGAAACCGCTCGGGCGTTCGCGTCGATCACCGATCGACTGCGAGACAATGATATGTTGTAACAACCCAAATATTGATATTCGTCCATCGAGTATATCGATTTGCGCACTGAAACGTGCGCGGTACACGGAATAGCCTCTGGCAAGCCTATTCTCGTACGTCTCCCGCCAGTGGGTGAACCCCCACTAACCCACTGGCAGGAGAACGTTCGCGACGGACGAGACGAACGTGACAAACGAATCGCTACAGCCGCGAGCAAACGGAATGCGCTCGAGAATCGTAGCACAGATCCTCGAGCGCTTTGAGCCGTCTCACACTTCTGAGGACGACGCAGGTTCCGTGGGATGTGAAGCGTCCGTGACGACTCCGTAGTCGGATCACAGATGTTCCCCGTTGCAAGGCTGTCCTGACGACCGTGTCGCGATCGCTCGCTCGCGCGGGACTACTCCGCTACGCCCTCGAATGCCGGGAGTTCGTCGCGGTCGTCGGGAATCTCGACGAGGTAGACGTCGCTGCCGGTGCCGCCCCGGCTGCTGTCGAAGACGACGCGGTTCCCGTCGGGGCTCAGCCTCGAGTGGGGGTGAACGTCGTCGTCGCCGCTCCAGCCGTGTGCGGCCAGCTTGCGTGGAGTCCGGTACTCGTCGGCGTCGTCGTCCCACTCCCAGAGAAGATCGAAGGGAGCGCTGCGGTACGTACCGTCTCCGACGACCAGTTTGCGGGTATTGCCGTGGAAATGCGTGTAGATGTCCGGCGCCGGCCACTCGCGGCAGTCCGCGCCGTCGTACCGAACGTGACCGAAGAACGCCTCGGGGTCGTCGCGGCCGCCCCGCCAGCCGTGGTAGCCGATCGTCTCGCCGTCGGCGAGCCAGTACTCGTGGCCGACGGCCTCGTCATCGTCGGTCGGCCGGACGAGCCACGTCTCGTCCGTCTCGAGGTTCAGCGCCCGGATTCGGTCGACGTCCTCCCACGTGCCCTCTTCGCAGTACGTGACGAGTTCGGGCCGGGTCGGCGACGCGTTGACGTGGTTGAGCCACCGGTCCTCCTCGACGTGAACGGTCGGCTCGCCGCCGGAGAGCGGGACCGAGATCACCCTCGAGTGCGGGCCGGCGCGCATTCGGTCGGCGATCCACTGTTCGCGATCGTTCGACCGCCCTTCGAGGTCGAGTTCCTCCGAGAGCGCGACGACGGCTCGCGCTCCGTCGGCCGTTCCCGCAGCGATGCTTCCGGTATAGCCGTCGGGGAGCTCGTACAGCGGTGTCACCGCGAGCGACTCGAGGTCGAGCGCGACGAGCCGATCGGCACACCAGCACAGCGCCGTCGGTTCGGTCGCGACGCGGGTGACGCCACTGATCTCGGCCGGGAGATCGGTCAACTGTGTGATCTCGCCGGATTCGAGAGCAATCGAGTAGAGCTGCTGCGTTCCGTCTCGATCCGAGCGAACGAGCAGCCGGCGGCCGTCGTCGTACCACCCCGGTTCGGTGAAGTACAGGTGTCGGCTGTCGGCGTCCGGATCGCTCGTCAACCGCGTAACCTGCGCGCCGGTCTCCGGATCCGCGTATCGGTCGCGCTCCGCGGGTAGCGTTCGACCGGCGTTCGGCCCCTGTCGTAATTCGTCTGCCATCTGGCTCGGGGAACGTGGTCGAAACGCAAAAAGCTACTCGACGGAGCGGTCGACTCGAGTCCGACTACTCCGTCCCGTCGGCCCCCGAAATCTCGCCCGCCGTACACTCGAGGAGTCGGTCGCCGTCGGCCGTCTCGATCGCGACGCGGTCGTCGCCGTCGGCCGTCACGAGTTCCGGCGTCCGATCGAAATCGACCGGCCCCTCGGCCGTCGCTCGGACGGCAGTGGCCAGCCAGTGTTCACCGGCGTCGTACTGCTTTCGGAGCGTCGGGACGACCGTACGCGGGTGCATGAGGTTCGTGTTCGGTTCCTCCGGGACGATCTCCGGTCGGCGGTCGCCGCGCAGGTCGGTGACGAGGCTCGTCCCGTTCGGATACGCGGCGCGGGCGGTCGCTCCCTCGGTCTCGTTGGTAAACTGCGTCGGGTCGTCGTCGCCCGTCCGATCGAGCGCGAACCCGCCCTCCTCGCTGTGAAGCGGTCGCGACGTCTCGAGGCGGTGGACCCGGACGTGCCAGGGGAGCGCCGGCGCCAGCCAGGTTTCGACGCGGACGTCGTCCCACGGGGTCCACAGCGATTTGAGGGTCGTCCCGTCGACGTCGGTCGCGGCGACCGACTCGGGGGCGGGGGTTTTGTACAGGTCTCCGTCCGGGCTGAGCGCGAGCGAGCTGTCGTGTCCCGCCTCCCCGAGGCCCACGTTCTGCCCGGCCATGGAGAACCCGAAGGTCGCGGAGTAGGCGAACTTCCCGTACTTCTCCGGCCCGTAGATGCTGTCCTGGGCGAGCGAGAGCGCGAACAGGTGGTCGTCGTCCCGACAGATGACCTTCCGGGGCTCGGACTGGACGACCGTCTCGGGTCGGTCGGGGAGCGGTTCCTCGTCGGCCTGCCAGAACGGGTGCGTCGGCTCGAGCGCGAGCGGCAGGAACGCCTTCGTCGCCCAGTACGGCGAGTTCGGCGAGTTGTACACCTCCGACGTTTTGAGCGTCGGATACCGGTAGCCGACCGACAGCAGGCCGCCGTCCGTGAAGATCGGCTGGTTCAGCCACCAGCGGATATTCCGCGCCCAGAGCCCTCTGAGGACGCCCCACGGGAGCGGGTTCAGATCGGCAAAGGCGAGCGCGCCCCAGAACCCGGCCTGCGCGAAGCGGTAGGTGAGGCTCCGTCCGTAGGGGAGCGCGCGTCCCTCGTCGTCGAACCAGTGGACGTGCTCGGTCGCGAACTCGGCGGCCCGCTCGCGAAACCGGCTGGCCCGCTCCGGGTCCTCGTCGCCGCAGACGGCGGCGTAGACGAGCCCGTAGAAGTGCATCGCCCACGGCAGGTAGTAGTCGACCGGACTCCCGTCCCCCTTCGGACCGTCGGTGTACCAGCCCCCGCCCTGATAGAACGACTCGAGTCGATCGAGCGACGCCTGTGTCTGCTCCCAGTCGTGGTCCGCCCCGACCGACCGGAGCCCCATGTTGACCATGACCCGGAAGAACAGCCAGTTGCAGTCGTGGAGTTCGGCGTCGTTGATCTGGTTCAGCCAGCGGACGAGTCGCTCCCGCTCCGGTTCGGAGAGCGGGTCCCAGATTCGTTCGGGCGTCAGCGCGAGTCCGAGCCCGATCGCGGCCATCTCGACGTGTTTCTGGGCGTAGTCGTCCGCCTCGCCCCAGTACTCGTCGTGGCTCGGGTCCGTGCCGTTGACGAGACCGCGTCGAACGAGGTCCCACTGCTCGGACGTCCCGTGGACGCTCAGCGGAACGAGCCCCCACAGCGGTCGTGCGAACCCCTCGAGTTCGGCGGCGACGGCGGGAAAGTGAGCGCCGGTCGCCATCGGTCGCACCCGCGCGCCGCCGGGACTGGCATGATCGTACAACGGGTCGACGAGCTGTTCGACCGCCTGTTCGAAGTCGGTTCGCGTCCGAAGCGGGTTCCCCGCGACCGGATTCATACTCGGTGAATGCGGTACGAGTGAGAAAACGTTTGCCCAATCGAGACCCGCCGTCCGCGCTCTCGATCGGCCTCGATCGCCCGCGTCCGAGGATTAATAATAATTCGTCGGGCACTATCGGTCGATGACTCGAGACTGGGCCGACCCGGAGACGGTCGGTCGAAATCGGATCGATCCGCACGCGTATCTCCTCCCGTACGCGGCGACGAGGAACGCGACCGCCGGGAATCGGGGGGCGTCGCCCTGGATCTCGGTACTGAACGGGGAGTGGCGGTTCCAATTGTCGGAGACGCCGGCCGCCGCCCCCGAATCGTTTCACGATCCGGCCACGGACGTGAGCGACTGGGACCGTATCGAGGTGCCTCAGCATTGGCAGACCGCCGGCTACGGCGATCCCCACTACACGAACGTGGTCTACCCGTTCCCCCTCGATCCGCCGAACGTCCCGACCGAGAATCCGACCGCGTCGTACCGCCGGACGTTCCACGTCCCCGACGACTGGGACGGGCGCCAGCTCAGACTCCGGTTCGGCGGCGTCGACTCCGCGTTCCACCTCTGGATCAACGGCGAAGAGGTCGGGTACAGCGAGGGGAGTCGCCTCCCGTCGGCGTTCGACGTCACCGACTACGTCTCGCCGGGCGAGAACACGGTCGCCATCCGCGTCTACAAGTGGTCGACCGGGAGCTACCTCGAGGACCAGGACATGTGGTGGCTCAGCGGGATCTTCCGCGACGTCACCCTCTCGGCACATCCGACGGTACAGGTCGCGGACGTGGACGTCCGGACCGACCTCGACGAGCGATACGAGGACGCCGTTCTGCGTGCGTCCGTCGACGTGCGCAACGTCGGCGACGACGGGACGGCCCGAATCGAACCGACGCTGCGCGACGCGGACGACGTGTCGGTCTCGACGACGCTCGAGGCCAGGTCCGTGTCGCTCGAGGCCGGCGAGACGACGACCCTCGAGTTCGAGACGACCGTCGAGGAGCCCCGCAAGTGGACCGCGGAGACGCCCACCTGCTACGATTTCGTCCTCGGCGTCGCTCGGGACGAGGGCGACGACGAAACGATCGTCTCGCAGACGGTCGGCTTCCGCGAGGTCGAGATCACCGACGGACAGTTGCTGGTCAACGGCCGACCGGTGACGATCCGCGGCGTCAATCGCCACGACTTCCACCCCGACCGCGGCCGCGCCGTCCCGCTCGAGGCGATGCGGGAGGACATCGAGATGATGAAACGGCACAACATCAACGCGGTCCGGACGGCCCACTACCCGAACGATCCGCGGTTCTACGAGCTCTGTAACGAGTACGGGCTCTACGTGCTCGACGAGACCGACCTCGAGTGCCACGGGATGATCCACGCGGAGACGACGGAGCACCTTAGTGACGACCCGCGCTGGGAGGAGGCCTACGTCGATCGGATGAGTCGAATGGTCGAACGCGACAAGAACCATCCCAGCGTCATCTGCTGGTCGCTGGGCAACGAGTCCGGCCTCGGAGCCCACCACGAGCGGATGGCCGCGGCGACTCGCGAGCGCGATCCGACGCGGCCGATCCACTACGAGCCCGATACGGAGCAGACGGTCTCGGACATCATCGGGCCAATGTATCCGCCGTTCGAGCAGCTCGAGGAGTGGGCCGAGACCGACCTCGAGCATCCGGTCGTGCTCTGCGAGTACGCCCACGCGATGGGGAACGGGCCGGGGAACCTCCGGGAGTTCTGGGACCTCTTTTACGAACACGAGGGACTGCAGGGCGGCTTCGTCTGGGACTGGATCGACCAGGGGCTCCGGCGAACGACCGACGACGGGACGGAGTGGTTCGCCTACGGCGGCGACTTCGGCGACGAACCGAACGACGCGAACTTCAACATCAACGGGCTCGTCTTCCCCGATCGGGAGCCCTCGCCCGGGCTCACCGAGTACAAGAAGGTCATCGAGCCGGTCGTCCTGCGCGAAGCGGATCTCGAGCAAGGGGAGCTCACCGTCGAGAACCGGTACGATTTCCGGTCGCTCGAGCACCTCCGGGCCTCCTGGCGCGTGCTGTCCGACGGCCGCGTCGTTCAGAGCGGGCGGCTTCCGTTGCCGTCCGTCGACGCCGGTGAGTCCGCGACGGTCGCGGTTCCCGTCGACGCGGACGGACTCGGGACAGACGGACTCGACACGGACGCCGAGCACGTCCTCACCGTCGACGTCTCGCTCGCTCGCGAAACGGCGTGGGCGCCGGAGGGACACACGGTCGCGACCGGCGAGTTCGAGCTTCCGGAAAGCGAGTCCAGGGCCGGCTCCGCTTCGCGGCCGACGACCGGCGTCGCCGCGCCGCTAACGTGTGACGCGGCCGGAGCGGAGATCCGCGTTTCGAACGGGCAGTTCGAACTGGTCTTCGATCGCACGTTCGGCGTCATCGACTCGCTCACGTATCGGAACCGGTCGCTGCTGGAGAACGGCCCCTCGGTCGGAATCTGGCGCGCGCCGACAGACAACGACGGGGGGCTCCCGCTCTCGCGGACGCTCCTGTCGCAGTTCACCGAACGCTACGAGAACGAGGAGCTCGTTCAGGCGGGAGATCTCGCGACCGTCGGATTCGAACAGCTCTGGCGGGAGTACGGGCTCGATCAGTTGCAGTTCCGCGTCGACGACGTCACGTGTGGTCAGGGCGAGCGAGACGACGATCCCGTCACGATCACCGTCGACGGCCGCCTCGCGCCGCCGATATACGACCACGGGTTCGCGATCGAGCAGACGTACGCGATCGAGAACACCGGCGCGATAACCGTCGACACCGCGCTCGAGCCCGAAGGAGACCTGTCGCTGCTTCCCTCGCTCCCTCGAGTCGGGCTCGACCTCATGCTCGCGGACGACCTCGAGCAGGTCACGTGGTACGGACGGGGACCGGGCGAGTCGTACGTCGACAGCAAGGAGGCCGCCCTGCTCGGCCGGTACAGTCGATCGGTCGCCGATCTTCAGACGCCCTACGTCGCTCCGCAGGAGAGCGGGAACCGAACTGACACCCGCTGGGTGACGTTCACCGACCAGCGCGGGGTCGGCCTCTTCGTCACCGGCGAGACCACCTTCGATTTCAGCGCCCATCCCTTCAGCACCACCGATCTCGACGACGCCGAGCACACGCACGAACTTCCGGATCGGGACGGCGTCTGGGTCTCGCTCGACGACGGCCACTGCGGGCTCGGAACCGGAAGCTGCGGGCCGTCAACGCTCGAGGAGTACCGACTCGAGCCAGAGCCGACCTCGTTCCGTATGGAGCTACACCCGTTCACTGCAGATGAGGGCGCAGCGACCGATCGGCGCTGAGAGCTGCACGCCGTTCGGTTCAGTGCCGACCGGTTTCGATATGGCGAACGGCGCATAGATTCGAGCTACCTGAGGGAACGGTGGTTTTATGCCTCGATGCGACACACTGTGCGTCAACATGCCACGTACTACGGATACACTGGCAGCAGCGACGTGGTTACGATGATAACCGACAGCCCCTCAGACGGCGACGTCCCGATCGTGTCCGAGGACGCGATCGCCGATATCTACGTCGACGGGAACGATCACGAGGTCGCGACCGTCGCGGCGACCGACCTCGGCGACGATATCGAACGCGTCACCGGACGCCGGCCCGCGGTTACCGGGTCGCTCGCCGACCTCTCAGAGACCGCCGTGATCGTCGGCACGATCGGTCGCTCCGAGGGCGTCGATCGATGCCTGGAGTCGAGCGACGTCGACGTCGCGACGCTGACGGACCAGCGGGAGAGTTTCGTCATCGGAACGGTCGACGAACCGCTCCCGGGCCTCGAGTCGTGCGTGCTGATCGCTGGGAGCGATCGCCGCGGGACGGCCTACGGGGCGTACGAGCTGTCGAAGCGAATCGGCGTCTCGCCGTGGTACTGGTGGGCCGACGTCCCGACGCCCGACCGGGACGCTCTCTACATGACCGAGGGCGTAGAGCGGGAGGGTCCGCCATCGGTTCGGTACCGCGGCGTGTTCGTCAACGACGAGGACTTCGGATTCCGCGAGTGGGCACAGGAGACGCACGATCCGGCGACGGCGGACGGAATCGGGCCGAAGACCTACGAGCGACTGTTCGAACTGCTCTTGCGGCTCAGGGGGAACACGATCTGGCCGGCGATGCACGACGGGACGAAGGCGTTCTACCGGTGCGACGGCAATCGCGAGGCCGCCGAGCGGTACGCCATCGTCGTCGGCACCTCCCACTGCGAGCCGATGCATCGGAACAACGTCGACGAGTGGGACTCGGAAGAAGACGGCGAGTGGAACTACGCGACCAACGCGGAGCGGATCCGCGAGTACTGGACTGACCGCGTCGACGAGGTCGCCGGCCACGAGAACCTGTTCACGGTCGGCATGCGCGGGATCCACGACTCGGGGATGCCCGGCGGCGACACGCTCACGGAACGCGTCGACCTGCTCCAGCGGGTGATCGACGATCAGCGCGAGATTCTCGAGGAACACCTCAAGCCGCCGGTCGAGACCGTCCCGCAGATTTTCTGTCCGTACAAGGAGACGCTCGACCTCTACCGGAACGGCCTCGAGGTGCCCGAGGACGTCTGCGTCGTCTGGCCCGACGACAACTTCGGCTACCTCCGGCGGCTGCCGACCGGCGAGGAGCGAGCGCGAGCCGGTGGCCACGGCGTCTACTACCACCTCTCGTACTGGGGGCGTCCGCACGACCACCAGTGGCTGTGTTCGATCCCGCCGGCACTGATTCGCGAGGAACTGCACCGAGCCTATCGACACGGTGTCGACACGCTGTGGATGGCCAACGTCGGCGACCTCAAGCCGGCGGAAAAGGAGACGGAGTACTTCTTCGAGCTGGCCTGGGACGTTGAGGGCGTCGCGGAGCGGTCGACGAGCGACTGGCTCACTGAGTGGGCCGCCCGCGAGTTCGGTCCCGCCCACGCGGACGACATCGCCGACGTGCTCGCGGCGTACTACCGACTCGCGCTCGCCCGCAAGCCGGAGCACGTGGGCTGGAACGCGGTGTACCCGAACACTGAGAAGAACGAACCGACGTTCAGCGCGGTCCACCACGGCGACGAGGCCCGGCGACGGCTCGAGGCCTACGAGCGAATCGACGAGACGGCCAGAGAGATCGGCGAGGCGCTACCCGAGGAGTCGCGAACGGCGTACTTCCACCTCGTCGAGTACCCGATCCGGTGTGCGCGGGCGATGAACGAGGGGGCCCTCGAGGCGATGCGGAGCCGGCTCTACGCGGGCCAGGGACGGACGAGCGCGGCGGAGTACGCAGAACGGTCGCGAGCGGCGCTCGAACGCATCGACGCGGCGACGGCGCGATACAACGCCTCGTCGGACGGGAAGTGGCGCGGGATGATGTCAGCGAGCCCGCGTGATCTCCCGGTGTTCGACCAGCCGACGACCGCGCGCGTGACCGACGAGCAGGGGCCGACGCTGGACGTCACCGTCGAGGGGACGTCGGGCGTCGCCGGCACCGGGCCGCGAACCCGCCAGTTGCCGACGATCGTGCAGGGCGTCGATCGATCGCGGTTCGTCGATTGCTACAACCGCGGGACGGGCGAGATCGAGTGGACGGCGACGACTGACGACGACTGGATCGATCTTGAGCGAACGTCGGGGACGTTCGAGGGAGACGAGCGACTGTGGGTCGACTGGGACGCCGCGCCCGATTCGGCGACAACCGGCCACGTTCGGATTTCGGGCGCCGGCCGAGAACTCGAGGTCGCGGTGCCGATCCGACCGCGAGAGTTGCCGACCGCGAGCGAGACCGACGGCAGGTCCGAGTCGGGCGTCGAGCGAACGCCGGTCTTCGTCGAATCGAACGGTCGCGTCGCGATCGAGGCCGACCACCCGACGGCTATCAACCAGGCGGAGACGCGCTGGGAACCCGTCGACGGCCTCAGCCGAACGACCGGGACCGCGATGGTCGGGCGCCCGATCGATGGCCCCCGCGTCGACGGCGACGCCGACGCAGTTCGCGAGCGGGCGGCACGCCTCGAGTACGACTTCGAGGCCGGTGCCGGCGACGTTCGCGTCGACGTCCAGCTGCTGCCGACCCACGCGCCGACCGAGTCGACGCCCCACCGGTACGCGATCGCGATCGACGACGCCGAGCCGACGGTCGTCGACTTCGACGCGAACGGCGGCGAGCACGACCCGCAGTGGCAGCGGAACGTGCTCCGCTCGAGCGTCCACTCGACGACGGGCCACGAACTCGAGCGGTCCGGTCGCCACACGCTGTCGCTGTACGCGATGGACCCGAGCGTCGTCGTCGATCGAGTGGTCGTCTACACCGACGGCGACGTCCGTCAATCGTATCTCGGGCCGCGGGAGACGCGGGATCGACGCCTCGAGTGATGGCTGTGATATCGACGGAATCTCGTATACCGAAGCAGAGAAACGGGCGAGGATCCCGTACTCGGGACCGTCGATGTACCATGCTGGCTACTCGATGACCGCGCACCGGAATGAACTGTCCGGCGCTATCGGACACGTTCGGGCAATAGTAGCACGGAATCGGTTCGGGAGAGAGATACCGGCACAGTATTTTACAGCCATACGCTCGTATTTATAGAGCGAAAACGGTCGGTCCCGCTTCGCCGAAACGCGATCGAAACCGGGGAGTCAGGCTCTCCGTATCGCGACCGAACGCCGTGTCGGGATCCGCTGATTGTCGGTCGCGAAAGCTCGCTGTGAGAAACCCGTCCGGTGAAGTCGGACGGACAATTCGGATAAGCGGTACGATCACTCGCGCATGAATACTGAAAACCACTCACGTGCTATGTTAACCCATACTTTCCGGGATTCACTCTATAACTGATCGTCCGCTGCTGCCGAACGAATACACCAGTATCTCGAACGGATTGTAATAAACATTATTGACCGGTCGTTAACAAAACATATAAATATAATTAGCTATTGGTAATCCTGTATGTCAGAGGACGATTCATTTGAACGAGTGGGGGAGAACCAATCACCATCGTCGGATCTGACGTTGACGAGACGCAATGCGATGTCATTGCTCGGAATCGGTGGCCTCGCGGGCAGCGCGGCCGGCTCCTCGAGCGCGAGTCACTCTAGTGGAAGCGGCAAGGCCGCCCGTGACGCGGATGTGATCGTCTGGAAAGACGACGAGGGAGTCTACCACGCCGATAGTGCAGACGGGCACGTAGCGAGCAGCGAGGACTTCATCGGCGTGACGCAGGCTGCCGTCGACAGCCTCACGGACGATCGAGACTGGAAGGAAAAGGTCGTGATCGCCTCGCCCGGCGAGGTCACGCAGACCGACGGAACGGGCATCGAGATCCCCAGCTACACGATTTTCGACGTCCCAGCACCCATCAATCTCCCCGAGGACAGCAGCCTGACCCTCGTGGAGGCATCTGATGCCGAACACATCGAGATCCCGAATTTCACCCTCCACGGGCCGGCGGACTACGGAATCCTCTTGCACAGCGTCACGGACGTGGTCCTCGGTAACATCAGGTTACACATGCCAACCGGGGAGGGCGTCCGCATCGACAACGAGAGCGACTCGGAGGACCGCTCTACGGATATACAGGTCGATCGCGTCTACGGGGTGGGAACGGATTATCACCTCTTCGAGACGGCCGCCGTCGACCGTATCCAGATCAACCAGGTGCTCGCGAAGAACGTCGGGGGCTGTGCCGTGTTGCTCAACGACTCCTCGGACGCGACCATCGGTGATATCATCGAGTACAGCCCGGACATCCCCGACGACTGGAAGTACGCGACGTTCCGGACCACGTTTCAGGACGGACGGGTCACGGCAGACAACATCGTGAGCCACCAGGCCGGACGCGGTCTGCATATCCACAGGGGGTCCGGCGAAATCGTCATCAACAACGTGTACATCGAGGGCGCCAGAAACAAGGGCGCGGTCATCAACGCCCCGCCCAACACCATCCTCAACGGCGGGATCATCAAGAACTGCCAGGGCGAAGCCGTCGATCTGTACAGCACCACAGATCCGAAACTAACGCCGGAGCGACGAGCCGAGGGGGTGAAGATCACCAACATGCGGATCTACGACGACCGGCCCGAAGGCGAACGGACGCAGACCGAAGCGATCGACGAGGGCGGGAATGCCCTGAACAACCAGTTCGTCGATAATGACCTCCGCGACGGCGGAACGGACGCAATCATCAACACTGCCTCGCCCACGACGGTGGTCCGGGACAACGTCGGAGCGGGGGTCGCCCAGGGGATGGTGACGCTCTCGTCGGGGTCAGATCCGGCGGCGCGCGTTGAAAGCGTCGACGACCATCCCGACGTCACGCTGGATCTGCGGTCAAAGACGTTTGAGGGACCGTCGTCGGCATTCCAGTACGACCACCACTTCGAATGGACGGGCGGCCAGTGGGACCTCGTCTTCGAGTGGGTGACCGACCCCGGCGAGAGTCTCACTGTCGACTACATCGTCGACCGGCCACAGGCCAACATCGGGCGCTACCCGCAGGACCCCGGGAAAGATTACGTTAGTGACATTGGCACCGAGGACGTGCCTGCCACTGATCTGCCAGTCACCGATGGTTTGAAGATGCACTTAGACGCCACCACGCTCGACTACCTCAGCGACGGGGACACCATCGAGACGTGGCCGGACCGCTCGGAGGCGGGCAACTATGCCTATCAGGACTCGGCAGAAAACCGACCCACCTACTCTCCCGACGCTATGAACGGCGATCCGGTAGTCCAGTTCTCTCACACCGACGAAACGCGGCTGGCGCTCTACGATGAAATGGCTACTGTCGGCAGCACCACGTTTATCGCCGTCGGTCAGTTTACTGGCGGCCTTGACAACGGAGAATATATCGTTGGACAAGATAAGGGTCTTGGAGTGGAGGGCGCTCGATACCGCATTGCGAACTACGGTAACTGGGACGGGACAGACGAATTCACTTGGCGCGTCGGCACTGGCAACGTAGAGTTCGGTACTCCGGACACCGAGCCCCACGTCTTCGTCGAAGACTCCTCGATGAACGTGTATCTCGACGGTGAAAAAGCACCAGATATGAAGGAGGAGAACACGGCAACCGATAAATACCCGACTGACTTATCGCTCGGGTCTAAGGGGCGAGGCAGAGGATTCTGGGATGGCAATCTCGCAGAGGTTCTCGTGTTCGATCGTGAACTGTCCGAAGACGAGATCAGCCAGATCCACCAATACCTGGCCAACAAGTACGACTCGGTCAGTCTCAGCTGATCGCGTTCAGATGCGATAGAGCGATCTGTTTGGTTTTCCGTCGTCGGAAAGACGGGTTACTCCAGATATCCCGACACCGAGGCTCGATCGCAGGTACCGTGGCTACCGAGTGGATCCGGGTTGACGGTGATGACTGTCTCGTTGGTCGGCAACACGAGAGGCTTTCGTGTGACCTCACCGAACTACGAGAAACCCGCCCGTCTGCGAACTACGAGGAGCCAGTCTGAACGGTATCGACGACACCGCGGAGATAGCCGACGGTGTACCCTCGGCTGCGGTGTCGCCAATCGGTGTCGCCCGTCATTTCGGGGACGTGATCCGGGATCACGACGCCGTCGTAGCCGATCTCGTCGAGCGTTTCGACGACCTCGATCGTGTCGAAGTTCCCCTCGTCGACGAACGTCTCGTGGAACCGCGGGACGGTGCCGACGACGTCGCGGAAGTGGATGAAGCCGATCTGATCGCGCTCACTGAACGTCCGGAGGACGTCGGTGACGTCCTCGCCCATCTGCGAGAAGCATCCGAGACAGAGCTTCAAGCTGTGGTTGTCGCTCGGGACGAGCCCCATCGCCTTCTCGAAGTTCTCCACGCTCCGACAGAGTCGCGGGATCCCGCACATCGACTCGATAACCGGCGGATCGACCGGGTGCAACGCCAGCTCGACGCCGGCCTCTTCGGCGACCGGCAGCACCCGCTCGAGGAAGGCCTCGTAGTTGTCCCAGAACTCGGCTTCGGTGTACTCGCGCTCGAGGCCCGGCGCGAGTTCGTCGGGATCGTCGACCTCCTCGTAGTCGAACGCCGTTCCCTGCGCACCGCCGCGGAGGTCGGCCGTACCGGTCCGCATCGGCACGACACCCCGCGGGTTCCACTGGTACCCGAGAATCGGGATGTCCGCTTCGCCGAGGTTCCGAACGAGCGTCGTGATCTGCTCGAGCGCCTCGTCCGCTCCCTCGCGGTCGAACATGATGTCGCCGTACAGCGAGTACGGCAGCGACTGGATCCCAGTCAGGGTGAGACCGGCTTCCTCGACGCGGTCTCTGGCCGCCTCGAGGTCCGCGACCGAGGGGATCGCGTCGCGTCCGACCGCGAGCGTGGCATCCGCGTCGCGGTCGTTGAACTCGTCGGGTTCCTCGTCGACGTCCGCGTGATCAACGAAGATGTCCGTCGCGCCGAGCTGGCGAATGTACTTGAGCCGCGGGTTCGAAAGGGATCGGGTGCGAACGCCGACCCTGATCGTCGTGTCGGTAGTCATATGGTACGTATTGACGTAGCCCTATCTCCACGGCGACGGAGTATCGTTCTTACGGAATAGTACTCAATGCTCGCCATTCTCGGGCTCTCACTGGCCACTCACGGCTTGACATCCTCCTCCGGCTGAAGCCGGAGGAATCCCGAGTCAAGCGAATCAAAGATTCGCGTCCCTCGCAAATCTCCGATTTGCTTAGCGTTGGGATATTAGGGTTTGCAGTCTCCCTGTTTTCTCGTTTTGAACGTCCCGCTCTCGCGGTCGAACAGGAAGACTCCGGGCTATGCCAACCAGCCGTTACTCATATCCCCGGTCGGGGGACTTTGAGTTATCTTTCGTCGGATATTCACCGCACCGTTCACATCTGCGTTTATCGTCGTTTCGCACGACGAACAGACGTACAACCCACGCTCCACGCGGTTGCTGTCACGAACCTGCCCGCAACACGAACACGTCTTGCTGGTGTTTTCCCCGTCTACTCGGTCAACGAGGATACCGTGTTCCTCCGCCTTGTATTCAAGTAGACGGGAGAATCGGTCGAACTCCCATCCGTGGAGTTTCTTGTTCCCCGACTGGCCCCAGTTCCGCGAGTCGCCGTTCTCGTCTTCGCGGATGTCGCTGAGGTCGCCAACCGCTATCTTCTCCACGCCTTCTTCGACACATCTCTCAACGATGTGTTTCGAGAGCGTGTGGAGGAAGTGGTCTTTGCGTCGGGAGAGTTTCCGGCGAGCCTTCAGCGCACGCTTCGACGGCCCGTTCTCGCCTTCGGTCTGGTACTCCTCACGGGTGAAGTAGTGTTTGTCCTCTTTCAGTACGTTCCCCGGATACAACTCACTCGCTCCCTCTTCGTAGTCGATAGCGAGGTAGTTGCCGATACCGAGGTCGATACCAGCCGTGTTGTCGCCGGGTGCATCCTCGACAGGAATCTCTTTCTTGCAGACGAGGTGCAGTTCCCACTCGTCGCCGTTCCAGACGGCACGTACCTGCTGGATGTTCTCGACTTCTACGTCAGGACGCGTTTCATACTCAGCGAGGATGAAGTCCGACCATCCGTCTTTCAGATTCCAGCCTTTCGAGAGACGAACACGGTTGTGCTTGTCGTCGTGTTTGATGCCTTCCTGCTTCCACGTCACGGTGGAGCGCGGGTGGTCGTCGCCACGCTTTCGGTAGCCCGGTGGATTGTTGCCCTCGTCGGAGTTGTACCAGCCGGTGAACGCCTCAGCAAGTTCTTCGAGAACTCGCTGACTTGACTGAGAATGCAGGTCACTGTAGCGTTCGTGGTCTTTCAACTCCGATTTGAGCTCGGCTTCGTCGGGTATCTTACCGTCTTCGTCCCACCGTTGTTGGACGTAGTAGTGTCCGACGTTCCACAGTTTGGATGCGGAGAACCCGCACTGGTTGAGATCGTCACGAACCTGACTATGGTTCGTGATGCGTGCGACGTAGGTGCGGGTCGTCTTTGAGTATCCGGCTCCATCTACCTAGAGTATCACTTTCAGATACTGTTTCTGGTACAGAGAGATTCGGTATCGATCGGGCGGGATCGACCATCTATCAGTAGGACCACCAAGCCGATTTGCAGCCGATAGTTGGGAACCGGCCGGATCACGTTGCGCTCGACGAGACGGTGATATCTGTTATCCGCGTTTTTCGTCGATTCAGCACCGTGGCTCGAAACTACGCTTCACGACCGTGGACTCCGATTTCGATACGAAAACATGGAACTCAGGACGCTATCGAACGTCTCTTTCAGGAGACAAAACGACGCACCTCTCAGTGTCAGGGATAACCGATCGACGTCCGAGGAAACGTCAACAAATCAGTAAAATTTTGGTATCGAGGAGTCCTCCGTCCGTCGTTCACCCGGATCTACTCCATCCATTTGTCATTATAAATAAATGATTCATGAGAGAACCCAAAGATTCGGCAGCAAACACCAATAGTCGGTAGCGATCATTAACGTTCACACGTGATGAAAGTCTGGTAAAATATTAATATAGTAAAGATAGTCACGATGGGATGAGTGCGGTTCCACGACTGTGCGTTCAGTGAACACCGGCCGTGGGCTGCCCTAGCGATCATACTATCATCATGAGCGACTCACAGAAACGGGAGACGGAGACCGAACAGACACCTCGCGGTCGGCTCTCGCCGACGCGACGGAAGTTCCTGCAGGCGACCGGGATGGCCGCGCTAGTGACCGGGGTCGGCACCCAGTCCGGCGCCGCGGCACTGTCCGATGGACCGGGCGGCCCCGGCCGTATCTCGAACCTCGCGGCGTACCTAGAAGACCCCGAAATGGTCGCGGAGAACGTCGAGCCGACTCACGTCACCACCGCGGTTCCCTACGGGTCGGTGCGGGCGGCCCGTCAGGCGGACGAGCCGTTCACGGAACTCGAGTCGCGGTTCGCCGAGTCCGAGTACGTCCGGCTACTCAACGGCGAGTGGCGGTTCGCGTTCCACGAGGCCCCCACCGAACTCCCCGACTCGTACGATGACCTCGCGGCCGACGACTGGGGATCGATCGACGTTCCCGGCGTCTGGCAGACCCAAGGGTACGGCCAGCGAATCTACGCGAACAACTCGATCACGTGGCAACACTACGATCCGGGACAAGAGGGCGACCTCACGCCAAGCGAAGACGGTACGGTCGACGTCCCCGGCGTCGGCGACGACGGGATCGACCCCGTCGGGACCTATCGGCGGACGTTCTCGGTGCCGAGAGACTGGGACGGCCGACAGATGTTCCTCCACTTCGAGGCCGTCAAGCAGGCCTTCTTCGTCTGGATCGACGGCGAGTACGTCGGCTTCCGGACGGGGTCGATGACGCCCGCCGAGTTCGACGTCACCGACCACGTCGAAGCCGGCGGCGACCACGAGGTCACGGTGCAGGTGTACCGCTGGAGCGACAGCGAAGCCCTGGAGACGATCGACATGTTCCGGTACGCCGGCATCTTCAGGAGCGTTTACCTGTTCGCGACGCCGACGGTCCACCTCCGGGACTTCTACGCGCGGACCGACCTCGACGACGACTACGAGGACGGCCGCCTCCGGATCGACGCCGAGATCGCGAACTACGGCGACGCTCCGGCGGGGAAGTACACCGTCCGCGCGCACCTCTACGAGACCGATCGAACGAAGCCGGGTCGCGGTCCGCCCCGCGGGAAGGGGAAAGAGAACGCGGCGGCGAAGGGCAATGGGAAAAAGAAGGGCCACGGCAAGAAGAAAAAGAACGGCCGCGGCCCGGGCGACAACCCGCCGCGCGGTCGCAAGGTGACGACAGTCGAGGCGACCGCGACCGTCGACGAGGACGGCGCCGTCGTCACTCTCGAGGCCGACGTCGACGACCCCGCGAAATGGTCGGCTGAGCATCCGAACCTCTACCAGCTCGCGCTGGAACTCGTCGACGCTCGTGGCGAGACGACCGAGGCGATGCTCGAGAAGGTCGGCTTCCGCACCTACGAGACGACCCGTGGTCAGCAGGGCGCCGAAGTCCTGGTCAACGGCGAGCCGGTCGACATCCAGGGCGTGAACCGCCACGAGACCGATCCCGACTTCGGGCGGACGGTGCCGGTAGATCGGGTCCGGGAGGACATCGAGACGATGCAGCGGTTCAACGTCAACGCGATCCGGACCTCCCACTACCCGAACGACCCGTCGATGTACCGCCTCGCGGACGAGTACGGGATCTACGTGCAAGACGAGGTCTGCGTCGAGACCCACTGGTGGGGCGAGCTGCTCGAGCACACCGAGGCCTACCACGACCAGGCAGTCGAGCAGTTCCGCCGGATGGTGCTCCGGGACCGCAACCACGCGTCGATCTTCAGCTGGTCGACCGGTAACGAGGCCGGCACCGGCGCCGAGCACCTGAACATGGCGTCGCTCGCGACCGACTCGGACGAGTACATCCCGGACGACACCTCCGAAGTCAGCGGCGTCGGCAACGTCGAATCGTACGACGGCTCGACGGAAGGGCTCGCGCCGGACCGGTTACTCTATCACCAGCCCAACGGCGGCGGCTGGAACGTCGAGTACAGCGACATGCTCGGGCCGCGGTACGCCGGCATCGGGACGCTGCTGTCGGTCGGCGACGGCTCCTACATCGGCGAGGGGCTCCGACCGGTCGTGATGGGCGAGTACAACCACGCGATGGGCAACAGCCTGGGGCTGGTCCACGAGATGTGGAACGAGTACATCAAACCGCCCGTCCGAGAGGCGACCGATCGGAGCGGCTCGGACAATCCGGGTTCGCTCGTCGGCTCGCCCGAGCTCATCCCCGGGCCCGACGACGAACCGGGCGACCCCGACGGCGCGGTCGTCCTCGGCGAGGGTGACGCGATCGAGATCCGACGCGACGAGAGCCTCGACGTCGACGTCGGTTTCAGCGTCGGCGCCACCGTCTCGAACGTCGACGCGGACGCCGATGCGGCGCTGGTCGACGAGGGCCGCTACTCGCTGGAACTGTCCGACGGCGAGTTCGTGCTCTCGATCGGATCCGACTCGACCTCGGCGCCGCTCCCTGAGGGCGGAATCGATGGCTGGACGACCGTCGTCGCCGTCGCGGACGACGACGAACTCCGGCTCTACGTCGACGGCGAGCAGATCGCCGCGACGAGCCACTCGGTCTCTGACCTGCCGGCGGGCGACGGGCCCGTCCGGATCGGCGTCGACGGCGACGTCAGCGTCACCGTCGACGGCGTCGGGATCTACGACCGCGCTGTGAGCGCCGACGAAGCGGGCGACGCCGACGGCACGCTCACGGACGGCGCCGTCGTCGCCTACGACTTCGGAGATCTGATCCGGGATCAGAGCCTCGTCGGCGGCTTCATCTGGGACTGGGTCAACCAGGACCTCAACGACGTCACCGAGGACGGCCAGGAGTTCCAGTTCTACCACAGCGACGGCCCCGACGGGGCGTTCTGTTTGAACGGGCTGGTCTGGTCCGATCGCGACCCCCAGCCCGAGATGTGGCAGCTCAAGCACGCCCACCAGCCGGTCGGTGTCGCGGACGCCGCCGTCGAGGACGGCGAGATCTACGTCTCGAACCGGTTCAACTTCACTACCCTCGAGGCCGTCGAGGGGTCGTGGGAGCTGACTGCGGACGACAAGACAGTCGAAACGGGCGAGCTCCACCTCGATCTCGACCCCGGCGAGACGCGCCGCATCGACGTCGGCGTCGAAGCGCCCGACGAC
The DNA here is from genome assembly GCF_037914945.1 of Haloterrigena sp. KLK7. Lineage (NCBI taxonomy): Archaea > Methanobacteriati > Methanobacteriota > Halobacteria > Halobacteriales > Natrialbaceae > Haloterrigena > Haloterrigena salinisoli. The sequence continues at coordinate 198,441 of NZ_CP149788.1, forward strand.
CCCGAGCCGGGCGTCGAGTACCGCCTGACGGTCAGGTTCGCCCTGGCCGAGGAGACTGACTACGCCGACGCCGGCCACGAGGTCGCCTTCGAGCAACTGGAGGTGCCCGTCGACGCGCCCGAGCCCGCGCCCGAGAGCCTCGACGCTATGCCGTCGCTGTCGGTCGACGAGGACGATGTCGAGGTCGCAATCTCCGGCGAGGGCTTCGAGTACGTCGTCGACGCTGACGCCGGGACGCTCTCCTCGATGGAGTACGACGGCAGCGAACTGCTCGATCGCGGACCCCTGTTTAACGCCTGGCGCGCGCCGATCATGAACGAGATCCAGGCGTGGGGATCGAACCCGGCGACGACCTGGTACGACGCCGGACTCGACGACCTCTCGCACACGATCGAGTCCGTCGAGACGAGCGCTGTCGACGATTCGCTGGTCGAGGTCGAAGTCGACGGCTTCACGGCGGGGACCGAACTACCGCCGCCGCTACTGACGCCGGACGCCTCGGGCGAAGGTAACGACGGCGAGGTCGTCGGCGATCCCGACATCGTCTCAGGTCAGAGCGGTCAGGCCGTCGCGCTCGACGGCGAGTCCCAGTACGTCAACGCGGGCAACGACGCCAGCGTCGACTTCGGTGCGCCGGACTTCACGATCCAGGCGCGGTTCAAAGGCCTGCCGACGAACGGCACGCACAACCCGTTCGTCAGCAAGGGCGACCACCAGTACGCGCTGAAGGTCTCCGACAGTAATCAGCTCCAGTTCTTCGTCTATCAGAACACCTGGATCACGCTCAACGAGCCGGTGCCGTCGGACTTCGCCGAGGACGAGTGGCATACACTGACTGGGGTCGCGACCGAGAACGAACTGCAGCTGTACCTGGATGGGGAGCTACTGGGAAGCAGTAGCCACGACGCGACAAGCATCAATCAGTCGGCGTTCCCGGTGCACGTCGGTCACAACGCGGAGAACGCGAACCGGTACACCGAGACGACGATCGACGAGGTCCGGATGTACGACCGCGCGCTGTCGGCGAGCGAGATCTCGTCCGGCTTCGACGAACCGCCCGAAAGCGCGGTGCTGTGGTACGAACTGGACGAGTTCGAGGAAGGCGAGTCGACGGAGATGGGCTTCGAGACGCAGTACCGCTACCGGATCTACGGTAGCGGCGACGTGCAGATGAGCGTCGAAGCCGATCCGAACGAGCCACTGCGCAACACGGTGAGCGGCTGGCTCCCGAAAGTCGGTGTCCAGTTGGAACTGCCCGAGCGGTTCGAGGAGTTCGAGTGGTACGGCCGCGGCGAGTTAGAGACCTACCCCGACCGCAAGTGGGGCGTCCCGATCGGGCGCTACGAGGGGGCGGTCGACGAGCAGTACGTCCCATACCTGCCGCCGACGGACAACGGTAACAAGGCTCAGACGCGCTGGGCGACGCTCTCGGACGGCGATGTCTCGCTGCTCGGGATACCCGGCGACGAGGACGCGAACGTCAGCCTCGAGCAGTGGTCAAACCTCGACGAAGCCGAGCACCAGTACGAACTGGAGGAGCGCGGTTCGGTCGGGTTCAACCTCGACCACCGCGTGACCGGCGTCGGCGGGACGCCGACCGACCCGATCGAGCGCTACCAGGTCGAGGTCGAGCCGACCGCATTCAGCGTGGTACTCCGGCCGTTCGATCCCGACGAGGCGGACCCGATGGCGCTGGCGAACCGACGGCTACCCGACGCCGACGAGTAGGCACCTGGCGCCGACGCCGCGCTGTCGTGTTTTCGTTTCTCCGCCGGCCGAACGGGTAAACCGCGGTTGCACGACGCACGGAGCGTGCATCGGGTTATCGACGAGGGGGGTCGGCGTGTTCGCGGACGCCGTGCTCGTGATCTACCGTGAGGGGGTCCGCTCAGCGCCTCGACGGGCGCGCTCGCGCTCCAGTGGCGTGGCTGAGCGGTTCTCGCTTGCGGAGCGATCATACTACTGGAACCAGCGAATCCGAACAATTCCCCAGAGTTATGTTCGTCGCCGGGAACTGCAAACTGTCCAGTATGACGGATTTCACCGATAAGACGACGACCGAGATTACGACGTTTGGCGAGACGATGCTCCGGCTGTCGCCGGAACGCGGAGAGCGACTGGAGACGGCGGAGTCGCTCGACTTCCGGACGGCAGGTGCCGAGAGCAACGTCGCAATCGCGGCGAGTCGCCTCGGCGCCGATGCGGTCTGGATATCGAAGCTTCCGGAGACGTCGCTCGGTCGGCGCGTGACCACCGAAGTACGGTCGCACGGCGTTACGCCGGCGGTCACCTGGAGCGACGAGGGGAGACAGGGAGCGTACTATATCGAAGAGGGAGGAGAGCCGCGCGGGACGAACGTCATTTACGACCGGCACGACGCGGCGATAACGACGGCGGAGCCCGACGACGTGCCGATCGACGCGATTCGATCGTCGGACGTGTTCTTTACCACGGGCATCACGCCGGCGCTGTCCGAAACGCTGTACGACACGACCGGCGAACTGCTGGACGTCGACACTACGACCGCCTTCGACCTCAACTATCGAAGTAAACTCTGGTCGCGAGAGACGGCGCGGTCGGCGTACGAGGAGTTCCTCCCGAAGGTCGATCTGCTGTTCGCCCCCGAACGCGACGCGCGGTCGATTCTCGACGTCGACGGAACGGGCGAAGCGATCGCCGACGAACTCCGCACGCGGTTCGACTGTGAGCTCGTTGTCGTAACGCGGGGTTCGGACGGCGCAGTCGCGAGCACCGCCGACGGGAGCGTGAGCCAGTCCGCGTTCGACACCGAAACGCTCGATCCGATCGGAACCGGCGACGCGTTCGTCGGTGCGTTCCTCTCGCGGTACGTCCGCGACGCGTCTATTGCGGACGCGTTGACATGGGCAGCGGCGACAGCAGCGCTGAAACGAACGATCAAGGGCGATCTAGCGGTGATCACCGAAGACGAAGTCGAGGCAGTCATCGCCGAAGGGGGGTCCGAAATCGACAGGTAAGTATCCGTACCGTGGACTGCTCAATATCAGTGACATTTAGTAGGTACCGTCCGTCGGTACTCCGTATGAGTCTACAAGAGATCGAGCAGATCGTGGATAGTGGTGTAATCGGAATTCTTCGAGGCGTCGAGCCGGACGCTGCAATCGATGTCGCTTCCGCAGTCGCCGACGGCGGTGTCACGGCGCTCGAGGTAACGGCGGACACGGAGAACGTCGTGGAAACGATCGATACGCTCTCGAGTCGGTTCGACGACGTCCTCGTCGGTGCCGGAACCGTCCTGGACGCGGAAACGGCGCGGGCCGTGCAGTTGGCCGGTGCGGAGTTTCTGGTGACGCCGACCGTCGACACCGACGTCATCGAGGTAAGTAACCGCTACGGGACGCCCATCGCGACGGGCGCGTTCACGCCGACCGAAGCACTGCGAGCCTACGAAGCGGGCGCCGACTTCGTGAAGGTGTTCCCGGCGAAAACCGGCGGTCCGGAACACGTCGCTGCGATCGGTGGCCCACTCTCGCAGATTCCGCTCGTCCCGACCGGCGGCGTCGGTCCATCGAACGCGGAGGCGTATATTGAGGCGGGAGCCGTCGCGGTCGGCGCCGGCAGTGCGATCGTCGACGACGACGCCGTCGCGAACGAGGAGTACGCGACGATCACCGAAAACGCGCGCCGAATGGTCGACGCCGTTGAATCCGCCCGAAACTGAAATTCCGGTCTCGGGGGCCAACCGCTCCGGAAAGAGCCCTCTCTCGTTCGACTCGTGTTTCACGGAGCGTGAAGAACCACTACGGCAGCGAGTATCGGAGCGTATTCGATTCATACACGACCTCTCGCTTCGGGGTACTGTTCGTACTCTCGAGGTATTCGATAGCCCATAGGAGACCCGCTCCACTACCAGCTACTGTCCGAGAGCAAAATCGTTCGTCTAGCCGTTGTTGCCGGTATTCCCACGAGTCTGGCTGTCCTCCAGAAACGCCACCATATAATCTTATCTGAGAATCTAAGATAGGAGAATTAGATCTACTATATATTCTCCAATAGTAGAGAGTTGTACAGACGCCGACCGCGAGGTCGCACCCACCTCGCTACCCACCACCTGGACGAGCGAACGGGGTCGGCGTGTGCGGCCTCTGAGCGTCGCTCCGGGCCGAGTACCGATACCGGTATCCTTTTTTCGCCGACAGTGGCAGCGTCGGTATGAACCGACGTCGCGCGTGGACGATGGCTATTTTCCTGTTCGTCTTCGCGGACGCGATCGCGATGCAGGCTCGCGGCCCGATCCTCTCGAATCTCGAGGCGGCGTTCGGCGTCTCCGAGGCCGCACTCGGGCTGGTCGCGCCCGCCGGGACTATCGGCTTCCTCGCGGTCGTCGTCACCGTGGGACTCCTCGCCGGGCGCATTCGGGTCCGGCGAGCGCTGTTCCTCGGAACTACCCTCACCGCCTGTGCACTGATCGCGATGGCGGTCGCACCTCGCTATGCCGTCTTTCTGGGTGCGTTGCTCGTTCAGGGCGGCGCTGCGGGCGTGTTTCGCGGCGTCGACCGCGTCGTGCTGAGTCATCTCCACGCCGACCGGCGGGGGCGGATGTTCACCGGGTACGCCTTCGTCTGGGCTATCGGTGCCGTTCTCGGTCCGCAACTCGTCACCGGCGTGCTAGCGGTCGCGGACTGGCGTGCCGTCTTCGTCGTCATCTCGCTGTGTTTCCTGCCGACGGCCGCCATCGCGGCCCGCTCCGAGTTGCCGTCGATGGACGCGGAGCGATCGCTATCCCGGACCGATCTGCGGGCGCTGTTCCGTCGGCCGGCGGTCGTCGGCGCCTGTACCGGGATGGTCTTCGTCGGCGCGCTCGAGGGAATCCTCTTCACGTGGCTCGCCTACTACGCGGGAACGTTCTACGGGACGACGACGGCGAATCTCGTGTTGTCGGCCTATCTCCTGGCGTACGTGCCCGCACGCCTCGGGTATACGTTCGCTATCGAGCGGGTGCCCTATCTCGCACTGCTAGCCGCGGTGACGCTTCCCGCGGTGCCGGCACTCGCGGTCGCTTTCTCAGGCGTCACTGGCCCAGTGTTGTTCCTCGCCGTCTTCGTCGCCGGTGGTTCGATCTCCGGCGGTTTTCCGACACTAGCGGCCTACGCCGTCGAGACCGCCCCCGAGTACAGCGGTCCGCTCAACGCCCTGACGACCGGGGCGACGTACGCCGGCCTCGCGATCGCCCCGCCCATCGTGGGACTGCTCGCCGAGACGTACGGGATCGGTCGCGCGCTGTGGTCGACGGTCTGCATTGCGCTCGCTCTCCTCGCGACCGTCGCGACGCTGTGGCACTGGACCGGAACCCCGGACGTTCCGAGAGCTGAAATGACGGCCGACTGAGCGGTAATAGGTCCTGGAAGTATCGACAACAGGATAACAATTAGGGGTGCAGTATACAGATAATGGAACGGTACTACTAATGGACAGTTCAAGAACTGGTCGACAGTGACCGATAACGAATGAAGACATTCCCATCAATACCACGAGTCGCAGATGCTCCCGAGGGCCTCCTCAAGGAAGGACATCTGTGGCTCATCGAGAAGGTCGACGGGGCGCAGTTCCGCTTTCAACTCCAGGAGTCGGGACTGATTCGCTTCGGCGACCGGAACCGCGTCTACGACGATCCGGACGCCGTCCCGGAGCCGTACCAGCACGCCGTCCGCCACGTGAGAACGAATCTCGATCGAGAAGCGCTCCGAGACGCCGTCGACGACGTCGAAGCGCTCGTCTTCTTCGGCGAGGCGATGCACCGGCATACGATCGACTACGACTGGGACCGCACGCCGTCGTTTCTCGGCTTCGACGTCTGGTCCGCTCAAAAGGATCGTTTCTATCCGGTAGATACCGTCGAGCGAATCTTCGATCGACTCGGTCTCCAATCGGTGAACGTGTTCGACCGAGAACGTCGCGCTCGAGACTTCGATCCCGACACGTACTCCGTGCCTCGGTCTGCGTGGTACGACGGACCCGCCGAAGGGGTTATCGTCCGAAACAAACGGGGCCAGCGAGCGAAGTTCCTGCATCCGTCGTTTCGCGAGGTCGAGGAGACGGTTCCGGTCGACGCATCCGCAGCGGAGCTAGCCGCGGAGTATGCGACCCGAGGGCGGTTCGAAAAACTCTCGAGCGAACTCGAAGCGCGGGACCGTCCCGTAACGTTCGAGACGCTCTACGAGCGCGTCCTCGAGGATATCGTTCGCGAAGAGCACAGACAGCTCTACCACACCGACGAACCGGTCGACATGAAGACGTTCCGCTCCGAGATCAGTGCGCTAACGCGCCAATTCCTCGAAGAGTGACGGAAGAGGTATCGTCACTCCCGAACCATTCGTTCAGAGAGACGAAGCTGCTATTCTACAGGCGGAGAAGGCCGAGTACCCCGGGATCGTTCGAAGTTCCCCGTTTCTCGCAGCACCCCACCCCTGGCTTCCGTCGTAGTTTCCACCCCACCCCCCACGTTTCCGTCGTTTCCGGACACCCCACCCCAGACTTCCATCGTTTCCGAGCACCCTCCATCTGACTTCCGACCCTCCCGGACCCCCACCCCTGGCTTCCGTCGTTTCCGGCGTGTCCGAGTGAACGATACCCTCGTCGCACCCCTCGTTTCCGTCGTAAATTCCGACCCCCCACGTTTCCGTCGTTTCCGGACGCCCACCCCGGATTTCCGTCGTATATTTGGGTTCGATGATCTGAAAACTTAGTCTTGCTCCCAGTTCTGCATTCGGCTATCCTCCAGGATGGTCTCGCGAACGACTTGCGGGTCTTCGATCAATCGATTCTGGAGGTGGATCCCGCCTGCGCTCCCCTTGTTGATCTTCTCGATTTCGACGACACCGAGGAACGCCTGCTCCTTCAGAATGTCTCGGAACCGGCGAACCGAGAGCACGTCCATATCGAGGTGGTCACAGATTTGCTCGTACTGGTCGTACACGCGACTCGTGAGGAAGGCGTCGTCATCGGAATGAACGCTGAGTTCAGTCAACGCGAGCAGTGCGGCTTTCGCCTGTGTCGGTGCGCCGTTGACGAGTTCCCGAAAGCGATCCTTTTCGGCGTGTTGCTGGGCCTGTCGAACGTGTTTCTCCTGAACTTTCTCGGCGCCGTCCTCGTAGGCGACCTCGCCGGCGTGTCGCAGGATATCGATCGCCTTCCGAGCGTCGCCGTGCTCTTGTGCGGCGAATGCGGCGGAAAGCGGAATCACATCGTCGGAAAGAACTCCCTCCTGAAACGCGTCCGCGCGGTTGAGCATGATCTCTCGAAGCTGGTTCGCATCGTAGGGTTTGAAGAACAACTCCTTGTGCTGGAAGCTGCTCTTGACGCGTTCGTTCGTGTTGTCGACGTACTGGATTTTGTTACTGATCGCGATGACACCGATGCTACAGTCGATTTTCCCCGCCTCCTCGGCTCGTGAGAGTTTCATGAGAAGACTATCGTCGTTCATCAGATCGATCTCGTCGAGGATGATGATGGCGGAGTCGAACTGCGCATCGAGCGTGTTCCAGAGCAGTTTATAGTATTTCGACGTACTGAGACCGGTGTGCGGGACGGTTATATCGGTGACGGACTCGTCGTTTAATTTCGCGGCGAGAGAGGATATCGCCTGTGTTTCCGTGTTATCCTCAGCGCAGTCGATATACGCCGTTCCGATCGTAATCCCCTCTTGAGCCGCACTTTGCGCGCGTTGACAGACGTGCCTCGAGACCAACGATTTTCCCGTTCCCGTCTTTCCGTAAATCATCACGTTTTCCGGAGAGTACCCGTGAACGGCGCCGTTCAGACGCTTCGCCAACTTCGAGATTTCTTCATCGCGACCGACGATCCGGTCGGCGTCGGGAACGTGACCGATCTTCAGGAGATCCTTGTTCGAGAAGATTCGATGCCCCGACTCGAAGAGTGGATCGTCGACGGAACCGGACGAGGAGTCAGGCGTCATTTGATAGACCATAATGTGAGCGGCGGGGGTATAAAACTAGTGGGAGGGCACACCCCGTGTTTCCGTCGTAATTCAGTCGCAAGAGGGGGTTATAGAGATTGAAGAGGGGAAATAAGATATATGATAGGATTACCAAGTTTCCGACGTAAATCGGAATACCGGCGATAGCGGGACGATAGAGACGATCGAGGAAGATTCTCTTCGTCACCCCCACACCCCACGTTTCCGTCGTAATTCGATGAGAGGGGTTGGGTGCAGTTGAAGGAAGGGTGCTGAGAGGAATTGTCAGAGAGAATCCGCAGAAGCCAGACCTATTGGACGAGAAATCCGGCTATGCGAACTAACTAGAACAGTTAGAGGAGGATTCTAGACAGCCTCCGTTTCAGCCGACAAAACGAAACACATTCGTTTTGCCAATAAACGAAATTAGCTTAGTGGACTATAGTCAACCTAGCCTCTTTAATCTAGCTATCTAAAACGAGGAAACGCAATCTGGAACCGGCAAGAAAAACCGACATCTGACACCCCCACCCTCTCTCTTGAAGAAACGACGGAAACGTGGGGGGTGTGGGTTCACCGCTGTCATCTACCGTTGTCTCGGTCTCGGAACTGTTCGAATCTTGCCTCGATACGTCGGAAACGTGGGGTGGGTGTATCCCGTGTCGTTCGATCTCAATGCCCCCTCCTCTTCAAGTTCCGCCCTTAATCGGAGAGCGAAGAACGAGCTGCAATGACACAGGCCTAGCGGGCCTCAGGGGTAGGTAGACGTCGAGAAGCGTGAATCCGAGTAGCGCTACTGTAGTACTGTAGTCGAGAGGACTGCCTACATCGACTGAGACGTTGTGTGGAGTTGATCGACGAAATCATCGATGAGTTCCATCGCTGTATCGTACTCGCTTTCGGACGTACTACCGCTGTTGACTGGAAGATCGTAAACAGTTATTTCTGCCCGCTCGAGCGCAGTTAGTTCGCCTTCTTGGCACTCGAGGTTGAGAATCGCGCCGGCAAAGATGACGATTACGCGACGTTCGTGAACGTCCAGAAACTGGATCTCGAGGCGGTCTAAGACGGCGGTGACGTCGATCGCCGACGGAAACGCACACTGCTGCGAGACGTCGACAGTTTCACTCATTACGTTCGACTTCGAGCGCCACTATAATAGTCCCTTGCCTCGTTTTGAACAGTGAATCACGGAACCAGAAACTGCTAGTGCCTTCGCTATTCCTCGTAGCTGGTCAATACCCTTCGATCACTGTGGTGAGATTGCGGATCAAGAGTGTGATTGCGGAGGTTCTCTATCCATCGATATCGTGTTCAGTCTTTTGGACTGCAGTACTGGCTCCGTGTCTCGATTTGTCCATCGAGTGTTCTGAGTTCTGAAATGATTTTAAAATGAGTTGTTCAGATTATCATTCCATATATTATGTGTTGGTATTCGTTTCAACCCTCCCTATTTCGCACTGGGATCAGAATCCTACTCGAGAGAGTATAGTCCGGAAATATCTTGCTTCACCGACGAAAATATAGTGCCGTCTCAATCATATCTCTCAGTGAGTACTTCTAAGAACCGCTCTATCAAAGCGGTTGTAGTCGTCGAATGGCCTCGTATATTGGGATTTTCCCGTCTGAGGATCAACGACATCACGCGCCAATAGCGGCATTTATCAACTAGAACTACTATTTTGTTGTGCGTGATGTGGTTTCGATCTTCATCAATCACTGACTGTCGATCGCATTCGTCGACCCAATCGTGGACCCGTTTTCCATTGAACTCAGTACTGAACTATTTCACTCTCGACTAGTATTCGAAAGAGACAGGTTACCGAGATGCTATTGAGTATTAATCTGCAGCCGGAGCCAGCCGAGTGCCTCGGGGTTGTTCGGAAGACCAACCGTCTTCCGTGATGATGAGAGAGCTTTGCTCTCTCGAACCACTTGACACCGAGGCAGTTCACTGCGATTGAGTCGGTGTTCCTAACGGACCTGCAGAGGAGACTTCGTCTTCTCTTCTTTGCTGATGGCCTCAACGATGAGTTCAGCGACGTCGACGATCTCGATCTCGTCCTCGTAGCCACCGGTCTTGCGGCCGTCCTCGTACATCGTCATGCACATCGGACAGGCGACGACGAACTTCTCCACGTCGGGACCGTTATCCGTGTCCTCGAGAGCCTCTCGAAGCCGCTCCTCGCTGGGTTTCGGGTCTTCCTCGAAGTCCATCCAGAGGCCGCCACCGCCGCCGCCACAACAGAAGGAATCCGCGCGGTTGCGCGGCATCTCGTCGAGTTCACAGCCCGTGGCCTTGATAAGTTCGCGCGGAGCCTCGTACTCGTCGTTGTATCGGCCGAGATGACAGGGGTCGTGGTAGGTGACCGTGTAGTCGAGTTCGGTACCCGAAAGCTCGAGTTTGCCCTCAGTCACGAGTTCCTCGACAGCTTGGGTCCAGTGGTAGACGTCGATCTCGCCGTCTTCGTTCCACTGCTCGTCGTACTCGAAGGGCATCATCGGATCGTCGGCGAACTCGTCGAAGTTGAGCTCCGGATACTCGTTCTCGAACGTGTTGTAGGAGTGTGGATCGGTACAGATGATCGTATCGAACTCACACTCCTCCCAGGTCTCGACGTGGTGACCGGCGAGTTCGATGTAGAGGAACTCCTCGCCGACCCGTCGGATATCGTTGCCATCGTATTTCTCGTCGTCGAAGAGGATCCCGAAGCTGACGTCGGCTTCCTGCAGAATCGTCGCCAGCGAGCGGGCGACCTGCTTGTTCCGTTCGTCGTAACTCGGGAAGTCGCCGACGTACCAGAGGTAATCGACTTCTTCCTCGCGAGCGTCGGGCACGTCGAACGCGAGTTCGTCGGCCCAGTCGCCCCGATTACGCGGCGAGTTTCCGAACGTGTTGCCGTTTTGCATGACGTTCTGGAAGACGTCCTGCATGCTTGCGTCGATGTCTCCCTGATCAGTCATCTGCCGATTGAGCCGAGTGAAACTTTTGAGATGCTCGATTTCGACGGGACAGGCGTCCATACAGGCCATGCAGGCCATACATGATTCCATCGTCTCGGTGTCGATGACGCTCGTACTTCCGTCGGACGGACCGCCCGATGACGTACCTCTCGCTGCGCTCGCGCCACCGCCGTCGGCGATGATGGGTCGTTCTTCGCCGTCGGCCTCGAGACTCTCTCGATACGACTTCAGATCGAGGATGACATTACGCGGATCTAGCGGCCGATCGGCGGCGTTAGCGGGACAGACCGACGAACAGCGACCGCACTTGGTACAGGCGTCCTGATCGAGGATCTCTTTCCAGGTGAAGTCGTCGATGGATTCGGCGTTGGTGGCGTCGAGATCGGACGGAACGTTCGGTAGCCGTTTGCCGGCCTTCTCATCGCGGGCGACGATGTTGACGAACGAGGAGAGCATATGGAACGGCTTGGCGTAGGGGATCCACGCGATGAAAAAGAGCGCGAGCAGCGAGTGACCCCACCAGGCCATCCAGTGGAGGGCGCCTCCGAGAGCGCTCTCACCGGCCGGTACGCCCAGTGCTTCGAGCGCCAGTGCCGTTCCCCACCCGACGAAGCTCACGACTTCATGTTGTGGGAACTCGTTCACCAGGATGCGGACGCCCTCGAGGAAGAACCCACCGACGCCCAGCAAGAAGAGCGTCCAGATGAAGAGGTCGTCCTCGAGCGAGGTGTGTCGACCGATCAGGTGCCGATTCTGGACCCAGTACCGCCGGTACACCGCCATCCCGAGTCCGACGATGAACAGTAGCCCCATCGCATCGACCATAAACTGATAGACGAGGTAGAAGTCACCGACCCAGAACGACTCTCCGAGAAGTAGCTGGGTGCCGTATTCGTCGACCATGAGGATCGACGTCGCAATGAACAGCGTCAGGAAGCCCCAGAAAACGAACGTGTGCATCAGTCCCCCGTAGAGGTCTCGATCGAACTGCTTCTCGTTCGTCAGAACGACCTTCGTCCCACTGATGATTCGTCCGCCTAACTCGTTCAGCCGGGGAAACTCATCGTCGTCACCCTTCCTGTAACGGGCGATCCGACGGTAGACACCGATCGCGAAGATAGCAACCGCGATCGATACGAGTAAGTAGAACATCACATATTCGGTACTTCCGATCGGCTCATAGGTCTCACGAGTAACTGATGCCGCTACTGCCACATCACTCATATGCTATTGCACATGGCCGGATAATTTAACTCTTATTACAGATGTCGTAGGGCTTACATTCCGTTAGTGGACCGGTATCAGTGTTCCAATAGCATATAGAACGGCTATTTCAAAAATACTATGAAACGGTTTGCGTTTCAAATCGCGAAAATCGTTTCTCCCACTCTCGCTACCCGTGGGACTTCGTTCAGGCGGTTTTTCGCGGCTCTCGTGCACGTCAGACCGTTCGATGCCCCTGTTCACCTACTGGAACTCTTCGGTGAGCGCGGGGACGACGTCGAAGAGGTCGTCGACGATGGCGTAATCAGCGATGTCCATGATCGGTGCGTTGGGGTCGGTGTTAATCGCGACGATCGTATCGGAGCCCTTCATGCCGGCGACGTGCTGAACCGCGCCGGAGATACCGATCGCGATGTAGACGTCGGGCGTGACGACCTTTCCGGACTGGCCGACCTGCCGGTTCTTGGGCAGCCAGCCGTTGTCGACGATCGGCCGTGAGGACGATACTGTCGCGTCGAGCGCGTCCGCGAGTTCCTCGATGATCGGGAGGTTCTCTTCCTCTTCGATCCCGCGACCGACGCTCACGAGGACGTCCGCTTCGCTGATATCGACGTCGCCGCCGCCGACCTCCTCGAAGCCGTTGACGGTCGAGCCGATCGCGTCTTCGTCGATCGTCGCGTCGAAGGTCTCGATCGAAGCGTCGCCGGTGCCCTCCGCAGCGGGCCACTCGGCACCGCGGATCGTGACCACCGCACTGCCCTCGAGTTCGTTGGTGGTTTCGACCTTCCCACCGTACATCTCGCGGGTGGCGATGAGGGTGTCACCGTCGGTCTCGAGGTCGATCGTGTCGGTGACGATCGGCAATTCGAGTTCGGTGGCGACGGCGGGGGCGTAGTCGAGGCCGTTGACGCTGTTGGGCGCCAGCACGTACTGAGGTGCGAGCTCGTCGTAGAGCTGCGTGATCGCCTGCGTGTAGACGTCGTGGTTGAACTCCTTGCCGTGGTCGACGGTGTGGATGGCGTCGACGCCCTCGCGGTTGAGTTCCTCCGCGAACTCGTTGACAGTGCCGCTGACGACCGCCAGATGCAGGTCGCCGCCGGTCTCGTCGGCCAGTTGGCGGCCCGCCGTGATGATCTCGTAGCTGACGTCGCGCAGCTCGCCGCGGCGGTGGTCCGTGACTGCCAGGACGTCCGTCATGGTGCCACCCCCTTGTCGCGAAGCAGGTCACCTAATTCGGCTGCGGTCTCCTCGGGACTGCCCTCCCAGGTCGTCACGTCGCTCTCGCTTTCGGGTTCGTACATGTCGGTCAGCTCGAGTTCGGATTCGATGACGCTCTCGTCGACGTCGAGGTCGGCGAGCGCCTTGACGTCGAGTTCCTTGCGCTGGGCCTGACGGATACCCCGCAGGCTGGCGTAACGCGGCTCGTTGATCCCCGTCTGGATCGTCAGCACGGCCGGGAGCTCGATGTCAGTCAGCTCCTCGACCCCGCCCTCGAGTTCGCGTCGCACCGAGGCGGCGTCCTCGAGGTCGTGCTCGAGGTGGTTGACGACGGCACCCCACTGGTAGCCGATTTCCTCAGCGACGGAGACGCCCGTCGCACCGAAGCTGTCGTCGCCGGCCTGAACGCCTGTCAGAACGAGGTCGGGATCTTCCTCCTCGATAACGGCGCTGAGGATCTCCGTCTTCGCGCCGACGTCCAGCAGATCGACGTCCTCGAGCGAGTCGTCCCAGATGCGGACGGCGCGGTCAGCGCCCTTTGCGAGTACTTGACGGATCGTTTCCTCGCACTCTTCAGGTCCGATCGTCACCGCCACGACTTCGTCGACGATTCCAGCTTCTTGGAGCTGGACAGCCTCTTCGACGGCGTAGCTATCCCACTCGTTCAAATCACGATTGAGGTATTGGTCAGCGATTGTCGTCTCCTCGACCTCGAACTTATCTTCAACAGTCAGGACCTCTTTCGCTGTAACGAGGACTCTCATTACAGGTGCATGCTAGCTACAACCACATATATATATGTATCTAATCGGCTGTGCCGAACCGCCGCACGTCACCTACACACGTGTATAGCCAGCCGAGAGGCCGCTTGACAGCTATATCCGTGGCTTCGGCTGTTCCTGTCTGCTGCGGAAAGCGTCTCTCATCGCAACGCTCTGTTGAACCCTTAGCAAAAATATCGGTGTCGCTATTCGCTTCTTCGCTCGTGATCTCTCTAAACCGTATAGACCGGTTTGCTGAGGAAGTCTTCGAGTGACATAGATAATTTCGATAAGGATACCTCATCTTCTCAAACTGACCCGACTAGAGAATACCTAGTCACCTATGGTCGATAATATTTAAACTCTCAGTAAACGTGGCGCCGAAACCGTGGATACTGACCGTCTTGCTGTTCTATCCATTCTGATAAACTGGTGTGAGCATATCCCAAGAAGAGATATTAATTCATAGTCTCCAGATTACCTATGAGGAACCACATGTTCGATACCATTTTCATTTGTATATGTCAAAGGTCCTGCGAGGAAATTTGTCAGTCTAATAGCGAGCCCACCTGAATCTATATCGTATCTTGAGAGCGATATTGGAAATTACAACCGTACTATTGTAACGGAGGTAGTTTCACTCCGCTAATTCGGAGCGAGATTCTCCCGGGACAGTTTGATATATACAAGTTCCTCGGGTGGGGACAGGAAGACCAATTGCCTACTGGTGGTGTTCCGTATCGTGTTTTCACTCCCACTCCATTAGCAGCATTCCAGTTGCAAAATCGCATCTGTCCAACGGTATTTCCACCATTTAATCTGAAATATGCCTAGTTTTAATACACAGAAAGCCACTCTGTGAGACGTAGATTCATGGTGCAAGCTGGCACAAACACAGCGATCGGACTAGTCGGATACCTACTGATAGTCGCAGCTATCGGCTATTGGGGCTCAAGGCGTGTCGATTCAGAGGAAGACTTCTACCTGGGGGGTGATCAGCTCCCAGGGTGGGCACTGGCGCTCTCGGAACGAAGTTCTGCGATGTCAGGGTGGCTTCTCCTTGGCATGCCAGGATTGGCGTGGTCTGTGGGACTCTCAGCTGTTTGGGTATTGGCTGGTTCAGCGATCGGAGCAATTGTTCAATGGATCTTCTATTCACGGCCGTTCATGGAGGGACGAAAAGAAACGGGTGCGGTTACACCGACCGGTCTACTGGCCGAGAAATTCCCCGGTGACACACCAGTTCTACGCCTTCTTCCGGCGTTGATCACATTCGTATTCTACATGGGGTACGTTGGCTCGCAGTTCCTCGCTGGTGGGAAGATTCTTCAACAGGTCTTCGGAATTGCACCGCGTACCGGGTTAGTAATCATCGCAGGTCTGATTATCGCATATTCGCTCGCAGGCGGATTTCTCGCAGTCGTCTGGACTGACGCCTTGCAAGCGTTACTTATGGTGTTCACGCTCGTTATCTTACCTATAACACTATTTGCTCAGGTGGCCGCTGACCCTTCTTTCTCGCTCATGGGGCGTCTCGCGGCCTCTGGCGGTAATCGAGCGTCGTGGTTCGGTGGTACGAGCGGTGCAGCAGTCTTGGTTCTACTCGGTGCGAACCTGAGCTGGTTCTTCACTTACCTCGGCGGCTATCCTCATCTCGCTGCGAGGATGATGGCGCTACGGGATGAGAAGGACCGCCGATTAGGAGTCGTCATTGCGTCTTTCTGGACAGTGCTGGCCGCTTCCGGTGCGGTTCTGATCGGTCTCCTAGCACGAGCCCTCTATGGTGCGCCACAAGCTCTGCAGGCGGATCGAGAGATGGTATTACCATTTATGATTTTGAATAATATGCCAGCGCTGCTTGGTGGTGTACTACTCGCTGGCGCACTCGCCGCGATGATGTCGACTGCTGATTCGCAACTCGTCGTGGCCAGTTCGGCCGCTGCCCAAGACGTCTACAACAAGGTTATCGCAAAGGAACGGGAGTTCAGCGAGAAAGTTCGACTTCGAATATCCCGGATAGCGACGCTTTTCGTCGGCGCCGCTGGATTGGCTATCGCATTGACCGCCGAGGACTTGGTGTACATGCTAGTTAGCTACTCCGGAACCGGGCTGTTCTCGGCATTCGGTCCGGCGTTCACCCTACTGTTCTTCTGGAGAGATAACGTCTCTAAAGCAGGTATCATCTGTGCACTTATTGTCGGTCCTGCTGCAACGATCGCGTGGATCTCACTCGGGATGACCTCTATCGTTACTGTTCGGCTCGTTGCGCCGCCGCTCGGATTCGCCGCAGGAATTATCGGATCACTTGTCTGGCCGCCAGATGGGCCGACAGAGCGGCCGGTCAGCGCTTCAACAGCACAGGATTAGTGGTACTACCACTTTATTTGCTATTCATTTCGACCTTCGGGATTCCATGGGGAGGGACAGCCTCCTACTCTCACCGAGCATATCGATAACACCGATTCCATTGGTGACGTACTGCGCGAATGTCTTCTTCCCCTTCGGGGTAATTGCCTGGTTTCTGTCCAGCAGCCCTCCAGAGCAAACGATATATATGAGCACGTCATGTGTTTACACAGCATGCATACTGAGCGTGAGATAACTGTTCTCGAGACACACACTGCCGGGGAACCGACTCGCATCATCACGGACGAGATCGAGCCGATCGTGAACGATGGCGATATCCGCGAGAAGCGTGCAGACTTCGCTGAAAATCACGATGAGATACGCCAGCTTCTTATGCAAGAGCCGCGCGGGCACGCTGACATGTACGGGGCGGCTATCGTAGATTCCTCCCATCCTGACGCCGACTTTGGCACGTTCTTTATGGACGGTGGTGGATATGTAGATATGTGTGGTCACGCGACCATCGGAATCGTCACGGCATTCATTGAGACCGGTCGACTCGAACCACAGGAGGTATTCAAGATAGAGACTCCTTGTGGAATTGTGCGTGCTCGTCCGACCCTGGAAAACGATCGGGTTTCTCAGGTCGCCGTTGAAAACGTTGACTCTTTCTACGTTGAAGAACGAGAAGTGCCGGTAGAAATAGGAGCTGAACGGGAACTAATACCAGTAGACCTTGTCTATTCGGGAAATCTCTTCGCACTCGTCGATGCCAGTGATATTGGCTTGCCAATCATTCCCGAAAGAGCCGACAACTTTCAACAATACGGCGGAGCTATCCGCCGGAAATTGAACGAGCAGCCGAGTATCGAGCACCCAGTCGAGGGGACAGTACACGACGTCTCAGTAGTCGAATTCTATGAACATGGTGATCCGGATCGGAATATCGTTATCTACGGTAACCGAGATCAAATTGATCGGTCTCCCTGTGGATCCGGAACATGTGCGAAGATGACCTATCTATACGAAAATGGCGATCTCGACCTCGACGAATCATATCCATATCAAAGTGTTATTGGAACTGAATTCGAAGGAACGCTTTTAGAAACGGAAACCAGCAACGGAGTCGAGATGGTGACACCCCAGGTAACCGGGTCTGCATATATCGTTGCGGAACATACGTTCTACAAAGACCCACATGATCCGCTTATCGGATTCACGATATAGCTACTTTCTCTCACTCCCGATGGGTTCGAGACCATCGCTTACGGCGACTCCGTCGATGTTCCCAGACAGTGTGTACGTTCGTCTCTCTCGAGCGGAAGTCCTGTTCCCGACTAGACCGACGTTATCGGCACTGTGTCCAGGGAAGAGAAGACAGCTGTGTGATTCGATAACTAACCGATGAATTTATCCGTAGTTTCGATCTATGTGTAAAGACGTGCCATGAGTCCGCATAATAGATCAATCCAGCGCGATGTCAGAGAGCTCGGTGCACTACTGGGCGATGTTCTGACCGACCAGACTTCGGACCAGGCGTTCGAGACCGTTGAGTCCTGCCGACAAGCGGCGATCGAGTACCGAACGGCCGATCTCGAGTCGCGAGAGCCGCTGATCTCGCGACTCGAGGGGCTTTCGCCCCACCAACAGCGGATCGTCGCGCGGGCGTTTACGACCTACTTCGAACTGATCAACCTCGCGGAGAAGCGCGAGCGGGTCCGGACGATCCGCACGGAATCCGACGAGGGAACGCTCGAGGACAGTCTCGAGACGGCGGCCGCCGAACTCAGCGAGAGCGACGCTGAGACCGTCGAGCGGATCCTCGACGACGTCCTTATCGAGCCGACGTTTACGGCCCATCCGACTGAAGCCCGGCGCAAGACCGTGAAGTCCAAACTTCGCTCTATCGCGACGTCCCTCGAGACCTTAGACGAACGGCTGTTGACCGAGAAGGAGGAGGAACAGGTCTGGCGGGACATCGACGCGGAAGTGACGAGTCTCTGGCAGACGCCGCAGGTGCGCAACCGTCAGCCCGAACCCGAAGACGAGGCGCGCAACGTCCAGTGGTACCTTGAGAACACGCTGTTCGACGTGGTCGGCGAGGTCTACGACGAACTCGACGATGCAATCGACGCGGAGATCGACGGCGACCTCGAGATTCCGAAACTGTTCGAGTTCCGTTCGTGGGCGGGCAGTGACCGCGACGGGAATCCCTACGTCACGCCCGAGGTGACCGCCACCACGCTCGAACGCCAGCGCGAGATCATCCTCGAGAAGTACCGCGACGAGCTCAAACGGCTCTCGGGCGTGTTGAGTCAGGACGGCAACCGTATTAACACGGGCACCGAGTTCGAGGCGTCCCTCGAAGAGGATCGCGAGCGGCTGCCGGGAAGCGCCCGCACGGCCGAGGAGCGATACCCGGGAGAGCCCTACCGTCAGAAACTCAAACTCATGCGCGAGCGCCTCGACCGCGTCGGCGACGTTCGGCCCGGCGGCTACGACGACGTCGAGGAACTGCTCGATGACCTCGCGGTCATCGCCCAGAGCCTACAGAACAACGGCAGTGAGAGCGTCGTCGAGGCCCACGTCGATCCGATCCGCCGACAGGTCGCCACCTTCGGCTTCTCGCTGGCCAGCCTCGATCTGCGCGAACACCAGCAGAAACACACCGACGCCATCGCCGAAGCCCTCGAGCGCGAGGGAATTGACTACACGTCGCTCTCGGAGGACGAACGCGTCGAACTGCTGACTGACGCAGTCCTGCAGGACGATCCCCTCATCGACCTCAGCGAGACCGAGGGACTGTCCGACGACTCGGCGCGAGTGCTCGAGTTGTTCGACAGCCTCGGAGACTGGCAGACCGAGTACGGCGTCGAGGCCATCGACACCTACGCCATCTCGATGACTGACGAGCCCAGCCACGTCCTCGAGGTGCTGTTCCTCGCGGATCAGGCCGGCGTCGTCTCCCTGCCCGAACACTCCGGAATCGACATCGTCCCCCTGCTCGAGACCGAGTACGCCCTCTCGGGAGCCCGTCGAATCATGGGCACGCTCTTCGAGAACGAAGCCTACAGCCAAGCGCTCGAGGCCCGCGGGCAGACCCAGGAGATCATGCTGGGCTACTCGGACTCGAACAAGGAGAACGGCTATCTGGCGGCTAACTGGTCGCTGTTCAAGAACCAGCGCCGGCTGGGCGAGATCTGCGACGATTACGACGTCCAGATGCGGCTGTTCCACGGCCGCGGCGGCTCGATCTCCCGCGGCGGCGGCCCGATGAACGAGGCGCTGCTCGCGCTGCCCAACAACACGATCACCGGTCAGGTCAAGTTCACCGAACAGGGCGAAGCGATCGCCGAGAAGTACGGTAATCCCCGTATCGCCGAGCGCAACATCGAGCAGATGCTCAACGCCCAGCTCCGGGCGCGAAAGCAGGCGATAGACCGGCCCGAAGAGGACATCCCCACGGAGTGGTTCGAGGCGATGGAGACCATGGCCGACGTCGCCCGGCGGGAGTACCGCGACCTCCTCGAGAGCGAGGGGTTCGTTCGGTACTTCGAGCAGGCGACACCGATCACCGTTATCGAGGACCTCGATTTGGGCTCGCGTCCAGCTTCCCGCAGCGGGGAACGAACCGTCGAGGACCTCCGGGCGATCCCGTGGGTGTTCTCTTGGACCCAGTCACGGTGTATTCTGCCGGGCTGGTACGCCCTCGCCGCCGGCATCGACGCGTACTTGGACGACGGCGGCTCGATGGAGACCCTCCAGGAGATGTACGACGAGTGGCCGTTCTTCCGGACGACGCTCGATAACGCCGCCCTCTCGCTCTCTCGCACCGAACTCGAGATCGCCGAACAGTACGCCGGTCTGGCGGAGTCCGACCTCCGCGAGCGGTTCTTCCCGCGTGTCTGTGACGAGTACCAGCGGGCGACGGAGTTGGTGACCGAGATCGCCCGGCGCGAGGATCTCCACACCCGCGACTGGCTCGGCGAGAATCTCGAGCGGCGCAACCCCTACGTCGACCCGCTGAACCTGCTACAGGTCCATCTCCTCGATCAGAACCACCGCACCGACGTCGAGGAACGAACCCTCCGGCTGACGGTCAAAGGCGTCGCCGCCGGCATGAAGAACACGGGGTGAGTCGTAGCCACCGATACCGATCCAGTGAAAGACGCACTTCCCCGCTTCCCGCGTAGCGCGCTATTCGTTCAGACGTGAATCGAGCAGGAGCTTCTGTTCGACGCGCTTGACCTCGTGTTGGACGTCGCGGACGGCGTCGATGTTGGCCGAGATCGAACTGATACCCTCGTTGACGAGGTACTGAACCATCTCGGGCTTGGAGCCGGCCTGCCCGCAGATGCTCGTGTCGACGTCGTGTTCGCGGCAGGTCTCGATGACGTC
This sequence comes from Haloterrigena sp. KLK7, assembly GCF_037914945.1. NCBI lineage: Archaea > Methanobacteriati > Methanobacteriota > Halobacteria > Halobacteriales > Natrialbaceae > Haloterrigena > Haloterrigena salinisoli. The sequence goes on from NZ_CP149788.1 coordinate 219,306, forward strand.
GCCGAGCAGCCGCAGGACGGCGGGGTGGAGTTCGTCGAAGCGGTCAGCAACGTTCTCGTTGTTGCGGTCGACTGCGAGCGTGTACTGGGTGAGGTCGTTGGTGCCGAACGAAGCGAAGTCGATACCCGCCTCGGCCATCTCCTCGACCGACAGCGCCGACGCCGGCGTCTCGATCATTGCACCCCAGCGGCGCTTCTCGGGATCGATACCGGCCTCTCTCATGAGTCCCTTGGCCTGATAGACGTCTTCGGCGTCATTGACCAGCGGGAGCATGATTTCGACGTTATCGTAGCCCAGTTCGTAGAGCCGCCGAAACGCCTCGAGTTCGTGGGCGAAGACGTCGGGGCGGTCGAGCGAGCGCCGGATGCCGCGGTAACCCAGCATCGGGTTGTGCTCTTTCGGTTCGTTCTCGCCGCCCTCGAGCTGGCGGAACTCGTCAGTAGGGGCGTCCAGCGTTCGGACGCGGACGGGACGGGGGTAGAATTCGTCAGCGACCCCACGGATTCCCTGGACGAGCTCCGTGATGTAGGAATCCTCGCCGTTCTCGTCGATGAACTTCGCGGGCGTCTGGTTCAGCGAGAGGATCATGTGCTCGGTCCGGAGGAGACCGACGCCGTCGGCGCCGGTCGCCGCCGCGCGTTCGGCAGCCTCGGGGATCGAGACGTTGACCTTGACTTCGGTCGCGGTCATGGGCTTGACCGGCGACTGCGGGCGGACCTCCTCGACGGGCTCGGTCTCCTCGTCGGGTTCGACCGCAGAGCCCTCCAACACGGCGCCCTTGTCGCCGTCGAGCGTGACGACCTGCCCGTCCTCTAAGACGGACGTCGCGTTGGTCGTCCCGACGATGGCGGGAACGCCCAGTTCGCGCGAGACGATGGCGGCGTGGCTGGTCATGCCGCCCTCGTCGGTGATGATTCCCGACGCCCGCTTCATCGCAGGCACCATATCTGGCATCGTCATCTCGGTGACGATGACGTCTCCCTCGCCGACCTTGGCCAGATCGTCGAGTTTCGTGACGATTCGGGCCGGACCGCTGACGGTGCCCGGACTCGAGCCCAGGCCGTCGACGATGACCTCGCCGGAGGCACCCGAACTCCCGCTCGAGCCGGCGCTGCTGCCGCCTTCGGTAGCCTGGACGCCGCCGCTGCCGTCGGTCAGTCCCTTCGAGGTATCGACGCCGCTGGTCGCCTCGGTGGTGGTAGCCCCACCGTCGCTGGAGTCCTCGTCGATGGTGGTGATCGGGCGGGACTGGAGCATGTAGACGTCGCCCTCGACGATGGCCCACTCGACGTCCTGGGGTTCGTCGTAGTGGTCCTCGACGCGCTCGCCGAGATCCATCAGGGCGCCGATCTCGTCGTCGCTGAGCACTCGCTGGTTGCGCTTGTCCTGTGGGACCTCGCTCTCGACGGTCTCGCCGGTCTCTTCGTCCTTTTCGTGCATCACCTTCTTCTCGGCGACGGTGACGTCGATCGCTCGGTCCTCGCGCTCGACGACGTAGTTGTCCGGGGAGACGGCTCCGGAGACGACAGCCTCGCCCAGTCCCCAGGCGGCCTCGATGATCATCGTCGGATCGCCCGTCGAGGGATGGCTCGTGAACATCACGCCGGACTTCTCGGCGTCGACCATCTGTTGGACGACGACCGCGATGTTCACGGCTGAGTGGTCGAAGCCCTGCTCCTGGCGGTAGTAGATCGCCCGCTGGGTGAACAGCGAGGCCCAGCACTCCCGGACGCGATCGAGCAGCGCCTCCTCGGTGACGTTGAGGAACGTCTCCTGCTGTCCGGCGAAGGAGGCGTCGGGCAGGTCCTCGGCCGTCGCCGACGACCGCACCGCGACGAACGCCTCCCCGTCGCCGACCTGTCGGTAGGACTCGAGGATTTCCTCGCGCAGTTCGTCGGGGAACGGCGTCTCGAGGATGAGTTCCTGGGCGCGGTCGGCGGCGTCGGCCAGCGCCGACGAGTCGTCGACGTCGACGTCGACCGCGGCGAACAGTTCCTCGTCGATTTCGGCTTCTTCGATGAACGATCGATAGGTCCCGGCGGTTACGACGAATCCCGGGGGTACGGGCAGCCCAGCACCCGTCAGCTCACCCAGGGAGGCTCCTTTGCCGCCGACCTTCTCGAGATCACCAGCACTAATCTCATCTAACCAGAGTACGGACATCTCTGTTACCGTATAACACTGTAATCAGCAAAGTATCTTCCTAATCACTATACAGCAACTGGTCGTCCGGTTCCTCGTTTGACGAGTCGGAAACAACGGAGCCAAATACCGAATCGATCCGCAAGGCAGAACCGGAAGCGACGCTCAACTCAACTGAGACGAGATGGTAGATACGATTTCGGTCACTGCGGAGAGCAACGGATAGACATCGTCTCTCGGATGGTTTGAGTCACCTTCTGTGGCATCGGTGTCACCGAACTCGCCGGTACGCCGATGTCGGTATTTGTTCCCCTGGAACGATGGGTGGTTTCGTTCCCTCCGTTCGTTCAACGACGTCACTCGAGCGAGGTCCGGATTAATTGTAACCCTGGAGGTTTACAAAGCTCAAATCTCGATTAGGTAGTTTCATTTCTACTCATCAATCACTGGTAGGAACCGGTTGTTTTTTCGGATCGGTATTGACGATATTATATATTCCGACTGTGAGTAGCGGCAATCCGAATAGTGCGATGAGCATATACGCCAAAATCCGATAGTAGGTACCGACCAGAGTGATAATTCCGACACGAGACAGTAAGAGAGCAGTCAACAGGAAGCCGAGACCGAGAGCCCCCTTCTGTTGTTGACTGATCCCATCTATCTTCTCGAGACTTCCAATGTTGATCTCTTTTATATTTTTGTCCACACGATCCATTACAGCGTAAGAATGGCCAACGGCCGATTCAATAAGCGTCCAACCGATTAGGAGACTGTAGCCGACAATAATGTAAAACCCACTAGCTTCCTGAAGCATATTGAACAGGGGAACTTCAGCCCCGACGATCTCACTGCTGGGGTAGAACGCCATCATCGAGATATAGACTAGTAGGAACGGGACGACCACCATAACTCCCGTAACGACTCCCGAGAGTACTGCTTCACTTCTCGTCTGCTGGTAATCGAGCGTGTGAAGCACGGGCGGGAATATTGTTAATAATAGGCCCGTGTAAACTAAGCCGCTCACCACGGCATCAGTTAAGCTAGCGTCAACCGCTGAGGTATTCATTGAGGTGAAGACAGCCGTTACATTGCCGGGAGCATACGATAGCGATACGATTGCGACCACTATATACCCGACGTAGAGCAGGGCTGAGCCGACCGTTTTGAATCGCTCTATCGCTTCTCGCCCGCGATACATAACAACGCCTGAAACCGCGAGCAGGGCTGTGACTGCGAGGAAACTCGGGACCCCTAGGATATCAGCGGAAATACTCCCTGCTGCCGACGCAACGGCAGCCAAAATCACCAGAGCGATGATGACATAGACGAACTCGAAAAGGATCCACCCCTTTCCGATCAATCTCTGCATGAATGAGCCGTAATCGTATGTCTTGAAGATACGTGCAAACTCATAGATGATAACGCTCATCGTTATCATTCCCACTGCGAAGACAGCGATGACTATACTTCCGTATGCGCCGTACTGCCCCGCGTACTCCATAACTTCACGGCCCGTGGCGAGGCCACCTGCGATAGTTACTGACTGTGCTACAATGGCTGGTATTAGGATTGCTTTCCAGCGTGAGTACTGGTCTTTTGCCATGCAGTCAGTTAGTCCATACCATGCCCTATAAAGATAACGGTCTATCATTTTACTTTCGTACGTTTCAATCTCTGATATTAGAATTTCAGAAACATAGGGTGTCGAATCGGTCAGTGATACACTGTGAAATTGCCATCAGACGCCTTGATGTGGGACGAACCATCGTTGCATCAGTGATGTGTGGTTCTCGAAAGTATTGGCAGACACGTTCCCAGCGACGTGTTCGTCCTTGTACAGCCGACGTATTTCCGAGAAAACTCTCGTTCGTCCCTATTCGTAGGCCAAGACCGATCAGTAGAAGCGGTTCTCGCTGACTGTCGGCCAGTCTGAACGGCATCGTTGATTCGCCGATAACCCTCGTCGCCAAAACATAGTGTACTGGTATCGCGATTGTCCCACCCGAGCGCGCACATGACACAGCGGCTGGTCCCGCTTCCGGCCTTCAGTGCCGGTTTTCACATGGACTATAGCGGTGGAGGACCCCCGATGTATGCTATTCGAGGAGGTTATTGGTAGTGTTTGAGGGGGCGTGTCGTCATTGACGCATCTCGCGAGAGTAGTGCCGGTAACAGTTTGATGGCTTTCTGATTGCCCACAGGGCGGAGATTCGCCGTTCGGGCGACGCTAGAATTGGAACTATAGCCTTCGAATCGAGAGATTTTCGGATGAAGAAGATCCGCTCCCGTTTCGAGTTTAAACGTTGTAAGGACAACACCTGGGTGTTAGAGTTAGGCACGCATAGTATATATCAAATCCACCGCAGTACCATTATACTATTGACAGGACCGCATAGCAAAACGTAGGCATGATATTACAGATGTACAGTTGTAATATAGGGAACTATCAGCAACCGCCTAGGAGTTCACATACAATTATTTACTCTTCTGTCTGAGCTGTATGCTGTGAATCGTTCTCAGATCGCACTATGAATTTGATAAATGCAAATGTTCCTCTAGGACAATCTCCATACGGTCTGCTACCTGAGCACAGAAGAGTTAGTTATTCCATCCAAATCCTACAAGTATTTTTCAAAAAAATATATATGGTAAGCGCGTGACCTTCTTCTATGGATGTTGTGATAGTTGGCGGTGGAATAATCGGATTGTCAAGCGCATACTATCTCGCTAAACAAGGAATTGACGTCACCGTGGTAGAAAAAGGAAATATCGGGAGTGGAAACACAGAACGTTCAGCGGGCGGAATTCGAAAGCAATTCTCCACCCCGGTGAACGTGGAGCTTTCGAAAATCAGTGCTGATGTCTGGAACCAGTTTGAAGAAGAATTCGGCGTCGATATTCAGTACCGGAAGATAGGATACCTCTTCCTCGCTCGCGAGGAAGAAACAGCGATCGGCTTCAAAGAAGACGTCGCGATGCAAAACGAGCTCGGAGTAGAGAGCAAAATCGTCGAGCCGGAAGAGATGACCGACTACTGTGCCGGACTGAAACCGAGCCTGTTTAAGCTAGGGACGTACTGTCCGACGGACGGCTTTGCGGATCCACACCTCGCGTTACAAGGCTACGCACAGGCAGCACAAGAGGTCGGAGTCGAAATACAAACGAAAACAGCCGTCACAGACGTCCTTCGCGAAGACGGCGCTGTAGTCGGTGTCGAGACGGAAGATGCCACGCTGAACGCAGACTTCGTCGTAAACACTGCCGGCGCGTGGGCCGGCCGTATCGCCGAATTCGCTGACGTGTCTCTTCCGGTTGCGCCCCGTCGACGTCAGTGCTCTATCATCAATCCGGAAACGCCCGTTCCGGAGTCAGATCCCTACGCGATCGACTTAGATACGGGCGCATATTTCCGGCCTGAACGCGAGGGTGCAGCAGTAGCCGGTGGGCACTTCGAGAGCCACGACCCCGATGTCGATCCCAACACCTACTCGAAGCAAGTCGACCTCGAGTGGATGGCGACCGTGATCGAGCACGTGTCTGAATATTCCACCTATTTCGGACTTGATTCGGAAATAAAGCGCGGGTGGGCCGGTCTGTATGCTGTCACGCCGGACCACCATCCGATAATCGAAGAGACGATCCCCGGATTCATTAACGCGGTAGGGTTCTCCGGCCACGGATTCCAACATGCCCCTGCAACTGGCCAAATCGTCACTGACCTCGTGGTGACGGGCGAGACGGACCTCGTCGATATCTCCCCGCTACATAGCGATCGGTTCAAGAAGGGGATGCTAATAGAAGAGAAAAACGTTGCATAGAGCGCGATCAGTTATTGAACGGACTCCGTGAGATAGCGGTGGTTTCGCCGACACGGAACTCGCTCTCGACCACTACGTTTTGATACGGACTCGATGGAGAAAGGCAGCGGCCGGTCCAGCGCCATGGCGCCCAAACAGCGCGACGTCGAGAAGCAACGCTGGCTCGGTGTCTCCCGCAGCGCACACCTCGGACCGCTCTACTCTCGGCAGCGGTCTCGTCGATAGCGATCCGCGATTGGTGGTCCGGCTGCAGAACTCACGGAGTTCTGACGAGCCGTACGAGAGCGTTGCTCTCGTGACCGTCGATGGGCACATCCGCTGGCAGCTAGCCGATGCACCCCGTTCTAGACCGCCTGTGAACGTGCTCTCTCTGTTGAACGACCTGTCTCGAGGAGTCGGTCAGTGAACGCTCTGGTGACCGTCACCGTCCGCTCGCTCTCTCGAGATTCTTCTCCGTTCCCGTCTCCGCTCCCGCTGAGGAGCTCGTTGGCCCACAGAGACACTTGCGACGAGTAGCCCTCTCCTTCTCAAACGGGCTCGACTAGACGGGTCGATCAACACGAAAGAAGTAGGCCGTTTCGCGCTAGTGTTCGTTCTGTCCGGGAAACGGATCGTTGACCGGTTACAGCTGAATCTGAAGGTTCCCACGTTCGGTGACGGTTGCGGTCGTCTCCGGGGGAATAATCGACGTGCAACCGGATTCCTCGATAATCGCGGGTCCTTCGAGCGTTTCTCCGATCAGCAGCGCCGCTCGATCGACGACCGGCGTTTCAACGAATCCCGGTTCTTCGAAGTATACGTCACGAGATGACTTCACGGGATCTCGCTCCTCTATCGATACTTCGTCGGTGATCTTCTCCGTCGAGACCGTCCCCGTCAATCGAAGCGTGACGAGTTCGACCGGTTCCTCGGGCATCGCGTATCCGTAGAGTTCACGGTGTTGCTCGTGGAACCGGTCGATTCCGGCCTCCAGGTTTTCTCTGCTATCGGCTTCGCCGGGGAGTGACACGGTAAGCTCGTACGCCTGACCGGAATACCGCAAGTCGAGCTGGTGGGTCAGTTCGACCTCGGTCTCCTCGAACCCTTGCTCAGCGAACCGAGACAGGAGGTCTCCTTCGAGCGAACTGAACTCTTCGCGAACGTTTCCGGCCTCGATCTCCTTTCCGGTGTATGCCTGCGACTCGTCCATGCGGACGTCGGCTAAGAGAAGCCCACGCGCAGAGAGTACGCCGGGCGTCCGCGGTAGCAAGATCGAGTCCATGTCCATATTCTGAGCGACCGACGGTGCCTGTAGCGGACCGGCACCCCCGAACGGGACGAGGGTATAGTCTGCGGGGTCACGTCCCCGCTCGATGGTTACCCGACGAATCTCACGGGCCATCTTGGCGTTCGCCACTCGAAGGACGTCCAGGGCGGCCTCTTCGATCGATAGACCGAGGGGCTCGGCGATTTTGTCTTCGAAGAGATCTCGGGCACGCTCCATCGCGGGCTGCATATCGCCGTCGAGGAAGGCGTCCGGGTCGATTCGTTTGAGGATCAGGTTCGCATCAGTGACCGTCGGCTCGGTACCGCCTCGCCCGTAGCAGATCGGTCCGGGATCGGCACCAGCGGATTTCGGTCCGACTCGAAGTCCACCGCCATTGTCGATCCACGCGATGCTTCCCCCTCCGGCCCCAACCGTGCTAATGTCTACGAGCGGAGTGTTGATCGGGAGATCGTTGATCTCTCCCTCCGTCGACCGAACGATGGACCCGTCCTCGACGATGCTCACGTCTGCGCTCGTTCCGCCCATGTCCAGACCGATCGCGTTGGAGAACCCTTCGTTCACGCTCACGTCTTGACACGCGACCGCACCTGCGGCCGGCCCTGATAGGACCGTTCGGAGTGCGAAGTCCGTCGCCTGCTCCGTTCCGAAGATACCGCCGCCCGAGTGCATCACGTTCAGCGGGACGTCGATGCCCCGCTCTTCGATCCCGGCGTCTAACCGTCCGAGATAGTCCTGAATAGTGATCTTCACGGCCTCGTTCAACACCGTCGTGACCGTGCGGTCGTACTCGCGGGTTTCGGGATACACCGCGGACGAAAGCGCGTAATCGAGATCCGTCTCGGTCTCGATAATCTCACCGATACGCCGTTCGTGTTCGTCGTTCAGATACGAGAACAACATCGAGACGACGACGGAGTCTACTCCCTCATCCTCGAGTTCCGTGACGGCGTCTCGAACGTCGTCTTCGTCGAGTTCGTCTACGACGTCACCGTCGGCGTTCAGACGGCCCTCGACACCGAAGCGGTGTTTGCGCGGAATGAGGCCCGGCGGCTTGTCCGCTTGCAGATTGTAGAGCTCCGGCCGCGTTTGATCACCGATCTCGAGCACGTCACGGAGTCCGCTGTTCGTAATGAGACCGAGGTCGGGGATCTCGCTTTCGAGGACGGCGTTCGTTCCGACCGTCGTTCCGTGGCTGAGATATGACGTCCGTTCCCCGTCGGTGTCCGTTATTTCTAGTATTTTGTCGATTCCGTTGAGCACGCCTCGGTCGAACTCCGGGGGCGTTGACGGAGTCTTTGTGGTGTGAATCTCTCCCGTTTCGTCGTCGTAGAGAACGACGTCCGTGAACGTCCCACCGGTGTCAACGCCGATACGAATAGTCATTCGTGGTCACCTCCGTTCGCCGGTCCGTTTTCAGACAACTCTCTGCGTCGTTCTTCGGTCGCTTCGTAGTCGACATCGTTCTGTGTGATGACAACACCATACTCGGTTCGGGCTTTCTCTTCCGATACTTTGTCATTTTGGACGTCTTCGAGTACCGCGTCCGGATCGCGCTCCAGCGGATCTCCGTATCCGCCACCGCCGGGAGTCTGAATACTCACGACATCGTTCGGTTCTAACTTCGTCGTCGACTTCGACGGTAGCGGTTCTTCCTCGTCTGTCTCCGGATTCCGGTAGAACCGTGCCGCTCGTGCCGGATTACCGCCGAACACGCCCCAGGGCTGTGACTTCGTCCGGTCCGTCAGCAACGAGAACGACGCCTCGTGGTCATAGAACTCGAGGTCTCGCCGAACGCCCAGGCCGCCGCGCTGGCGCCCGGCACCCTCGGAGTCCTGAATGAGGGCGTATTTTCGAACATAGACGGGCAGTTCGGTTTCGAGTTCCTCTATCGGGCTATTCGCCGTGTTCTGGAAGTGAGTCTGAACTGCGTCCATCCCGTCTTTTTCGGCCCGACCGCCGTAGCCACCGGCCACCGTCTCGTAATAGACGTACTCTTCGTCGTCTCGCGGATCACGTCCGCCGAATGCGGTATTACAGACGATCCCCTTCGTGGCGCCGATCGTCTGTTCGGGAACCGGCTCGGCCATGGCCTTCGTCATCAGGTCCGCTGCACGCATCGGGATTTCCCAGCCCGCTGCGACGGGACGGTTCTGGGTCGGATTCACCATCGTCCCTTCCGGCGTGATGACTTCGAACGGACGATAGAAACCGTCGTTCTTCGGTAGATCTTCACCGATGAACGCCATCGCAACGGACATCACTCCTGCGAACGCCATTGCGGGGGTACAGTTGAGCGGACCCCTGTTCTCCTCCGCCGTTCCGGTGAAGTCGACGGTCATCTCGTCGCCTTCGATCGTGACTGTCAGCGTCAACTGGACGGGTTCATCGACGATCCCGTCTCCGTCCATTTCGTCCGACGCTGAGAAGGATCCGTCCGGCAACTTCTCGATCGCTGCGCGAACACGTCGTTCCGTGTAATCGAGGAGTTCGTCGAGATAGTCGTTGGTTCGCTCCCGTCCGTACGTTTCGTGTAAATCGACGAACCGCTTTTCACCGATGCGGTTCGCCCCGAGCTGCGCCTGATAGTCCCCGCGTCGCATTTTCGGTTCGCGGACGTTTCGGAGGATGAACGAGAGGACGTTTTCGTCGTACTCCCAGTCTTCGACCGCGTGGACGCCCGGAATGACCATTCCCTCTCCGTACAGTTCGGTATTGTCGTTCGGAATACCGCCGGGAGTTCCGCCACCGATATCGACGTGGTGTGCTGAGTTAGCGGCGTACCCGATGATCTCGTCGTCGTGAAAGAGCGGTGAGATCAGCATCACGTCTGGGAGATGAACGGCTCCCTTGTACGGATCGTTGATGAGGATCCCGTCCCCGGGCGAAAGTTCGTCTTCCCAGTCAGGGATGTTCTTCGGAACGACCGAAACCAGCGAGCCGATATGCTGCGGAGCGATATCGTGCTGAGAAATGTGACGGAGCTCCGAATCGAAAAGCGCACACGTGTGATCGCGGCGGATCTTGATGTTCGTTGAGTAGGCCGTTCGTTGGAGCGTCGTGCCCATTTCTTCGACGATACTCTTGAGTGAGTGCCGAAATATCTCTAATTCTCCCGAATCTGGCATACATCGTAACTTAGCGTTGCAAGGTAAAAAGATACCGGTTCCGGAAATATTCGTCAGCTCATTCCGGCGGGGAGTCCCATTCGCTCCCGTCGTCTTTCGGATCGTAGCCGAGAACCTCTCGATTATGCTCTAGATCGACCCACGTCGACTCGTTGTCGCTTACTCCCCAGAAGACATCGAAATCGATCGAATCGTCCTGTAGACAGCGTTCCACCAGTTGACCCAGATCCCGGTGGGAAAGCCACGTACATTTCATCCGATCGACCATGAGATCGTATTCGTCACTATCCCGCTCCCACCATCCTTCGTCGACACCCGTTTCAGCGAGACCGTACGGGTGATCGTACGGTTCGTCGAGAACAGTCAAAATCCGGAGCGAATAGAAGCTGGTCGGATAGTCGCGAAGGTTCGTCTCGTAAACGGGATGGAGCTCGCCGAGCGGATTCTCCTTGCTTTCGACGAACTGTCGTCCGAGTGCTTCGCCGAGCACTTTCGAGACGCCGTAGAAGGAGTCCGGCCGTGGGGGCTCCTCGTGCGTGACCGAAAGGTCGTACTCGGGATCATAGAGTTCGGGCGAGTTTTCGATTTCGTACATCCCGATGGTGTGAATCGAAGAGGCGAAAATGAAGTTCTCCACTTCGGCATCGGCAGCGGCCTGCAACACGTTGTACATCCCTCTAATGTTCGTGTCTTCGACCGTGTCCCACGGCACGCTGAGTTCTGCTGCGGCCGCGAGATGGATGACTGCGTCCTGGTTATCGAAGTGCGGTCGAATCTCGTCGTAGTTCGTGATGTCAGCGACGACTGTCTCCCGCTCGGGATGGTCTTCGGCGTCGAGGCACGTGAACTCGTACTCTTCCTGGTCACCTAGCTCCGAGAGGATAGCGCTTCCAACGGTACCGTTAGCACCTGTGATGAGGACTCGCATCAACTACTGATGGGGCATTCAGGGTCAAATAAATTCGGGTATCCAGCGAGTGTTGCCAAGATCTGACCGACTCTGAGAGCGAATACCAGTGCTTCGCAGAAGCCGAGACACGGAGCTCTTCGACTACGACTATTTAGAATCGTCTCATTCTGTCACAGATCTCCCTCGATCTCGGAACGCTGTCGCGTTTCCACCCATTCCTCAATACGGTCGAACGCGGTATCGATTCTGTCGAGGGAGTTAGAGTAGGCGATTCGAATTCTGTCCGAATTCGATCCGAAGACGTCCCCCGGAACGAGCGCGACTCCGGCGTCCTGGAGGAGTGACCACGCGAACTCGCGCCCGTCCATTCCGACGTCCGGAACTGTCGGATACGCATAGATCGCGCCCTCCGGTTCCGGCGCAGTCATTCCCGGGATGTCGTCCATCCGCTCACAAACCAGCGTTCGCCGGTCCGAAAACGCTTCGACCAGCGGTTCGTAGAGATCTCCCTGCAGGGCCCTGAGCGCAGCGTGTTGCGAAATCGAGGGGGCACACGTCGTCGTGTACTGTCTCATTCGCAGGAGTACGTCGGCCAACTCTTTCGGTGCGCCGATATATCCGACTCGCCACCCGGTCATCGAGTACGCTTTCGAAACACCGTTGATCGTAATCGTCCGATCGTACATGCCGGTAAGCGAGGCCGGACTCCGATGTTCGCTTTCGTCGTAAATTATTTTCTCGTAGATTTCGTCGGAGAGTACGTATATATCGTTCTCTACGACGAGATCACGTATTGCCCGTAGATGGTCATCGTCTATAACGCTCCCCGTTGGGTTCTGCGGGCTATTCAGGATCAGTAAGGCCGTGTCATCGCTGATCTGAGATTCCAACGCCTCGATGTCCGGCTGGAAATCGTTCTCGGGATCTAAGGGATACCGAACAGGAGTGCCGCCAGCAGCACGGACACTCGGCGCATAGGTCCAGCACGGGTCAGGGATCAGGACTTCCGCACCCGGATCGACCATCGCCATCATCGAGATGAAGACCGCTTCGCTCGCTCCAGCGGTAACGATAACCTCGTCGTCTGGGCTATACGTGATCCCGTTATCGGACTCGAATTTCGCCGCGATCTGCTCGCGGAGCGGGCGAATCCCGTAGTTGGACGTGTAATGAACGTGGCCCTCCTCAATCGCGTCTACTGCAGCTTGCTTTATCGGCGATGGGGTGTCGAAGTCGGGTCGACCGATCTCGAGGTGTACGATGTCCTCACCCATCCGCTCTAGTCGGTTACACTCCGAGAAAATCTCCCGTATTCCGGAGTACGGAATCTCTTCCATTCGTTGGGCTGGCATAGGATTCCCCTGAAGATGCTGGACGGAAGTACAAATAACCATCGATGAACGTAATTTTCCAAATAGTTCTAGATAGGTTACATAACAGGCCGTCGGAGACGATCCGTGTGGTTCGCTAACACCTAAATTAGATATATACAAACTCAGTAGAGGAATCGACCACCAGTGTTTACAAATGTATGGATGTAATATTAGGGCAACTCAGGATAACGGCCGGTGATCGACTCTCCAGACTATTTACAGTAGTATGGATGTAAATAATCGGAACTGGTGTCCGATAGCTCACTGACGATGATGATCTTTGATATACACAAACTCGAGCGGTCCCTCTTCAGAAGTGGTGCGTCGACCAGTAATTCGTTATCGAGGCATGGTACGGTTCAGAGCGTCCGAACGAAGCGGATTCCGCTGAGAGGGAGAATACGGTTCCCACGTGCGGATTGCGACTCGAAGGGTCGGATCGGATCGTACGAGAGGGCGAACTTTTATAAGAAGTGACCGTATCTATGATAGCGTATGCAGAACAAGCAGAGCCAAGTAGAGGCTACCGACCTGCCTGAGGCAGCTCGGAATTACACAAATGGCGAATGGGTCAGTGCAAACGGAGAGACGGAATCGGTCACGAATCCAGTTAACGGCGAGTCTCTCTCAACGGTCCAGTACTCGACGAACGAAGACGTGAACGCCGTTGTGGACAACGCGAAGGAAGCGTTCCAGTCCTGGCGTGAGACGCCTCCCGTCGAACGATCTCAGTATCTCTTCGACCTGAAACGCGCTCTCGAGGATCGAGAAGACGAGATCGCTCGTGCGCTCACGCGCGAACACGGAAAAACGCTCGGAGAGGCGAAAGGCGAGATCCGACGCGGTATCGAGAACGTCGAAGTGGCCGCGGGGATCCCGAACATGCTCCGCGAGGGGAGCGGTACCGCCGAAGACGTTGCAGAAGACGTCGACGAGTTCTCACTCCGACAGCCACTCGGTGTGTTCACTGCGATCACCCCGTTCAACTTCCCGGCGATGATCCCGCTGTGGTTCCTTCCGTACGCGGTGGCGACTGGGAACACGTTCGTTCTCAAGCCCAGCGAGCGGGTGCCACTGAGCTCACAGCTGATCTTCGACGCCGTCGACGAGGTCGACTTCCCGGACGGAGTCGTGAATCTGGTCAACGGTGGAGCCGAGACGGTGAATACGCTGCTCGAGCACGACGATATCGCCGGCGTCTCGTTCGTCGGTAGCTCCCCGGTCGCAAAGCACGTGTATCAAACCGCAGCCGAAACCGGAAAACGCGTCCAGGCTCAGGGCGGTGCCAAGAATTACGCCGTCGTCTCCGAAAGCGCCGAACTCGAGGATGCGGTCCCCAATATCATCGGCTCCGTATACGGAAACGCGGGCCAACGATGTCTGGCGACCGACGTGGTCATCGGTGTCGGAGAGGTGTATGACGACCTGAGAACACAGCTCATCGATCAGGCCGAGCAGCTCGCCGTCGGAAACGGGCTCGAGAGTGAGACGGATGTCGGGCCGGTAATTACGCCCGACTCTCGGGATCGAATCGTCGAACTCGTTGACGACGCTATCGACCAAGGCGCGGAGCTCGTTCTCGACGGTCGCGATTTCGAGCACCCCGAGTATCCGGACGGTAATTTCCTCGGGCCGACGCTTCTCGAAAACGTAACGCCGGATATGGACATCGCACAGGAGGAAATCTTCGGTCCGGTGCTGTGTCTGATGTCTACCGACGACTTGGATGAGGCAATCGATGCCGTTAATTCGACGAAGTACGGAAACGCCTCGTCACTGTATACGGAACGCGGCGGCGAAGCGCGACAGTACCGCTACGAAGTCGATGCCGGGAATATCGGCGTGAATATCGGCGTCTGCGCGCCGATGGCCTTCTTCCACTTCGGTGGCCGGAAGGAGTCGTTCTTCGGTGATCTGCACGCGCAAGGGGAAGACGCCGTGAACTTCTACACGGAGAAGACCATCGTCATCGAACGCTGGTTTAACTAAGTAGATTCCCCTGCCGTCGTATTCGTCTCCGTCTGCGACCGCTACCGTCTCGCGCTACGCTTCCAACGCATTGAGATCCGTTACTGAGCAGTAATACGCCTCCGTTCCGGAAAGAGCGCTACTCTTCTTCCATAGCCCGTTCGTACTCGGCTATCATCTCGTTCGTTCCGTCCGCGAGGACCGCCGTGTCCTTCCCGACAGCGAAGAAATCGAAGCCCTGCCTGACACGCCTCTCGATACCGCCCTTATCGGTCACGAGCGTCCCGATCGGTATGTCCACCTCGTCACTGATCGCGACTGCCTGTTCGATATGCCGGTTGAGAACGTCTGACTCCCATTCGGCGAACACGTCGAGCGAGCCGGACAGGTCTGCTGCCCCGAGGAAAATCGCGTCGATCCCATCGACCGACGCGATCTCTCGAGCGTTCTCGACGCCGCGTTGGCTCTCGATCTGGGCGATCGTTACGAAGGAATCCTCTGCGTTTTCCACGTAATTTTGGAAATTGCTCCCGTACTCGGACGCTCGGCCGGAACCGATTCCCCTCCCGCCCGCGGGCGGGTATCGGACCGCCTCGACGAGCTCACGGGCCTCTTCGGCGGTCTCTATCATCGGAACGAGCACTCCATCGACACCGATATCGAGGATACGCTTGAGATACACGTTGTCGTTCCATGGAACACGAACGATGGACGCGGTCTCCGAATCCGTGGCCTCGATTCCGCGTACCATGTTCTCCACCGTTTCCAGTCCGATCGTCGTGTGTTCAACGTCGATGGCGACGAAGTCGAGGTCTAACGATGCGGTCACCTCAGCGACAGCCGGGCTACCGATCGAAATCCACGTTCCTACCGACTCTTCTCCGCGTTCTAGGTTTATCTGGTGGTCCATGATTGATAACTCCGAATGTTAGCACAACTAGTTCTGAAAGTGGTGTAGTTGGCTAGGTAGTGTATGTGAATGGTCATCTATAAATGTACCGGGATCTTCCGTCTCTCTCGTACTGGACATCGTTGCAGCGGCCTCGAATTCTACGATACGTCACCCTCTGTGGGTGCAAAGAACTTTTACAATTCGATTCCGTTATTCTAGGTATGAGCGAACCAGACGTAGCGATAGTTACTGGGGCTGGAAGCGGAATGGGAGCCGAGTGTGCTCGGAAGCTCTCGACGGACGGGTATGAGCTCGTCTTGATGTCCAGATCGGATAACGTAAACGAGGTCGCCGACGAAATCGACGCGACCGGAATAACGGGTTCAGTAACGGATCCGGACGACATCGAGGAATTGGTAGAGACGACGGTCGATCTACACGGACGCGTCGACGCTGTCGTCAACAGCACCGGTCATCCGGCGACCGGCGATTTGCTCGATATCCCTGACTCGGACTGGTACGAGGGACTCGACCTCGTCTACATGAATGTCGTTCGAATCGCGCGAGAAGTCACACCGATCATGAAAGAGGCAGGAGGCGGATCGATCGTGAACATTTCCACCTTTTCCGCCTACGAACCGTCGCTCGACTTCCCGGTCTCATCGGCGTTCCGAGCTGCGCTCGGAGGCTTTACCAAGATGTACGCCGATCGGTACGCCGAAGAGGACATTCGAATGAACAACGTGCTTCCCGGCTTCGTGGACAGCTACGATGCAGATCAGGAAACGGTAGACCGCATTCCGATGGAACGTCAGGCTAGTACCAGCGAAATCGCCGACGCAGTTGCGTTTCTGGCGTCCGATGACGCTAGTTACATCACCGGTCAAAATCTCCGAGTAGACGGGGGACTCACGCAGTCAATTCCGTAGCTCCGAGGCCGACACGAGCACGGATCACGACACGTAACGAGGTCGCCGCGCCGTCTCGAGTTCGATCACTCTCGATGAATCGAGCACAGCGATGCGGCGGCACTCGATCGATTTGCTCCGTTTCTGCGGCCCAACTACCCCGTGGCCGACTTCAAGGCGGTTGCGCTACTCGGCAACTCAGGTCGCGTGAAGACGTCCGAGTAGGCACTCGACTCCGTGCGATAGACGGGCCGGATCTCTGAGAACGCACTGGGGCGGATCCGTGACGGCTGAAGCGGACATTCCCACGTACGAGGCGACGGAATCGACGAATCGCTGATCTGCGACATCGACACGGTCGGCATGACCATCCGCGGTCCACGTTACTAGCACTGGAACCGAAACATTTGCAAACTCCCGCGAAGTCTATTCACTGCGTAACTCTCGATGAGCACACCACCATCCCAGCAGGAACCCGAACCGGATGAGGAACGCAATTCGGCGCTCGTCACTGCCCGTCGCCAGCTCGACCGCGCCGCAACTCACGTCGACGTCGACGAGGGGGTCATCGAACGCCTCAAACATCCGACGCGGATCGAACAGGTCTCGGTCCCCCTCGAGCGCGAGGACGGGAGCGTCGAGGTCTTCACCGGCTACCGCGCCCAGCACGACGACGTTCGCGGCCCGTACAAGGGCGGCCTTCGGTATCATCCCGAGGTGAACGCCGACGAGTGTATCGGCCTCTCGATGTGGATGACCTGGAAGTGCGCCGTGATGGACCTCCCCTTCGGCGGCGGCAAGGGCGGTATCGCCGTCGATCCCAAGTCGCTGAGCGATGAGGAGACCGAACGGCTCACCCGTCGGTTCGCAGAGGAATTGCGCTACGTCATCGGCCCTACGACGGACGTCCCGGCGCCGGACATGGGGACCGACGCCCAGACGATGGCGTGGTTCATGGACGCCTACTCGATGCAACAGGGCGAGACGATCCCCGGCGTCGTCACCGGCAAGCCGCCGGTAATCGGCGGCAGTTACGGGCGCGAAGAGGCGCCCGGCCGCTCGACGGCGATCGCCGCTCGCGAGGCCGTCGACTACTACGACCGCGACCTCTCGGACACCACGGTTGCCGTCCAAGGGTTCGGCAGCGTCGGCGCCAACGCCGCCCGCCTCCTCGAGGAGTGGGGTGCGACCGTCGTCGCCGTCAGCGATGTCAACGGTGCGATATACGATCCGAACGGACTCGACGTCGGCTCGATTCCGACCCACGACGAGGAACCCGAGGCCGTCCTCGAGCAGAACGCCCCGGAGACACTCTCTAACGAGGAAATCCTCGAACTCGACGTCGACGTCCTGATTCCGGCCGCGGTCGGCAACGTCATCACCGCGGACAACGCCGATGACATCGCGGCCGATCTGATCGTCGAAGGCGCGAACGGTCCGACGACGTTCCCCGCCGACGCCATCCTCGAAGAGCGCGGCGTTCCCGTGATTCCCGACATCCTCGCGAACGCCGGCGGCGTGACGGTGAGCTACTTCGAGTGGCTCCAGGACATCAACCGCCGGCAGTGGTCCCTCGAGCGCGTCAACGAGGAACTCGAGGAGCACATGCTCGAGGCGTGGGCCGACGTTCGGCGGGAAGTCGAGGCGAAGGAGCTGACGTGGCGCGACGCCGCCTACGTCGTGGCGCTGTCGCGGATCGCCGAGGCGAAGGAGACGCGCGGCCTGTGGCCGTAACTCGAGGCAGTTTCATCGCACGGTAACTGCTTCTTCCTCTTAGACTGCCAGTTCTTTCCGTACCGCCTGTACCGATCTCGTTCGGTCCACTAGCTGTGCCCTCTCTGGCAGTGAGTATGGTGATCGCTAGAAGAAGTAATTTTCCGTGTCAATATTGATCTGAATCACGTTAGAGCTCTTCCGTATCATCTCGGGGTAGGTTTCGTGGAACGTCTCTTCCTTACAGCGCTCGAGGGGCGCTGAAATGCTGATAGCCCCTCTCACGTGATTGTCGGGACCGATAATTGACGCCGCCACTGATCGAAGGCCCATCGTCAGTTCCTGATCGTTAGTTGCGTATCCCTGCTCTCGAACGCTGTCGAGTTCGTTCAACAGCGTCTCCCTATCGGTAATGGTGTTCTCCGTTGCGCCCTCTAACCCGTGTTCGTCGATGATTTGGTCGACTTTGGCCGCGGGAAACTCGGCCAGAATCGCTTTTCCTGCCGCACTCCGATGGAGATACTGTCTGAATTCGCGCTGTCGGGTGTGGTGTTTGGTCGCAACGGCGACGTCACCGTAGTCCTCGTAGAGTTTGATTTGCCTCCCTCTCCGCTCAGTAATGAGATGAACGTATTCTCCCGAGGTGTCCGCCAACGAATCCACTTCGTCTCTTCCGGCGAGATAGAGCTCCTCTCTATTTCTCGCGTATTCTCCTATCGGCAGGAATTTCAGCCCGATCTTGTAGACGTACCCGTCCTTTTCGACATATCCTCTCTCTTTCAGCGTATTCAGATACGTATGGACCGTCGGTTCAGAGCGGTCGAGCGCCTCAGCGAGTTCGTTCACTCGAGCGCCCTCTCTTTCTTGAAGTTCGGCAAGTATTTCGCATCCTACTTCAATTGCCTTTATCTTCCGAGGTTCCTTCGCCATGGTTGCTAATCACGACCCATGCGTAATGAAACCTCGGGTATATCAAACTTCACGGAGGGACATTACACAGGACAGAACGGAATCGGAATAAATTCGGAACTATGCGACACAACGATCTTCGGTTGGGGATAATGAACGCTCTTACAAGATATTCGAAACCGATATCTTCGCATATATCAAACTCGGCTCATTCCATCTCTACACGATACCCTGAAGGAAGGGATCATAGACGTGGTTGTCCGTTCAGCGGCAGCGAGAACCGTTGTGAAGCCAGTAGTTCGTCTACCCGCTCAGCAGGAAGATCTGCGAGGATCGTATCGACTACCAGCGGAGACGACGCTAGTGGTCTGCGGGTCGATCCGAGTCTCCGGTTCGACAATCTATTTATCGCTCGCCTCCACTGGGATGCGTATGCGCGTCAATCGAGCAGTCATAGACCGACTCGTCTCCAATGGGGTCGATACTGTCTTCGGAATTCCGGGCAAACAGTCGTTGCCGCTCAACGAGGAGATTGGCTCGCGCGACGACATCGAGTTCGTCGTTTCGCGCCACGAGACGGCGGTGTCCCACCAGGCCTGGGGGTATGCCGAAACGAGCGACGGAATGGCAGCGACCGTCGTCATTCCCGGACCAGGCGATATGAACGCAATGAACGGCCTCAAGAACGCCTACAATGACTGTACGCCGCTACTACACATCGCCATCGAGACCGAACCCGACCTCCGAGGCGGAGATGCGATCCACGAGACGCCGCCCGACACCTACGATCCCGTCGTCAAAGAGAACGTCCTCGTGGAGAATCCCGAGTCGACGGCCGCGGAGATAGACCGTGCCGCAGCAGTGGCTCAGTCGGAGCCACAGGGGCCGGTCCGGGTCGGAATTCCGAAGAATTTCCTGAAGATGGACGTCGCATTGGCCGAGCGAGGCTCGTCTTCGGTCGAGGGACGCATCGAACCCGATCCAGAAACCGTCTCTCGGGCCGCCGATCTCCTCGCATCTGCCAGCGAGCCCGTCATCTTCGCCGGCGGCGGTGTTCGGAGTGCCGACGCGAGCGACGAACTCCGGGCAGTGGCCGAACGGCTCGACGCTCCAGTGGTCACGTCGTACAAAGGAAAAGGAGTGCTCGCGGAAGACCACGATCTCTCGGCCGGGTGTCTGAGCGGCAGTGCGAGTCCCGAACTCCTGTCGTGTCTCGCGGAGGCTGATATCGTCCTCGGTGTCGGTACCGACTTCGACGCGCTGGGGACTCGAGGGTTTTCGGTGGAGTTTCCCGACGACCTAATCCACGTCACGCTCGACGCGAACGACATCGGCACTGGATACGATCCGACGATTGGCGTCGTGGCCGATGCGAAGCTAACGTTATCTGCCATGGACGACGCTCTCGCTGATCGCGAACTCGAGTCGTCGACTCGAAGCGGCGTCGAACGCGCCCGCTACGTCAGAGAGCGCACCGCAGAACGCGTCTCGGAACTCGTCGACGCCCGCGATCCGCTCACGTCCGTCGGTGCGCTCTCCGTGATCCGCAACGTCCTTCCGCGGGACGCGATAGTGACGGCTGACGCGGGTGGGTTCCGCGTCTGGGGGCTCAACACGTTCGAGGCGTACGGCCCCCATCGGTACGTCAATCCGGGCTCGTGGGCCACGATGGGCACTGGGGTCCCGTCCGCTATCGGCGCGGCGTTGTCGAATCCGGAGACGCCCGTCGTGGCGTTGACGGGCGACGGTGGCCTCATGATGTGCCTCCACGAACTTCACACGGCCGTCGCCGAGGAGGTGCCGATCGTCGTCGTGGTGTTCAACAACGAGGACTACGCCCTCATCAGCGACGAAGCCGGACGGAGCTATGACCTTCAACCCCAGGAATACGAATGGGGAGACTCACCGATCGACTTTGTGGCCGTCGCTGAGGGGATGGGAGTGGATGCAACGCGAGCAGACGGTCCTGACGAGATACGCGACGCTCTCTCCCACGCACTCACCGCCGACCGTCCCTCGCTCGTAGAAATCCGTACCGACCCCACTGAACCGCAGGCGAGCGAGTGGATGAGCGAGTGATCTCGAGCGGAAGTGACGTTGGTCCCGGGAATCCGACCGAAGACGTTTCAGCCTGCTTCTTCGTTCGACAACGAAGTATCGATAACGGCGAAACAGAAATTACATCAGATATATAATGTATTTCTTTTACATCGGTATGGTCGTAATTTCCTCATTATTATAAATGATATTTGGGTCCTTCGGAAATCGGTTCAGTAATGAGTGGACGAACCCGACAGCGGAGTTCTCGTCCCTATTTCGGTATCACCGAACGAGCAGTCGATCACGAGTTCGGTTCGACCGCTACAGCGCGAGTACTGTACCTACTCGAACGGACCGCAATAGCTATACCATTCATTCTATACGTAAATCGTATGTTGGATTTCGTTCAGCTTGAGTCGGATTTAGACCAGGAAGAGCGGTTGATCCGAGACACAGCTCGGGAGTTCGTCGAGGAACGCGTCAAACCTGCTATCGGTACGCACTTCGAAGAGGGCACCTTCCCGACCGAACTCATTTCGGAGATGGGAGAACTCGGATTCTACGCGCCGAACCTCGAGGGATACGGCTCGCCGAACGTCTCCGAAACGGCCTACGGACTCCTCATGCAGGAACTCGAGGCCGGCGATTCGGGGCTCCGGTCGATGGCCTCCGTCCAGGGCGCACTCGTCATGTATCCCATCCACGCGTACGGGAGCGAGGAACAGAAAGCGGAGTGGCTGCCGGCGCTCGGGCAGGGTGAAGCGGTCGGCTGTTTCGGGCTCACGGAGCCTGAACACGGTTCGAACCCGTCGGCAATGGAAACTACTGCGGAGAAGGACGGCGACGGCTATGTCCTCAACGGCTCGAAGACCTGGATCACCAACTCGCCGATCGCCGATATCGCGGTCGTCTGGGCTCGGGACCGGTCGGCCGAAGGGAACCCCGTCCGCGGCTTCCTCGTCGAGACCGACCGTGACGGTGTCACGACGAACGAGATCACCGAGAAGCTCTCCCTTCGCGCCTCGATCACGGGCGAGATCGGCCTGAACGACGTCTCCGTCCCCGAGGAGAACGTCCTACCCGGTGTCACCGGAATGAAGGGCCCGCTGTCCTGTCTCACGCAGGCCCGTTACGGCATCGCTTGGGGTGCGATCGGCGCCGCTCGCGACTGCTTCGAAGCGGCTCGCCGATACGCCACCGATCGCGACCAGTTCGGCGGGCCGATCGGTCGGTTCCAGCTCCAGCAGCGAAAACTCGCGGAGATGGGCACCCAGATCACACTGGCCCAACTGCTCGCCTACCGCTTGGCCGATCTGAAGGAGCGCGGTGACCTGCGACCGCAGCACGTCTCGATGGCCAAGCGAAACAACGTTCGGATGGCCCGCGAACAGTCCCGTGTCGCCCGCGAGATGCTCGGCGGCAACGGCATCACGACCGACTACTCGCCGATGCGCCACCTCGCGAACATGGAGACGGTCTACACGTACGAGGGCACCCACGATATTCACACGCTGATTCTGGGCGAGGAGTTCACTGGACTCCAAGCGTATCAGTAGTCGATCCTCACCCTCCTTCTCGAGGATAATTACCGAACCGAAAATCACAGCCCACCGTTCTATTCGGCCACTCGGCCGCGTGTCCGATATCGCTCGGAACGTGGTTCTGCTGATTTCGGACGTCGTCTACGTCGTCTCGGCGTTCTACTGGCCACCTCCCGCGGATATCCGTGATTCCCTGTTCAGTAACGGCGACATCGATATCGTGTTCAGTGTGATCGACATGGAACGTCATCGGTACAATTCCAGAAATCGTTCCATCACCGTTCGTCGAGGGAAGTGCACAGACCGTTACCAGAGCGGTGCGGTTGAAATCGGTGAAGTCACCGATGCCGTTTATCATCCGTTTGCCGCGGACGTGAGTCGAATTGACGTTCCCATATAGACGAGAACAGTGTCGAAGAGCACTTGCTTCCCGAAACCAGCGGATTCGACTGATAGCTGCACTCGGTTGGATTCTAATGGGACAGAAATCCCCTGTTCAGATTTTTTGCCAGTTGTCACCTCTCTCGAACTATTTTGCAATCAACTCCCCCTTATTTGGAGATTGTAGTAGAATAAAACTTCGAATGCCTGCCTCCGGTGCGGGTAATTTGACTACGACCGGAACAATAGGGGAGCTGCTTGAATAGTTGGGACATAGATGGATTTTGAATCTATTTCCCACTGTTTCTTGGTTCTTTCACGTCTATTCTCAGTAATAGCCTCGTGGTTTGTACGTTAGTCTAACTACCTATTTTCCACTCTCTCCGTAGCGAGAGCCGTGTCTGCATCAGCGTGTTCAGTGACTGACTCGTATGACTATATACCCGTTGGGTTGTGTTATCACAGTCCCCGCAAACTGTTTAGTTGGGCCGCTCATAGCCATTATACCGACTTTGAAACAGCCACAAATTACACCATGATAACATGACGGATATGAAAAACGCGTTGCTTTTTGGCGCGCTCGCACTCGTCTGGGGAACAGCCTTTACAGCGATCGAAATCGGACTGGAAACGCTGCCGCCGCTCCTCTTCGCAGCGGCCCGATTAGACATCGCTGCGGTCATCTTCACTGGAGTCGTACTTGTCAGCCGAATCCGGTGGCTCCCTCGGACGAAACCGGACGTGGCTCTGATCCTCTCGAACGGGATCCTCGTCATCGGAGCGCAATTCGCGTTCGCCTTTCTCGGCCAGAGCTACGTCACGAGCGGTGTCGCCGCGATCATCATTAGCTTCACGCCGATCATTACCCCCCTCATCGCGATCCGTCTCCTCCCGATGGAACGCATCTACGTCACGGACGTCATCGGTCTCTGTACTGGGCTCGCCGGCGTAACCGCTATTGCGATCGCTGGCGGCTCCTTCGACGGACAGCTCCTCGGCGTCGGACTGCTGGTAGCGGCCGCGCTCGTCTTCGCGCTCGGGTCTGTATTGACGGAACGTTGGACGGCGCGTCTCCCGACGATGTCTCTCTACGCGTGGTCGATGGCTACCGGTGCGGTCTTCCTCCACATCACATCCTACGCCTATTCGGGCGCATCGTTCGGAGACGTGGCGTGGACGCCGTCAGCAGCCGCCGCAGTCGCGTACCTCGGCGTCTTCGCGACAGCAGGCGGGTACCTCCTCTACTTCACTTTGCTCGATCGAATCGGTGCAACGAGCGTCAGCCTCATTAACTACGCATCTCCCGTCGTGGCGACGCTCTTCGGTGCGACCCTCCTCGGCGAGCAAATCACCGTGACGACCGTCGCCGGGTTCGCGCTCATCGTCGTCGGATTCGCGCTCTGCAATATCCGGCCGCTCTGGCGGCTTCTTCGGTCCGCTCGGAACACGGACGACAGTGACTGGTCGCTCGAGCGCGATGAAGTCCGCGTCCGAGGGAACGTGTACAAGAAACAGACCGACTCACAGACTTGCCGACAGCCAGGTGATTAACTGTTCTTTCCGGGCCGTTTGTATACCCACGGATGGCAGCACTGTTTCTTTCCAGAACACTTCGTGAACTCGCGGTGAGTATACACGACCAAGAACACGACAACGGAGATGACTAACGAGACGGCAACTACACTTATCTGGACCGATTCCATAATTGGACGGTCGTTTGGTATATGGGATTAATATGGCCGAACTGATTGAAGTATGCATTTGAATATCGGGGCTCTAACATTCATAAATAATTAGACTTGCCACATATTGTTTATAATCATATATTCTGGTAGCAATTTAAGAGGAAGGTGGATGATATCGTCAAATAAGGGAAAACCTAGAAGTTTCGGAAGACAAGTATCGAAGACTCTGACTATAAACTCACCAAACCCGGGGTTCAATTCCTATCGTTGTCGGATGAATAGATGTTTTTTAGAAGTAGGAAGTGGTTGGATGGCTGTGTTCATCCATAGCCAGTGTCATCGTAGTTCGATACTAGGATTCACTGCTCATTATCGAGCGCGGTCGCCACCACCTGACCCGCCGGCGAGACATCTGAAAAATGAGCTGCTGCGCTCGCTTTAGTACGCGAGTTGGTCGACGGTCGTCCCGGCTGCCGTCTGCACCGTCGCCGTGTCACCGTCGTCGTTCCAGATTTCGGTCCCGTAGCCCATGTAGCGATCGTTGGCGTCGTTGGTTCCACTACCAGTGTGGACGTACACCGAGTCACCGGCGCCGAGCGTGAATTCCGCAAACGTGTGGCTATAACCCGCCTCGTCGGCGAGCGTGAACCCGTCGAGGTCGACCGAACTACTGCCGGTGTTGGTGATCTTCACACGCTCGTCGTTGAGGGAACTCGCTTCCGCGTTGACCCAATCAATAGTGAGCGCACTTGCGTCCCCACTCGACGACCCGTCATCGCCAGAGCCATCGTCGTTCGGCGTCCGACACGACCAAGCGTTTCGCTCGGCGGACTGAGCCGCCGATTCGGCGCTGTAGAACGAATCACTCTGGGAGAACGTACTGTCGTAGACTCGCGCGTGGCCCCGCTCTACGAGATCGTAGTTGAAGTTCGAACCGTCGACCTGTACGTACGCGAGCAGACGGCCGTAGTCACCGCGTCGGTCCGCCTGGCTGTCGAACTGCAGCGTGACCGTTTGGCCAGCGAGTTGGTCAGTCGCGTACGCACTCGCGTTCTCACCCGCGGCTTGCAGGCACTCACGGCCCGCCTGCGTGTCCGGCACACCCTCGAATTCACTGGGCGAGACCGACCCATACGTTTCCGGTGTGTCGACACCCAGTAGTCGAACGGTATCGGTCGACCCGTTCTGGTATTCGATGTCGATTGTGTCGCCGTCGACGACGTTCGTTACCGTCACCGTCGTCGACTCACTGATCGAGGTCGACGTCTCGGCCGACGGCGCCGTGACCGCCCCCGCCGAGGCCGTCATCCCAGTTGCAACGAGCGCTACGACCATGACCGCTGTCAGGAGTTTCTGTCGAATCACACTCACTGACCCGACTGCAATCGCCATCAAATTGTGTAATATCTATATGTATTCATATATACACATATTTCAGCTCATTTTTCAAGCCGAAACGAGACTGCATCTCAGTATCGATTCTATCGCCGGTGTCCACCCTCAAGGAGGTGTGGCTCGAATCACACGGGATGTGTCTGGCTTCTATGCGAGTGATTCCACCTGCTCATCTGTCCTCGGACTATGATCACACCGATTTAGGAGATATGGGCCTTATTTAGACGCCTGGTATCAGGAGTGTGAGCAGTTGGGCGTTAATTCGATGTTTCTGACGGAACATTTAATTATACCTCCAATTCAGAGGAACTACTATGCGCTAAAATCCATCTATCAAAATGTAGTTTCTGGTGGCTGATTGCCCCAACTGATCTGCTCGACGGCGGGTACGGCGCGAACATCAGACGTTAGCGGCCTTTGAACCGCAGACTGTGTAAGTGCGCCCAGTAAATCGACACGGCGAAGATCACGAACGCCACCTGCCCGAACGATGGGGTGCCGACGACATCGATAAGCACGGGCCGAGCCATCGCCCAGAGGAACACGGGACCAAACATTCGAGCCATGCCGCCAGGCAAAAATCGGATCAAGCCCCATATCGCGCTTAGATGACCTCTCGCCGCCTCTCGAGCGGGATCGTCAGCCGTCATCACTTTCCTCTCGCGGGTCCTTAACGAGTTCCCATAGCGCAGTGTTCTCGTGGAGGTTTTTCGCATATCCCATTTTACCGTACATCTTCAGTCGATCGTGGATTTTGTACCGCGGGATGTCAGTTTCGGTGACGAGGTACCCCTGCGTACATCGCCCTTCTGCGAGCATATCAAGGAGGATCTCGTCGGTCTCGTCGACTTCCATATTTGCTGGATATTGCGATGCCACCACTTTATCCTACGGATTGTGGACCATTATTGCTAGGGTTCGTAGCACTATATATACTATAAATCCTTCTACCAATCCAAAAATTAATTAGTAAACATATCGTAGTATAGTTTGTAGATGTCACAAAACGAGACGACTGAGGGGGAAAAGAACGGTGTGACGAGTACGCTTCAACAGGCGCGCCGCGGATTCCAGAACCTTCGCGAAATACTGTTCTCATCGCCCATTCGGCGGGCAGTTGTGACAGTCACGGCGGTGAATCTCACCATTGGAACGGCAATGGCACAGCAGGCCAGCGAGGCAGCAGGGATGATGTGTGAATCTGGGCTCGGCGAACTCGTCGGTCTCGGACTCGGTGCTGCGGTCGTGTTGCTTCTCCTACTCGCCGCCTTCCGGGGAACGATGGCATTCAAAGACCTGGGACAGGGCCGGAGCGAGAAGAAGCGTGAGGGCCGCGAGAAGATGATGGGCGCGGGAATTACCGCGATCGGGGCGTTCTTCCCGGCGATCTTCGGAATGGCGCTTGACCGCGTCGGCATCGGCGCGTTCTCGTGCATCGAGTGGAGTGGTATTGTTGGCATGGCCGTGACTGGTGTCCCGTTCTAAGCGGGTGGTTTGATGGAGAGTATTAATGATTTCAGACACACAGGATCGACGAGCGGCTGGTATTGCTCGCGTTGCAGTTGTCCTCCTCTTGATCACGGCGATCGTCCCGATCGGGGTGACCGCACAGATGGACCAGCCCGAGGACGAACTCGGAAACAGCACGTACAACAACGAGTCCTTTGGAAACCAGGCGTCTGGAAACGTGACGCTCGGAAACGAGACACTCGAGGTCGAGTCGGAGGACGAAGGTGGCGGTCTCCTCGGCGGGACATTCAATCCGTATTCGTGGCTGAATGGCGCCCTCGAGTGGATGATGAACATGGGCGCCGGAGCCGTGACGGCTGGGCTCAACTTCGTAAACGCGATCATTGCGAACGTCCCGGCGCCGGGAACACACGACGATCCGACCTCGTGGACGAACCCGCAAAACGGCTGGTGGCCGGGGATATGGGAGATGACGATGTGGACGACGAGCCTCGGCGTCGTTCTCGTCGGTGGCGCTGCGACGCTCGCGTTTCGACACAACGATCCGTTGCGCCGACGCCAGAAGTTACGGACCGCGCTCATTGCGTTCGTGATGATCATCTTGACGTGGCAAGTGACCGGCTTTCTCTTGCATTTCGGAGCTCAGGCGTCGGCCGCGTTCGCTCCGGGCGGCGAGGAGTTACTTGGGACACCAGCCGGGATGGGAAAAATCCTGTCAGGCGGGATGTTAGCGGCGATTCTGCTCTATGCCTACGCCGGTGTGATCGTCCTTGGACTGTTCGCAATAATCGCGCAACACGTCTTGATCCACCTGTGTGTGGCCTTCTGGCCGGTTGCATGGGGCTGCAAGGCGTACGGCGAGGGGACGGTCGCAAGCCTCGGCAACTTCGTCGTCTGGCTATTCGGGCTCCTAATCGGCGTCAATATCACGCAGGCGATGTTCTTGCGGTTATTGTACTTACTCCCGTGGGATGCGGGAGTCTCGGGGCCGGTTATCGGACTGATTGCGACGACCGTTGGACTCGGATTCGTCGGTGTTTATCTCCCGTGGTCGGCGCTGCAGACAGCCGATCGAGCTGCCAACGTCGGCCTCGGAATGAGTTCCGTGAACCCGCGCAAGGGTAAGGAACACGCGCAGAATGCGAGCGAGCGCGTCGGTCACGTCAAAGAGCGCGTCGAGAAGTGGCGCGGCTCGAATACGGACACCAGGACCGGAGCACCGCACTCAACCGACTCTCCGAGCGGCTCGTCGGCCTCGAGCCGGAGTATCGGCCAGGTGGGATCGATACAGTCGTCGGACGGCACGGGACGCTACTCGACCGGTGGCAGCCGCACTCGAGAGCAGTTTGAGCGAGATCGAGACCGCGGCTTCCAGTAATTCGCTCTTTTTCGGCTTCGTTCTGCACTACGAATCCCAACGAATATTATTATTCACACTGTAGTACAATACATACTATGAATGGTGATGATGAAATAGACCCGTCTCAGATCACGCTCCCGTACGTGGAATCCGGAATGAAAATCGGCGACTACCGAGCTCGAGACCTCTGGTACGGCACTCCGGGATTCATCGCTCTCGGTGGCGCGATCGGCGCGCTAACTGTGGGAGCAGACGACCTCATCATTCCGCTCACGGCAATCGGGCTGCCAGCGGCAGCAATCGGCCCGGTGTTTGCGAGTCGGGCTGACGACACCACGACTGGACTCGACAAAATGCGCTCCCCCATTCGCTACTTCCGACAGAAACGACAGCATCCGATCCCCCAAGAGGACGCCGCTGACGACCTCGTACATGGCGTCCGGAAGATTCGCCGTGACGGCGCGGCGGTCATGGCTGATGGACGGATGGTTGGCTTGCTTCGGATCGAGCCACGGAATACGGACACCGAGACACGCGACGAGCTGCAGGCAGTCCTCTCGTCGCTCTCGACGCGGATCGATGAGACGCTCGAGCACGGCTTTCGATACTATTCGACGACAACCGAGTTCGATCCCTCGGAAGTGGTCGGCAAGTACCGTGAGGCCGCGTTCTCGGAGCACCTCGCCGGCGACGACTGGGCTGGCGCTCGCGAACTCTTGCACGACGTCGCCGACTGGTATGAGGGAAGTGAGGCACCGCGCTGGGACGCGAAGCAATGGCGCCATTACGTCGTCGTCGAGGTCGACAGCGAGGACGTCGACACGACCGGCCTCGATATGTCCGCATCTGTTCTCGACGGGATTAAGGAAGTCTTCGGCTCTGGCTCTGATGCCGGTGTCGACGACGAGGAATGGTATAGTCGGATGTCTGCTGCCCTCGAGAAGCGTCTCGAGCGTGTTGCGACAGTCTTCGGCGCTGTGACCGGCGTCGAGGTCGAACGCGTCGGTCCCGCCGAAAACGCGCTCCTCCACAGCCGCTATTGGTCCGGCGTCGATCACAACTTCGACGACGTGACCGAGATTCGAGAGGGACGACTCGAGGAGATCCTCTCGGCGCCAAGCTATGACATCGACTCCGATCACATCCGCGTCGGCGATCAATACTGCAGAACCTACTGGATAGCCGAGTGGCCGGTCGAACCCGATCCTGGATTCTTGCAGGGTCTTGTGACGATGAGCGGCGTCGATGTCGACGTGACGCTCCACGCCCAAGCACGGGACAAAGAGGAGACCGAGTACGAGCTCGAGCACGCGATTGCCGAGATCGACGCCGATATCGAGGAGCGAGAGGAGGCGACCGATATTTCGGCGATGACGGTCGGTGACGACATGGAGGCGTACGTACAGGCGTACAAACTCCTCCATAACACGTCCGTTCGTCCGTGGGACCTCAACGGCTACATTACTGTTCGCGCCGGGACGAGAGCCGCACTCGAGCGAGCAGAGAAGACGATCGAAAATGGCGCGACCTCGGACGATCTCAACTTCGACGTTGAGAAGCGCCGGGCGCTCGAGGATCGGTGTGAGGACATCCGCGACGTCGCCGAGTCAACGCCCGCGAGTCTCACGCTACTCTCGCCCGATACGCGACAGCGCGACCTCTACGTTTCCGGGAGTCCGACCGCGCCTGACGTATACGACGACGTCAGCCATCGCGACCGCTATACGATGGTTCTCGGTGGTACTCTTGGCGCTGCATTCCCGGGACTCTCGGCCGAGATTCGTCACGAGAACGGCGTCGAGTGGGGCCGTAAACTGCAGGATGGAAGCGAGGTCTCGGCGGATCCGGCCGGCGTCGGTGGCCCCGCTCACGCGCTGTTTATCGGCGACTCCGGCTCCGGGAAGTCGTTCTCCACCTTACAGAAAATCGTCCGCTGGTATCTCGCTGAGGACGATCGGACGGTCGTGCTGTGCGATACCTTCGGTGACTTCGCCGGGATCGTCGAACTACTGAACGGGACGCACGTCGTCCTCGGCGGCAAGGACTCCATCAATCCGCTGAATATCTCCGAGACGCCCGAGCGCGTTCGTAATACCGGGATCGACCCATTCGGGATGAAGATCGACGGTGTCAACGCATTCATCTCGGGTGTACTCCGCGAGCAGGGTGTCGACGCCGGCGAGTACACGACACTGATCAAGGAGACGGCATACGAGACCTACCGGAAGGCAGGAATCAAGCCGGACGACTACTCGACGCACGGCCTCGAGAGCCCGACGATGGCTGACTACATCGACACACTTCGCGAGATCGCGAACAATCCCGAAGACCCTGCGCTCTCCGAGTCGACAATGGAGGTCACCGAGATCGAGAGCAACGCGGCGACGCTACTCCGCAAGCTCTCTGGCTTCCAGGAAGGTCGTGAGTACTCCGAACTCGCCGGGACGGGCAGTGCTGAGATCACGCCCGGCGGCGTCTCCTACCTGGATCTGCAACAGATGGAGAACGAGGGCGCGGTCGGCAAGTCCGTCATGCTGCAGCTGATGCTCGACAGAGTCTATGAGGCTGTCCAGAACGCACCCGGAGAGACGCTGTTCCTGATCGACGAGGCCCATTACCTGCTCGAGTCTGAGGAGACTGTCGAGTGGTTGCAGCGGGCGGCCCGTCACTGGAGACACTACGAGGCCGGCGTATGGTTCGCCAGTCAGTCGCCTGCGGAGTTCGTCTCCGGTGAGGACGAGGACGACCACAAAGACACGATCCGCAAGCAGGCAACGACGATCCAGTTCACACAGACGGATCTCGATCCCGAGACCGCCGAACTCTTCGATTTCAATGACCAGCAGTACGAGTTCATCAGGGAGCGGGCCACTCGAGGCGACTCGGGACAGGGGTACTCTGAGGCCTTGATCAACTTTAATGCGATTGAGGGGTGGTTCCGGACTCGAATTCGGGCATCAGACTTCGAGACGGCCGTATTGACGTATGAGCCCGAGAGCGACGTGAGCCTTGAGGAGCACATTCGCACCGAGTATGGGGAGGTGACGGCGTAATGTCGCTTCTTTCTCGGCTGTTCGGTGACAATGCCTCAGATCCGAATCCATCGAACTACGCCTCGACACGGCTCACGAGTTCGCACACACAGACCGCAGACGAGACACCTGGTGTCCTCCTGCAGATCCAACCACATGCCGAGAATCAAGGCATGGTCGACGCTGCAGGCCTGCTCCAGTCGGTCCACGACGTGACGACCAACTTCCGTGGCAAGAACACGAGCGACTCGCACACGTACGAACTCTGGTTCGACGGCGAGCGCATTCGGTTCTTCATGCACGCTGCGAACGAGGCCGCGGCCGACAAGTTCCGCCGGCGC
Organism: Haloterrigena sp. KLK7; assembly: GCF_037914945.1. Taxonomy (NCBI): domain Archaea; kingdom Methanobacteriati; phylum Methanobacteriota; class Halobacteria; order Halobacteriales; family Natrialbaceae; genus Haloterrigena; species Haloterrigena salinisoli. The sequence goes on from NZ_CP149788.1 coordinate 251,576, forward strand.
GTCGGCAACAACTACGCCAACAGCGCCGTTTTCGAGGCCGGCGGCGAGGGCTTCCCGCCGCTCGAGGCAGGTGAGTACGTCGCCGGTGCTCGCCTGAGCCTTGCGCGACACTACTACTACCCGATTCATCACTTCCGCGACGGCGAGGGATTCGAGCGCGATCCCTACGGCGAGATCACCAGCGAGATGCTCTCGACCGAGGAGACGGCCGTCGTCGTTCAGGTCGCATTCCGCCCGGAGCCGGCGAATTGGACCGACGGCGGATGGCACGGCGAATCCGTCGATGATGTCGCCGAGGGCCTTCGCGACGGTCACGTGAAGGGCTGGATCAATCCCCGCGTTCGGGACGCATCCTCGAAAGAGAAACAGTCGGCGAAGATCGTCGAGCAACAGCGAGGACAACAGGCCTTTAGCACGAATATCCGCGTTCTCGCGGCCTCTCCAAACCAGACCGAGGCGGAAGCTCGCGCTCGAGGGGTGGCGGGGATGTTCGTGAAGTACTACAACGCGACGACGGAGCAAGGATTCGTCGCCGAGTCGGTCTCTGATGCCCGGACGCTGATCAACGACGTCCACTCGAGGGCGTGGTCCGATCGGGAGATGATCTTGACCATCGACGAGCTCGCCAGCGCTGCACACATCCCGAACGAGGAGATCGAGACACCACGGATCGACTGGAAACACACGCAAGAGGGTTCGCGTGTTCCTGCGGACTCGAACAAGAGTGAGAGCCTATGAAGCTGTTCGGATCAAGCTCTACTGACGACAGCGACGAGAACGAGGACATCCAGGACGACGAGACGACCGTCACGGGAGAGACGTACGATATCACGCCGACTGGTGGAGACCGAGTCGGTGGCGTCGAGGCCATCACAGAGACCGAAGCGGAAGGCGTCGTCGCCGGCCCGGCTGTCCGTCGGATTCTCGAGGAGGGCCACAGCAATCCAGAGAAGGACTTGTGGGTCGGATACACTGAAGATCCGCAAGAAGGGTTCCGCGAGGCCGGGATTCCGTTCGGGTCACTTGCCCAACACCTCTGGGTAGCTGGCGTCTCTGGCGCCGGCAAAACGACGGAACTACTCAATTGGATGATCCAGTTGGCGTACTCTGGATACGGGTTCGCGTACTTCGATCCCAAGGGCAAGGACTCCAGGGAACTACTCCGGAAACTCCCAGAACATCGGCTCGATGACGTGGTTTGGATTGAGCCGGGGACCGAGAAAGACCAGGAGATCGGTCTGAACCTGCTTGATGTCCCGGATACAGACAGTGAAGTCGAACTTGAGACGGGAATTGAAAGTCGCCTCGAGAATCTGAAAGCCGCGTTAGCCGCGAAAGGCGAACTCCACGCGACGATGGAGTCAGTGACCGAATCGATGGCCCGAGCCATGATGAAGGCGAACGCCGACCCGGATCGACCCAACTACGGCGTCATTGACTTCTATTTCATCCTATTGAACCAGGAGCGACGGGAGACGTTCGCTGAGGAGTGTCCCGATCCATACGTTGGCGAGTTCCTCGAGCAAGTCGCCGAAATGGACGAGGAACAACTTCGTCCGCTCATGAAGCGCGTGAAAGCGTGGGTTGAGAACGGCGTCGTGCGTCGGATCATTGCCCGGCGAGAGTCAACGATCGACTGGCGCGCCCTCATCGACGAGGACCGGATCGTCGTCCTTCGCACGCCTGTCGACAGTACAGACGTGAAACGACTGACGACACTCGCCGCGATGCGTGGGATTTGGTCAGCAGTGCAAAACCGGTCATACGAGACGATGGACCCGGACCCCTACTTCATATTCGCCGACGAGTTCGACGACATCGCCAGTGAGCAGCTTGATATCAAATCGATGCTCGCGAGAGCGAGGTCGATGAACCTGAGCGTCACTGCTGCCGTCCAATACCCGTCACAACTCGACGAGAGCGTGTTGAAGCCGTTCAAGAATAACGCTGACAATCTGGTCACATTCAAGGCGAACGACGCCGATGACGCGAGAATCTTGACAGACCGGTTCAAGGGGTACAATCCGGAAGACCTCATACAAACAGAGCAGTACAAGGTGTGGACTCGACTCCCAACCGGCGGCGGCGAGTACTCGAGGCCGCTGAAACTCTCAGCGTTCGCGCCCTATCCACCGCTCCGGGACAAAGACGCCGTCGACGAGATTATCTCCGACAGTCTCGAGCGGTACGGCGAGCAGCCACTCACTGACGAACAGATTCAGCGCGAGCTGCCGTTTGGTGGACTCGCCGAGTCGGGCGTCGATCTCCTTACCGACGAGAGCACGCAAGGAGACGTCTGCAAGGCCGTCCACGACGAAGCACTCCGGTCGGACCGAGATGACCTCTCGATCCCACTCGAGGAGTGCGAGGACGCGATTCGGGCCGTGCTCCCGGCACACGACGAGACCCGGACAGACAGCCGAGAACGTCTCTGGCGGAACGTTCTGCAGCCGATCCCCGATTCGATGCTCTCAGAGACCGAGCGAGACGGTGCGCTATGGCTGTCCGTCGGCGACGAGACTGTATCGGCCATCCAGGACGTAGGCGACGACGAGAGTTCCGGTGGTGCACTGCACGCGCTCGTTCTGCAGGACGCATACCCTGCGTTCAACGAACTCGGCGTCGACGTCGCAATCGCCGAGCAAGGCGAAGGCAAGAAGAGCCTTCCCGATGGGACGCTTGATCCGATGCCGCTGCTTGAGGTCGACAGTGACGCCGATCCCGTGGCAATTGCCGAAGCACTCGAGGAGTTCAAGAAGAGCCATCCAACGGTCGATGCTCTCACGGGCGGGCGTGAGGCCGTTCTCGAAGCCGAGAAGAGCACAGGATCGACGAAACAGGGACAGACCGTCCGCAACCTTGCGAGTGCGTTCAGCGAGGGCAAGAACTGTCTATTCGTCTGCCGAGAGGATGTCGCCCCGAACGTCTGGAAAACGCTGGCCGAGGAGCCGCAAGGCGCGCGAGAACGACACTCCGTTTCCGGAGAAACCCGGTTCTACAATCTTCGACCTCTGGGGATCGACGGGAAAAGAGTGTATCGCGACGGTGCTCGAGAAGACGTCTGGATTCGTGACGAGTCCACTGGTGAGATCATCCTCCGAGACAGCGCCGGCGAGGAGCACGCTCGGTTCCCTGATGCCGAGTCCGTATTCGAAGACGTCGACCGCTATCCTGCAGTCGGCGATCAGGCCGGCGACGATATGCGGACGATCAAGACGCCGATCATCCCCGAGTTTGAGTTCGATGGCGAGGTCCCCGAGCCCGGTGAGGACTGGTTCATCGTCGTCGCCCCGTCGACAGATGAGGATGAGACGCTATCCACGGACGACCTGAAGATTTACGTCGACGGCATGACCGTCCCGATCGAGAGCATTGGAATTGAGGACGACCAGGCCGAGAGCACGGACGAAAACGAATCTGACGAAACGGACGGTTCCGGGACGCTTGAGGGGCTCCTCGAAAAAATCGACTAACGGTCCCGCTGTTCCAACTCCTTCTCGACGTGCTCGCTGATAATCGCCGGGAGATCCTCGGAGAGAGCGCTCCGGACGACCTCCTTCAAATTCTCGACTTCGCTCTCGAGTTCGTCGATCCGCTCGTTCAACTCAGAGACCGTCTTCGGTCGATCGTCCCGCCCCATCTCGGCGTCGATCGTCTCCAGTAGGTCCTCGCCGGCGTCGGTGAGCCCCCACACAATTGCATCCTTGCCACCGTGGCTGACGTCCTTCCGACCGATCTCAACGATCAGTCCTTCCTCCTCGAGCCACCGGAAGTGATACCGAGTGCTACCCTCCGGGATCTCGGTCTCGGTCGTGCGCTTGATCGTCGATGTGTCACCCTCACCACCGACGGCTCGAATCGTCTCGAGGATCGATCGTCGAGTATCTCCAAGCCGGTCAATCGTGACTGACTCCTCGCTTTTCTGAGACTCTCCCATAGCAATAATAATGGACCATACAATAATAAAAATATCGTTGATTATAAACCCCAGCCGAACCTATACAATTGGATCCAAACAACAGTAAACGATAGAGCGGGAGAAAGAAGAACAGAGAACGTGACCGAAACTCGAGGAGTAGCGGCTCGAGTTCAGCCAGGCTCGAGTCTCGAGGAGAATTCATCCCATAACCCACGGGAAAATCGAGACGGAAACCAGAGTGAGACTGACGAGTGCACCAGCAGGGATGGCACCCGAATAGATCACAAGAGAGAGAATAGACGAGATGACGCGAACAGGGGCACCCCAGCGGACGCACAGAGCCGGCGGAAACTCGAATGAGCACCAGGTACCCAGAATAGGAACAACCAGCAGTGGGACAGTCCACTCGAGAGCGACGGCGAGGAAGACAGCCGGAATGAGACTGTGGGACAGTCAGGACATGCCGGACCCAGAGCGGAAAGACGTAGAGACGAAAGGGGGGACAGTCCAGCAGTGCGAGCAGTGGCCCCCAAAGCAGAGTGTACTGCCAGCAGGACAGTCAGTACCGAGAGCACTGACAGCACCGCCATCCTGGATAGCGAGAAACTGCGAACACGTGAACTCGAGCAGTGGGACTCCGGAGACCGCGTAACGATAGCGACAGCGCGGCTGGAGGTCAACAGCGGACAGTCTCTCCCGACGAAAGTGAGGACAGTCGGCTCTATTGAAACCCTCAACTGGTGATAGGTTTGGCACCCTCAGCGATAAGTACAGAGGAAGCAGAGAACGACCTCAGGGACCTCATCAATGATCCTACTGTTGGTATCGAGACTTATCTACAATCGAGGTATGGTTCAAGAAAGTAGGTATCTACGAACAACGGCGTCACGAGCACTCAGTCGTAGACCTTTCCCGCTGGGAGCCACTGGTACAGACAATGGCTACCGAGGCGACGTTCACGGTTCCATCCGATCAGTTCCCGCTGGGGACGGTGTTCAATCAACTGCCGGACGTGACAGTCGAACTTGAGCGCATTATCCCCGCACGGGACGTAGTGATTCCCTATTTCTGGGTACGGGGAACCGAAGTTGATGACATTGAGAGCGTGTTCACCGAGCATCCCGGCACGAAAGGGATTCGACTCGTAGACTCCGTCGAAGACGAGTATCTGTTACGAGTCGAGTGGGCGCTGGACTACGACGACGTCCTCACCGTATTGGCGAAGACAGAGGTACCGCTCATCGAGGCCATCGGTACGAACCACAAGTGGACGTTCGAGATCCGCGGCGACGACCAAAGCGACATCGCCGAATTTCAACAGCGCTGTCGAGAACTGGACATCCCGACCACGCTGACAGAGTTGCACGCGCTCACACCGGTCGAAACGGGAACTGAAGCCGCCCTCACCGACACTCAGCAAGAGGCGCTGGTACTCGCCTACGAGCATGGCTACTTTGAGTCCCCGCGTGAGGTCACGCTGGAGGTGCTCGGTGAGGAGCTTGGCATCTCACAGCAAGCCGTTGGATCCCGTATCCGAGGTGGAATCAAGCACATCCTCGGAAGCACGCTCTCCGCTGTCGAATACCGATTTTGATCGGCTACGTAAAAGCGGTTTGTGTGTGAAAAAGCCAGTGTGATTAGCGTCAGTCGTCTGCACTACATATAATGAGTGAGGCTTCCTCCACCTTCGACTCGGTCCTCGACCTCTGTCAACACCATCATCGTCGGATCGTGCTTGGGATACTCGCAGCAGAACAGCGGTCGCTAACGCTGAATGACCTTACGCAAACCGTCCTCAAGTACAACCATCACACGTCAATTACAGAGGTCTCTGAGGACGAACTAACCGATATTCGCCTCTCACTCTATCATGTCCACCTCCCAAAGCTGGCCTCGGAAGGGATTATCACCTATGATTCAGACCGACAGCTCGTGGAACCGACCGAACAGTTCGAGCAGATACAGCCGACCGTGTCTACGATCGTTGATGCTGACCCCACACTTGAAGCGCCGATCGAACTCTAATGTCGATCAACCGCTCTCCATTCTCGTCTGGTGCCAGACCATTCCAGTGAGGGAATGAGGGCGACGAACAATACGCATCTCATGTAACAGCTGTTTCAGACAACATCACATCTGAAGAATAGGATTTCGATAGAGCCAGACAGTCCTTTTCTGCCGAAATAGGCCGACAAAGACCCAAAGCGTCAGCGTGGGGGTGCCAACCAGTGGGACCGGCATCTTGGGTGCCGACGTGAGCAATACAGGTTAATTCACCTCATTGTGATGCACTGCTGGGGTGCCAACTGTACCACGTACGACTAGGGTGGCGGTGTGATGAGACGGAGGGTGACCAATGTAAACAGCACGAGAGCACCAGTGAGGTGCCAGTATCGACGCCCCATCTGGGTGCCATCGTGACCGCACTGGTTGGGTGCCGTTTTGTGCGAAACACCGTGGTTCCAGTAACAGCAGATCACTGGGACTCGAGTTCAGGATTGAAATAGACAGCAGTAGGGGACTGTCACTTGCGAGCTTCAGTTCAGTAGGACCATTCACGAGCGACACGATGCTGTGTCGGCCGACACGCAACAGAGGGACTGTCAGTTCTGACGACCTGCATGTCCTCGACTCCGGCGGCTTCCAGCCGAGTAGACTGTCAGCCCTGGTGATCAGCGTATCACTGAACTCGAGAAACAACAAGTGACCGTCCATCTTGCGTGTTCCAGAGGGTGTCAGAGAACGATCCGCATAACGTTCTTTTCACCTAACCTGGAGCGAACTATCCGTTCACTACACTTGCGAATCGAACGCTCGAAATCCTATCAGCGGTCAATCACACGTTGTCAGTGAGGCCGGTCATCGGAGACGACCCTGCGGCGATCGCGCCGGCAGCCAAAATTGCAGCCGACAGGGCAACGAAGTCTCCGCTCGGCGAGTACCCAGCTAACCCCGCCCCTACCTGCACGATGAAGACTGTTACAAAGAAACTGAGGATAGCGAAAGCCAACATCACGATCGCAGCAATGATACTACTTGCTAACGCACCGAATGAATCCAAAACGCCCATGTCTATGACACCTCTCTCGGAATTAACTTCCTCGGATGGATAAGCGTTGGCATCCTTGCTTATCAGATTTCACAGCGATTGCTACTCCGTACGTTAACATCTCCATCTTTACTTACTATTTGTCGGGTAGTCACAGAAAGGGTCTGGGAACGTTTCTATGACAGCCTGTGTTTCAGCGGATCACTGAACTCGAGTTCATGCTTGCACTCTACAGCAATAGGGACTGTCAATTACGAGTTTCAGTTCAGTGGAGCCCTCCACGAGCGACACGGCGCTACGTCGACCAACACGCGACAGGGGACTGTCAGACCTAGCGACCAGCGAATCGCCGAACTCGAGCATCAACAAGGGACTGTCACCACGTGCAGACCTCAACGGACACCAGAGACGCCCAAACGTCTGAAAACAGTAGCTCTGTTGAAACCCTCAACTGGTGACAGGCTTGACACCCTTAGCGATAAGTGCAGGTCAAGTAGGTAACGGAGCCGCAATTGATATCACAAGCACCCGTCAAAAACACTGTGCTGAATACAGAGGGTGCATTCAGCACAGTCGATGTGTTTGATCGTGTACAGGCTGACGAAAGCACTGACAAATACGAATCAGAGTCCCGATCTACCGATTTCGCCGTAAATCATCGTCTGGAGGGCCAGTTTCCCGTGGATGGTTCTCTTTCTCTGACGGACTGGTGCGATAACGGTAGTTTCTACGAGCGGGGACTCATTCCCGAGCGACCAGAACCGAGGTAGTCACCGACTCGAGAACGTCCTCCGTCGTGCTCCCGAAGAGTTGTTCTGTGAGGGTCGAATCCTTGCTTTCTCCGATTACAATAAGGTCGATCCCAGTATCAGCGCTATACTGGGGTATTGCGTCTTCTGGAAATCCTTCGAGAACGGCTCGTTCGGACGTAACTCCGGCCTCATCGGCCATTTGCTCGGCCTGAACGAGCGCCTCTTCCGCCTCCTCATCAAGTGTTTCGGTGAGGTCATCCGCGATGTCGCCAACGGCGGATGCGGACATCTCCGTCCCAACATCTACGACGTGCAGGAGATGCACCTTGGCACCCATACTCGACGCGATTTCCATCCCGTGGTCCAGCGCTGTTACGCTCGCATCAGATCCATCCGTCGGGATAAGGATGTCGCGGTACACGTCGAGGTCCTATTGGCTGAACGGCAAAAAGCGTGCCCCCGAGTCAGATGGACCGGACGATATCGTGATATTGGGAACTTGGCTCGTAACCCGCCGGAGCGGAACACGCTCGGGGAAGGTCTCCCCGTCCAGCGCGTCATCGAGACCATCTATCGCTTCTCCGAGACCGGGCGGTCAGACTCAACTGAACAGCCCATCCGGCAGCAATGTTAGTTTGCCACCCGTGCTTTTTTGCCTCGACGTCGTATCGATGGACCTATACTGAATGCAAGCACCCGAAATACTCCTTCGTCTCATCGCGGGTGCCGTGTTGATTCTCGCCAACGGGTTTTTCGTCACCATCGAGTTCGCGCTGACCCGCGCCCGACAGTATTCCAAAGCGGAGTTCATGGAACCGGGTCTCGAACGCGCGTGGGAGATGACCGAGGACCTCGAAATCTATCTCACCGGGTGTCAGGTCGGCATTACCGCCTGTAGCATCGCACTGGGTATCGTCGCCGAACCCGCGCTCGCAGCGCTGTTCGAGCCGTTGTTCGGAGGGACGGTTCTCGCGTCGATCGGCGCGGGCGTGCTCTTGGCGTACATCATCGTGAGCTTGGTACACAAGGTCTATGGCGAACAGGCCCCCACCTACCTCGGCGTCGAGCGCTCGAAACAGGTCTGCCGCTACGGCGCGACGCCGCTGTATTGGTTCACGTGGGTCATTCGACCGATTCTCCTCATCGGTGACTGGGTGGCGAAAGGGACGCTTTCGCTGTTCGGCGTCGAAATGACCGGTGCGTGGCTCGAATCCGACGGCGAGGACATCGAGGGGCGTGCGGACCTCCACCGACAGCTCGAGTCGATACTCGACGACAATGAGATTCCCGAAGAGCGTCGTCAGGAAGTAATGAACGCGTTGGTGGTCGAGGAAATCCCCATCCGTGACATCATGGTGCCGCGCGAGGAAATCGCCACACTCTCGACCAACAATACCCCCGAGGAAAACCTCGCGGTCGTCGAGGAGCATCCACATCTCCGCTATCCGCTGGTCGGCGAGGACATCGACGATTTCCGAGGGGTTGTTTACCTCGCGACGGTCACAAACCAATTCGAGGCGTTCAAAAACGGCGACATCGACATCGAGGAGCTCGCCGAGTCACCGATGACGCTCCCGGCCGACGAGGTAATCAGCGACGCCATCGACCGCTTCCAGACGGAAAATCAGGAACTCGCGTTCGTCACTGAGGAGGGACGGGTCGTCGGCCTGTTAACCGCGACGGACGCCTTCGAGGAAGTGATGGGCGAACTCGAAGACCCCATTGACGTCTACCAGCGCGAACAACACGGGGACGACGCATCGGGACTAGACTCTCAAAGCGACCCGGCTTGAGACACCTCGTGAGGACGGTAGCCGTCGTAGCGCGAAGAATCGGTTTGCAGACAAGCCGTTTATCTGTGTTGCGATTCGTATAATTCGCTATGCCGATGCCCGCGCTCGAAGCCTCCATCAGGCTTATTGCCGGTCTACTACTTATTCTCGCCAACGGGTTTTTCGTCGCCATCGAATTCGCGCTGACCCGCGCCCGACAGTATTCCGAAGCGGAGTTCATGGAACCCGGTCTCGAACGCGCCTGGGAGATGACTCAGAACTTGGAGATTTACTTGACCAGTTGCCAGATCGGGATTACGTTCTCGAGCATCGCGGTCGGTATCGTCGCTGAACCCGCGCTGACGGCCATCTTCGAACCGCTGTTCGGTGGTACCGTTCTCGCATCGGTCGGCGCAGGAGCCATCCTCGCGTTTCTCATCGTCAACCTCCTCCATCTCACCCACGGCGAGCAGACCCCGACCTATCTCGGCGTCGAGCGCTCGAAACTGGTCTGTCGGTACTGTGCGACGCCGCTGTACTGGTGGACGCGGGGCATCTGGCCAGTCATCAAGTTTGGAGATGGGGCGGCGAAATGGACGCTTTCGTTGTTCGGCGTCGAGATGACCGGCGCGTGGCTCGAAACCGAGGAGGACGTCATGCAGGGGCGTGCGGGTCTCTACAAGCGCTTCGGCTCGGCCCTCGAAGCGGGAGACGTTCCCGAAGAACGCCGGCAGGAGGTGATGAACGCGCTGGCCGTTGGCGCCATCCCGGTCGAGGTGATCATGGTTCCGCGCGAGGAGATCGTCGCGCTTTCGACCGAGAACACCTCCAAGGAGAACCTCGCGCTCGTCGAGGAACACTCCCATTCTCGCTACCCAGTGGTCGGCGAGGACATGGACGACTTCCGCGGCATCGTCTATCTCCCGACGATCACGAACCATTTCGAGGACCTCATGAGCGGCGAAGTCGACATCGAAGACCTCTCCGAATCGCCGATGACGCTCCCGGCCAAGGAGGAAATCGATGACGCCATCGACCGCTTCCAGACGGAAAATCAGGAACTCGCCCTCGTTACCGAGGACGACGAGATCGTTGGTCTCCTGACCTCGACGGACGCCTTCGAGGAAGTCATGGGCGACCTCGAAGACCCGATAGACGAGCGGGCCAGACGCGCGCGCCGTGGAGCGGACCCGACCGGGACCTGAGACGACTTCGGCGATCAGTCGCTCGACGAAACGCTTGAGTACCTTTCCGGTTTCAGGGTCAGAACTGTCGAGTTCTCGAGCGAGCTTAGTCGTCAACTCCTCGAGCATTTCGCCCCACTCGGCGAACGTTGTGCGGAGGGTCTCGGGGTCGTTGAGAGCGGCCTCGGAGAGTCCATCGCTGTCCCGAGTGCGATACCTACTGTCGGCAGACCTGCGGGTCCTTGCTGGGATCGACGTCGCGATCCCGAACCCGAGAGTCGCCCGGTCGTCATGGGAGTGACCCGATGTCTTATGGGTTCGTTTGGGCGAGCCAGCTGTGCGACGCCGAGAGTGGACATCCATAGCTCATCCGGCCCATCAAGCAACCGACGCTGACGTTCGGTGCGCGCTCGAGAACCGGGAAATTCGTGCCGACGGCGGTAACGCCTTGAGCGGTACTGATCCGTTCACGCCAGACGGTCAGCGTATAGCGAAGGGGTTCTGCGAAACTACTCGATCACCACAGACTCGCCGCAAACAGGGCAGACGGACCCATTATTTGTACTTTCGATTTCGGACTGTTTGCCCGTCCAGCCACAGATTGGACACTGTATTGGATCGGATCGAGACACAGGACACAGGGGTCATTCGTCGCCGGGCCAAAAAGCGTAGTGTCTGGATCGAACACCTGTTGATACTCGACGAGTTCTGCTCACTACGTGCGGCTACTGAACGCGAGCTGGATGATCGATGAACCGTTCGAGCCAGTCTCGACTCGCCACGGCGTGACACAATCGATCGCGACCGGGAATCCGGTTCGAAGGTGCTTCGACGCGGGTACCGTTGAGATCGCGGCGGCTGTCCAGCCACCGCAGGGTACGGGCTCACTCATTGGGAGTCTCGTCGAGAATTCGATCTCCTGTCGTGTGGTACTAGCTATATTGAACGACGTGGATAGAGGGAAACGGCGCGTCGATCGATCGAGTGGGAATCAGATATTTCAAGTCCGCTGCCGATCCACGTCCGGTATGGACGAGCGAAACCGGCGCGCACTTCTCATCGGTGCCTGTGGAACCATCGCGGAACGCCGCTGACGATCCCAACTCCGGGTTCAATCACGAGTGATCACGGATTCTTCATCAACTCCTGAAACGTCGTGGTTCGACGTAGCCATTCCTTGGATCGTACGGCCAACACTATGGGTAAGCGTAGACCATCTCCATCGGGAGTTCACCAGTCGGATCTCCTGTCTCGTCATCTGGCCACTTGTCAGGAAGCGTTCGTAGGGATCCGGTTTTTGGACTGGCAGTAAGCGCTAACGCGAACGCGTCGATGACGTCGTCGTTACCAACCTTAGCATCGAGATCGGTTGCAGCATCACGGACGTCATCGACAATCGTATCGTCGATGGCTTCGAGTATCCCGATCCGTTCCCAGAAGGCGGCAGCCGGTTGACCTGTTTTCGAGTGCTTCGTGGCGGATTCGCCGTTCAGCGCCCAGAAGCAGACTTCGGGATGTGCCTCACGGATCGTTCCAACGGCGTCTGGTTCTGTTTCGCGGAGGAAGGAATCGAGTTCGGCGATCTTATCGGCGATGCCCCACGATTGAACGCCGAGACTTCCATCTGTGTGCTTCTCCTGCGTCGCCTTTGCGTCCTCGTAGCTTTCCTCGTGAACGGCAGCCCGTACTGGAACGGAGAACACGCTGGAGTGACGTTTCGGACTGAGTTTCTTTCGAGCGGCGTCGTCACACGGGCGCTTCATGTTTGAGTTCTCTCGAAGACCGATCGGTACGTCAATCAGGATCCGTTCTGCCGTATCGTGGTGAGCTGCCCAGAGCTCGTCAATATCTTTGTACAGAGAAGAGTCTTCGTAGCTGTCCTCCTCGTACTGAACAGCGATCCAGCCGGTTGAGCATCCATCGACGCCAATGTACATGGGGCTCTCCTCGTATCTCTGGCTATTGAAAGTTCAAATCGATAACTGAGAATAGTTCGACCCCAAGTGCTATTACTCAATACACGAATTATGAATTGTATGTCGAGGACTGCCGGTGATCCTGAGCGAGCCGTCAACGGCCTGCTGTCAGTCGCACAGCTGTTAGAGGAGCCGCGGCTGGCGCGACTCTACACGTTCGTTCTCCGAGAAGGGGAAGTCTCCATCGACGACATCGTTGACGAATTGGAGATGCCACGGACGACGGCGTACTCGGATGCCGGCACGCTCGTCGAACTCGGGGTACTGACCCGGAACGAAGAGCAAAAGATGCACACGCATTCGGCAGTACCGATCACACTCACCGCAAATCTCGATGGGGACGAATACACAATCACACCGACGCTCATCGAAGCGTTCGGCCGATCGACCCGAGATCCGGACCTCGATCTCCTCATCGAGCGACACGGACTCGGAAAGCTTGCAATTGCTCTCACGTACGCCATCCCGTACGCTGAAGGCGAGATGTCGGAACGGGTCGCGGCACGGGAACTCGATCTCCAGCAGGCGTTCGCAATTGCGGCGCTGCAAGCGTTGCGAGACGTCGTCCTCGATATGAAGACGGTTGACCCGTACTTCGAGGAGATCCGGAACGCCCGCGAGCAGCCGGCAACAGCAAAGGACTGCGAACGGGACCGATGAGTGAGCCGTTCGATCCGTTCCAGGAGTCAGTAGCGTGGGTGGCAGATACGGGCCTCTTCATCGCGTGTGGCCGCCAGCAAAACAACAAGTACACTGCCCTCGAGCGATTCGCCCGTCAAAACGACCTCACGTTCGTCGTTCCCCACCGGGTCTACGACGAACTCGGTGGTGCGCCGGATCGAAGTACGCCGGGACAGACACCGATCAACAGTGCTATCGATGCTGGCTGGGTTACGGTTGCTGACGGCCCAGACTATACGAGCAGTACGGTATCCCAGGTTATGGACGATGTCCGGTCGTTCATCGCTCGCTCGTCGAATCGGGACGAGGACCAGATTGAGAAGGCTGACACCTCGCTCGGTGCGGTCGCAGTCGGATTACTCCAAAGAGAGAACGACTTCGTTTGCATCGTGACGACGGACATCGATGCCGGGGAATCCGTCGTTGCTGCTCTCGAGGCAAACGGGTTTGAGGGCCGCGCACAGTTCAAAAATGGGTTCGAGTTGATTGACGAGATCACTTGACCTCGTCGAACGATTCCGGAGGTTTTCGATTACAGGTTGTCAAGGTAATCCCTCCGCTGTTCCATCCGTTCTTGTTCCGTACGGCGGTCGTAGTGCTGTTCGATGACTTTCGGACTGACATTTGCGCGATCGCTAACGACCTTGTCTGGCATGTTGCTGTTCAGGCTGTGCGTGATGCTTCCACGACGGATGGCGTGCGGACTCACACTGGATGGGCACTTCGAAGCGGCGTCACACGTATTTGCCTCGCAGTCGTCCGGGTCTCGGTCGTGCGGACACTCCTCCTCATAACTGCAATTGATATCACAGACACCTGTCAAAAACACTGTGCTGAATACAGAAGTACTCACCTCCCACTCGGTCATCCCTTCGCCATCCCCTTCCCACCTAGTACATTTGCCGGAAACCTTTTGGCAAGGTAGATCGGGGCCAAGTATTGGTCCAGGTGTGGTAGTTACCCTTCGAGCTCATCATCAGAGTGATTTTCACGTGACTGCCACCACTGCACCTTTCGAACGAAAAAGAGTGGATCGGGAGTCGTCTGGGTGGGTGTACCTGGAACACGAGAATTTCCTCGAGCTATCCAGCATATGTAACGTCGCCTGCCAGAATATCACTTGAGAATCCCCTATATAGGTAACGAGGCCTTGAGAGCCGCCGGCCGCCGTCGCGAGGAAAAGGGCAAAACCGATCGCACCGAGCTCGACAAGGACGCCGACCAGTGCGGAGTGGGGCCACAACACAGCGGCCTCGAACTCGATCGACGAGGCCGGCCCGACGGCCGTGTTGAACGCTGCGATTCCGAGGCCGAGAAGCGGGTTCGCACTCTCGAACGCCGTCCATCCTGCCGCCCAGATATCTGTCCGACCGGAAAGTGAGATGTCCGTGAGGTGCATCGTCCGATAGGTCGGGAGCATCTGGATGACGGCGCCGCCGAGGGCGACGATCGCCGCGACGGCCAAGCCGCCCGTTACGACCAACTTCCGCGGGACATCAGGCCCTCCCTGAGCGCTTCCGCGGCTCTGCCAGCGCCGGAGTCCCTCGAGCGTGACGAAGGTCGCCGACCCGATGGCAAAGGCCACGAGCGCCTAGCGGACGACGGCCGCGAGCATCGCAACGAACGCGATCGCGAGAAAGGCGACCACGAGGGTCGTTATTCTCCAGCCGCGTCAAGGACGAGCTGCCGGCAGTCCCACGGCGTCGATAACGTGGCGAGGGTCTCCCGGTCGAGCGTCGTCACCCGGATCGACTGGAACACGATCGGATCCAGCGTCCCGTAGAACTGGTCCTGCAGAGTCGCCGGCGTCAGCGTCAGCGGCACGTCGGGTTCAACGAACACCGTCACGCCATTAACAATCTCCCACCCTTCTCCACGCAGCATCATCGGCCACAGAGAATCACATGTAATCCAGCCATCCGAGTCAGAAAGCGCCCGGTCGTCTTCCTTAATGCGGAAGCTCGCGGCCGTCAGGGCCGGGAGGAGTGCAGATGATATCACGTTGTTCGGCTGACCGCGGCTACCGCTGTTCTTCACGGCCACTCGACCGGTAACTCGTCCGCGTTCTCCGCGAACAGTTCCAGCACCGGTTCGATCTGGTCGAACTTCGGGCCTCGCACAACCCTGTGCTGCTCCTGTTTCCACTCGATGAATCCCGCGGCTTCCAACCGGGGCAGATGGTTATGATACATCTCAACCTGGAGATTTTCCAACTGCTCATCATCTAACCGCACGCCCTCTGGTGTCTGGACCGCGGCCTGCGGATTATGCTCCACCAGCGCGACCAGTAGCTCCCGACGATGCTCATCAGCTAACGCCGCCATGACCTCGTCGAGCATACCCCTATTCATTAGGTAAAACAATGAAGGTCTTTCGGCTGCCTATGACAGGTTCTTCCACAGCTATCCACTCTAAACTCTGTCTATTCGTATTATTATATTTACTAAGTAGGTAGTGAATATAAGGATTTGCTTGTCCATGCCGAAATATAACGATGACTGCTCATGGAGACCCAAGACAATGACCGACAGTGACGGCCCTGACACACCGTACGAATACGAGTCAGAACAGCCACCAAGCCTCGCCGTTGTCACCGCACTCGCCGACCTCGAAGATAAGAAGCCTACAGAACTGGATTACACGCTCTACAACTACATCCAGCCCCAGGCACTTGATACACTCACCCAATCACGAACCGTCGAAATCACGTTCCCCATCGAGCAATATTTGATCCATATCATGGAGTCCGGCACCATCCGGATCACCAGCTGAGCGAGCTATTCAGTACAGGGGATTCACTTATCGGTGCAGGCAGCGTACCGTTCACTATGCCTGAAGAAGTCCTATTCAAATCAGAGAGTGACCAGAACCGAGAAGACATTGCCTCGTATCTCCGCAGTGTCGCTGATAAGCTCGAACAAGGGGATGCAGTCACACTCAAATCCGGTTCCGAGTCCGTGACAATGGAACCGCCATCACGCCCGACATTTGAGGTTAAAGCCGAACGCGAGGGGCCAACGGACGGCCCCGGTGAATTGAGTATCGAGTTCGAACTCGAATGGGACGAGAACGGCAATGAGGGAGACGGCGGGAACGGTCAGTTAGAAATCGAGTGACGTGTTCTCACACGGAGTTACCGCTCAGTACAGGGTATCGGTAAGAGCGTTACCAGCAGCGCCATCGCTCTATCTCCAGACTGCCAAGAATCGCGTGCTGAATACGGAGCATAGATTGTGCTCAGTGATGACACATCAGTCTTCCTCTCTTTCACGCAGCCAGTCTCCTTCCTGTTCCGTTGACGGAACTCTTTTTGACGCTCCGTTATTGGACCCCAGTATGGCTTCTGACCGGGTAACGGACTCCAAGACTCTCAGTGCAGTCACCAGCACAGGGTCAGTCCACGAACCCGTCACAGCGAGCGAAATCGCCGACATACTCGGCTGTTCTCGGCGCGCCGCCTACAACAATCTCGAGGACCTTCACGACCGTGGTGCGGTACACACGAAGAAAGTCGGTGCCCGGGCACGTGTCTGGTGGCGTCCTGCTGACTCCTCGAACGAGCACCCCACATCCATCAGCGTTGAAGAGAAGTACCGAACGTTGTTCGACTCCATCAACCAGGGGTTTTGCATCATCGAGATGCTGTTCGATGATGCGGGCAATCCCATTGATTATCGCTTTCTGGAGACAAATCCAGCGTTCGAGGAACAGACCGGACTGAGAGATGCAGAGGGCGAACGAATGCACGACTTGGAGCCTGACCACGAGCAATACTGGTTCGACCGCTACGGTGAAGTCGTCCAGACAGGTGAGTCAGTAGAATTCGAAGCAGAGGCAGAAGCATTAGACCGCTGGTACGACGTGTACGCATTTCCGTTTGGAGACCACGAGAGCCAGCAAGTCGCGGTCCTTTTCGACGATATCACCGAGCGCAAGCAGGCCGAGGCGAAACTTCAGAAGAGCAAAGAACGATTCCGTACGCTGGTCACTGCCAGCTCGGACGTGGTGTATCGCATGAGCCCCGATTGGAGCGAGATGCACGAACTCGAGGGCAAAGAGTTCCTCGCTGATACAGACGAACCGATCAGCGACTGGCTCGATAAATACATTCATCCCGACGAACAGCCGCGAGTCACGGAAGCCATCAACGAAGCGATCCAGACGAAGAGCACGTTCGAGTTAGAACACCGGGTGGAACAGGACGACGGAAGCACGGGCTGGACGTTCTCACGTGCGGTCCCGATACTGGATGAGGACGGTGAGATCGAGGAATGGATCGGCATGGCGAGCGATATTACCGAGCGGAAACAGCACGAGCGGGAACTCGAACGGTCCGAGCAACGCTACCGGACGATCGCCGAGCACGTTCCGAACGGGCTCGTCACGCTGTTCGATCACGACCTCAAGTACACGCTGGCTGCGGGTCGGGGCTTCAACCAGATTCCCGTCGAGCCCGACGATCTTGAGGGGACGAAGTTCCATGAAGTCTGGCCTGACGAGGCCGCCGCCGAACTCCGGCCGGTGTTTCAGGCTGCCCTCGCGGGTGAAGAACACTCGATCGAACTCGAGTACGCCGGCCACGAATGGATCCTCCACGCGGTCCCGATCACCGACGAGCACGGCGAGGTCTTTGCCGGGATGACAATGGCCCAAGACATCACCGAGCAGAAGGAGCGCGAACGGTACCTCCGGGACGCCAAATCCCAGCTCGAAGCGGCGACGGAGGCAGGTGCGGTCGGGACGTGGGAGTGGGACGTCCGGACCGACGAGATGATTGTCGGCCCGTCGTTCGCCCGGACGTTCGGCGTCGATCCGGATGCGGCGCAGCAGGGCGTCTCGCTCGACCGGTTCATCGAGGCCATCCACGAGGACGACCGCGACCGGGTGGTCACCGAGATCGACGCGGCCGTCGAGACCTGCGGCGAGTACGAATCGGAGTACCGCGTGTGGAACGCCGACGGCGAACTGCGCTGGGTCGTCGCCCGCGGCCGCGTCGAGTGTGACGATGACGGCGAGCCGCTGACGTTCCCCGGCGCGCTGACCGACATCACCGAGCGCAAGCGCGCCGAACTCGAGCGCCGGCGCAACGAGGAACAACTCCAGACACTGTTCGAAACTCTCCCGGTCGGCGTCGTCGTCGCCGACGCAGACGGGTCGCTGATCAGAACCAACGACACGACCAAGGAGATTTGGGGTGGCGACGTATTAGACACCGACTCGGTCGCGGAGTACGAACAGTACTCGGTCCGATGGGCGGACTCGGGCGAGTCGGTGGCAGCCGAGGAGATGACGATGAGCCGTGTCCTCGACGGGGAAGAGGTTCGGGAGCCGGACATCTTCGAGATCGAGGTCGACGATGGCGAATGCCGAATCGTCCGCATCGAGGGAATGCCGGTTCGGAGCACCGACGGCGACGTAACTCGGGGCGTCATCACGATTACGGACATCACCGACCGCCGCGAGTACCAGCGCAAACTCGCCGAAAGCGAGCGCCGATACCGGACGCTCATCGAAAACTTCCCAGAGGGCGCGGTTGGTCTCTTTGACGAGGACCTCGAGTACACGGCCGTCGGCGGACAACTACTCGATGAAATCGGGGTTGAGCCGGACGAGCGCGTCGGAAACAGCATCATGGACATCCATCCGAGCGATCGGGTGGACGAAATCAAGCCGTCCTTCCACGCGGCGCTTGAGGGTGAGTCGAACGAGTTCGACCTCGAACTGTACGACCGGCACCTCTACGCCCATACGTTGCCGGTCAGAAACGGCGACGATGAGATCTTCGCCGGCATGATCGTCGTTCAAGACGTCACCGAGCGCCGCGAGTATCAGCGGAAACTCGAGGAGTCCAACGAGCGACTCGAACAGTTCGCCTACGCGGCCTCCCACGACCTGCAAGAACCCCTGCGGATGGTCACCAGTTACCTGCAGCTGCTCGAGCAGCGCTACGGCGACACCTTCGACGAGGATGGCGAGGAGTTCCTCGCGTACGCCGTCGACGGCGCCGAGCGCATGCGCGAGATGATCGACGCCCTCCTTGAGTACTCGCGGATCGAGACGCGGGGTGATCCGTTCGAGCCCGTCGACCTGAACGAGATTCTCGAGGAGGTACTCACAGATCTCCAAGTCCAGATTGCGGAGAGCGACGCCGAAGTGACGGTCGAAGAGCTTCCCCATCTCGAGGGCGACGCCAGCCAGCTTCGGCAGGTGTTCCAGAATTTACTCGACAATGCGATCACGTACAGCGGGGACGAGCCGCCGCTGATCCATGTCGAAGCAGATCGATGCGGCGACGAGTGGATGATCTCGGTCGAAGACAACGGTATCGGTATCAAGCCCGACGAGCAGGACCGGGTATTCACGGTCTTCGATCGGCTGCATAGTCGCGAGGAGTACGACGGGACAGGCATCGGTCTCGCGCTCTGTCAGCGGATTATCGAACGCCACGGCGGCGAGATCTGGGTCGAGTCCGAACCCGGCGAAGGAGCGACATTCTCATTCACGCTTCCAGCCGGAAGTGAACACGATCTATGAACGGCCTGTATTGGCCGCTCACCTTCAACAGCCGTCCCGATCCCGGCCGCGTCAATTGCCTCATGCAGAGTCGTGCCGTCCGTTCTTCAAGTGGTTCTCGCCATAAGGTGGAGCTATGACAGGAAGTCGGCTTCTCCCAGTATCCGCACACTCGAGAGAGGCATTTCCACCGCCTGCGGCAAGTAATCAGGAGCGGTAGTCTACAACCACTGTATAAACCATCCAGCCCACAGCACTAGCAGCCGACCGCTGGCGCGGCCGGAGCACGGGCAGCGTTACCGATGCACACTGCTGCCGGTGCGAATGCCGCGCCCCGTTACTCTCATTCCAGCGGTCCCGGCTGCGGACGGAACCCGACGGGTACGGTCCGCCACGCGACGCCCCATGATTTTCCTGCTTCAGATTACCGCGGTACAGCGCAGAAGCCCACAACCTTCAGTCGTGGAGTACTGACTCAACGAACAACACTGGTGATGACATCCAAGAACCGCTACCCCCGTCTAAACCGGAACGGTGTGAACCGACTTGCGGACCGATCGACTGGTTCGTCTACCGCAGCCAGCCGACTGCCCAGATCAGGACTCCCGCTGCGATCAAGAGCAGCCCTGCGGTCGAGGTAATCGGTTCCGGGAACAGGAAGAGAACGATCCCAGCGGCGACGAGCAGCGTTCCGAGCCCGTACTTCGCTTTCGCCTGGTCAAACCAACTCCCCGAACCGTCCGTTGTTGGTTCCGTTGACTCGCCTCTTTCTCGATCCGTCCGACGCCCTGAATCGTCCGTCGGAGACTCCGTTGAGCCGCCGCGCACCCGATCTAATAACCCGCCCGACTCGTCCTCAGTCTCCCCTCTTGATTGTCTCCGTCGCATAGATAATGCATACATATGAACCAAGAATAGCAGACCGCCTTCCAGCGCCGGCCATTGAACTCCTATCCGGGAGAGACGACTCCACCGAAGCGAAGACCCGATTCAGAGGCTAACAGATGACGCGAACGAGATGGATACCAGTCCATCCAACTATAGTCTGCTCGCGTACCTTCTCTTCCCCCTTAGCGCAGTCTTCATCGGCCCCGCACCGACGCGAACGGATGCCCCGTGTGTCGTATCCGGTGGATTAGGTACGGTTCGAGACGAACCCTTGTTGTCTCGCGAGTACGATGGGAATGAAGTCGACGGCGCCGCAAAAGTCGAATCGAAGAACCGCGCCGCTATCCTACGGAGTTGTCTGAGACAGCGCTTGCTGCTCGAGCGATGGGCCCATCTGCACCGCCCGGTTCTTCCCGGGAGATCCTGTCGCTGTGAGCGCAGCTGCCAGCTGTAGCCACAGACCTACTCTGGGATGATCGAGTAACCGTCCCGGGTCTAGCGGCCAAAACAGTACACTCCCTATCGGATCGTCGGGGTTGCCGTACCGATCTGCTGGAAGAAGTATGTCGAGGAGTGCGTCAGCTGCGTCACGTAGCGTCTGGCTCTCCTCGAGGCTGGTCGGAACAACGGGCTCGCGACGTTCGGTGGCCGTTCGGAACGACAACGCTAGTCGATACCCGCTCTCGTCGACACGAACGAGATCGAGTGCCTCGAGCCGGTTGCGATAGTTCCGGATGGTCCGTGCTGAGACGCCCACTCGGTCGGCGAGGTCCCGCTGTGACAGGCGGTTTTCGGCTGTGAGAAGCATCTGAACGAGTCGGCCAACTGTCGGTGGGAGATCGGAGAGCAACTGTTCGGACTCGAGCGTTCCCAACGCGTAGCGGAGTTCGTCCGGTCGGAGTTCTCGGCTCTCGTCTTCGCTAGCGAGTTCCTGGAGTGCTCAAGCAGCAGCGTACGGCGAGCTGACTACCGCCTGGAGGAGCGAGATGCTGTCTCGAGTCGGTCGCAGGTTTTTCGACTCTAGGATCCGCATTGTAGTCGCTGCGTAGCCTGTTCGATCGACCATAGAGAGGGGGGCGTGGACAGCAAATTCGGGAGCGTCATCAGCGACCGCTGCTGGCCTCTCGAGCGCTTCCTCCAGAGATGGGTGAAGAGGATGGACATCCTCCCTACGAACGACAACAGAGCCGATGAGCGTCCCCAGCGGGTTATCTGCATCAACAGTCGGTGTGAGTGCGGTGCGACGCTTTTCCTCACGAGACTCGAACAGTTGTCGGTACGAGGCGAACACACCGTATTTCCCCTGAATCGCGGCCGAAATACTGAGAGATGTTGCTTCGCTCTCGAGTTGGTTCACGGCGTGAGCGACGTCGAATGGACTTCCGGTGAGCGCGTGGAGAACTGAGACAGCCTCGCGAGTCGGTCGGAGATTGTTGTCTTCGAGTAGTCGGGTCACCGTCGTCGCGATCTCCGGGCGGCCAGCGTCGGTGACAGTAATCGGGACGGTGATCTCCGGCGCATCTTCGAGGACGTCACCTGGCGACGAGAGCCGCATCTCGAGCGGGTCCCGGATCCGGTGGACGTCTGGGCCCCGGAACACGAACGATCTGATCAACTCGCCATGTGGATCCGCAGCGTCGACCGTCGGTGAGAGTGACGGCTCGCCGGCGTCAGTTTCGAGGATGTGATGGTAGGGAGCGAATACACCGTATTTCGATTGGATGAGTGCCGATCGAGTGATTGACTCGGCAAGCCCCTCAAGGTCGGCGCTCTCGCAGCTACTGGGGACGCGAACGTCACAAACGACATCGATTCCGGTAGCATCGAGCAAATGTATGATCGAGCCCGCGAGACCGTGACTCGAGCGCATGATCTCGGCGCCGAGTGGGGACGTGTCGTCGCCGGTGGCTCGAGAGAGCTTAGTCGTCAACTCCTCGAGCATTTCGCCCCACTCGGCGAACGTTGTACGGAGGGTCTCGGGGTCGTTGAGAGCGGCCTCGGAGAGTCCATCGATGTTTCGAGCGCCCCGAAGGATCGCAGGCGGCTCATCGAGTGCGTTGACTACCTGCAAGTATCATTTCGTGTGGTGTCCGAAGTACCGCCACCCTGTCCTCAGCGCGGTGGAAGATGATGTGCGAGAGTTGTTTGGTGAGACTGCCGACCACTTCGGGCACGAGATTCTGGCGTTAGAAATCGCGGACGATCACGTACACCTGTTTGTCCAATCCGATCCGAAGCACAGTCCTGCCGACATTGCTCGGCAGTCAAGTCGTACTCAGGAAAGCACTTGCTGGAGCGTTACCCAGAGATCCGGGAGTCGTATCTCTGGGGTGGTGGGTTCTGGAAGGTTGGGTACTACGTGGGGACGATGGGCGCGGTGTCGGAGGAGGTGGTTGAACGGTATATCGAGAAGACAGAACATTAGGCCGAGTGTCGGGCTTTACCCCCGATCCCGGTAGGTCGGGGAACTCGCCCTCGAAACCAGTTTAGATCACGCCGTCGCTTTGGAGTTTTTCGATCTCGTCCTCCGAGAGACCTAGGCGATCGCGGTAAATCTCACGGTTGTCCTCACCCTTTCGTGGAGCGGGCTCGATATCGGGCATTTCCGATCCCGAGAGGCGAATCGGAGTCCCGGGAACGCGGATCGGCCCTTCGGTAGGGTGGTCGACCTCGACGACCATTTCTCGCTCCTCGAGGTGGGGATCGTGAATCACCTCCTCGACGCTCTGGACCGACCCGCAGGGGACCCCAGCCGCCGAAAGGGTCGATACGATCTCCTCGCGAGTGCGCTCTCGAGTCCACTCCTCGATGGCCGCATCGATCGTTTCCATGTGTTCGACGCGATCGACGTTGGTCGCAAACCGGTCGTCATCTCGCAGGTCCTCGCGACTGATTGCTTTGCACAGGGTTTGCCAGTGGTCGTCGGACGTACAGAGGATCGCCACGTAGCCGTCGTCGGCCTCGTAGGCGTTGTAGGGTGCTTTTGCGAGGCTGCTGTGACGGTTGCCCGTTCGAGAAGGCACGTCAGCGTCGGCGTAGTAGTTCGCCAGCTGGGACATTAGGGAGGGGTACACCGCGTCCTGCATGCTTGCCTCGACGAACTGGCCCTCGCCGGTTTGTTCGCGCTGATAGAGCGCCGCCATAACGCCGGCCGCGAGGTGAATCCCACCGAGGAAGTCGCCGGGTGCGATACCAGTCTTGGTCGGCGGGTCTTCTGGATTGCCGGTCGTATCCATGACGCCGCTTTCGGCCTGAACGATGAGGTCCATCGCCAGCCGGTCGCTCTTGGGGCCGTCCTCGCCAAAGCCGCTTCCGTGAGCGTAGATCAGTTCGGAATTGATCTCCGAGAGGGTCTCGTATCCGAGGCCGAACTCCTCCATCGTTCCCGGTGCGAAGTTCTCGACAAGGACGTCCGCGTCCCGAACGAGGTCTTTGAATAGTTCCTTCCCCCGCTCGTCTTTGAGGTTGAGTGTGATCCCGTCTTTCGTGGAGTTGAGCATCACGAGCTCGGGCGGTTCGCCCTCGTCGACGCGAGAGCGGAGGGGTTCTCCGAACGGCGGTTCGACCTTCGTTACGTCGGCTCCCAGATACGAGAGCATCAACGAACTGTACGCGCCGTTGTAGATCTGTCCAAGATCGATAACGTCGACGCCGTCTAATGCCTGTTGATTCATATATCAGTAATGTTGGAAATCAATTGTTGGGCCTGACTGGGTCGGTTAGCGGCCGTACTTCTCGTGATACGAACCGAATAGTTCGTCCTCGGTCGGTTCGTCGGGTTCGACGGTTTCGGCGACCGTCGTCGTGTTGAGGAAGTGGGTGTAATTGATGTTCTCGTCGGTTTGGTTACCGCCCCACGTGCCGGCTCCCATCGAGAGTGTGAAGTTCAACCCGTTATCGAAGCTTCCGCCGTTGCCGTAACACTGGGGCTGGTTGATCAACAGCCGGGCGACGTCGATCTCGTGGCCGATGCGTTCCCGGTGGTCGTCGTCGGTCGTATGTAATCCACAGGAGTGGCCGCTGCCCTCGAAGTCGAGGATCTCGCTTGTCGTCTCCAAGGCATCGTCGAAGTCGGCGACGTCGTAGAGGGTGAGCACGACCGAGAGCTTCTCGCCCGAGAGCGGGTACTCCGCACCGATTCCCTGCCCTTCGACCATGAAGAAGTCGGCCTCGTGAGCCTCGGGCGGGAGGTCGGCGGCCGCCGCGATCTCCGCCGGCGGTTGCGCGGTGACCGCCGAGGAGAGCGACCCGTGACCATCTGGGAACATCGTTTCCTCGAGGCGCTCGCGTTCGTCCTCATCGCAGAGATACCCACCCTGGGCTTCGAGGGCGGCGACGGCGTCGTCGTAGACCGACCCGACGATCACTGCGGCGTTATCGCTTGAGCAACTGGTCGCGTAGTCGAACGTCTTGCTCTTCGCGATGCGTTCGGCAGCCGCCTCGAGATCGGCCGTCGCGTCGACGACCGAGACGACGTTCCCTTCGCCCACGCAGTAGTTGGGCGTCCCCGAGCGCTCGCCGCGTCGGACGTTGTTCTCGGAGCCGGTCACTTGCAGCAGGTCACAGCGGTCCATCAGCGCGTACGTTTTCTCCTTTTCGACGGGCGCCGGCAGCATCTGGACGAGGTCCCGCGGCGCGCCGACCGACTCGAGTTCGTCGCGGACGTATTCGACGACCAGTTCGCACGTCGAGAGACCGGCCGGCGACGGCGAGACGACGATCGCGTTGCGACCTTTCACCGCCATCATCGCGAGGTTCGCGGGCGTCGTCCCCGGATTGGTGGAGGGGACGACCGCACCGACGACGCCGACGGGTTTCGCGATTTCGGTGAGTCCCGCCTCCTCGTCCCGATCGATCACGCCGACCGACGGCTCCCCGAGCAGATCGTCCAGCGTACCCGCGGTCTTTCGGCGCTTTTTCGTTATTTTGTCCTCGACGTTGCCGAAGCCGGTGTCTCTGACTGCTACCTCTGATATCTCTCGGGCCCGTTCGTCCTCGTAGATCGCCCAAGCGACCGCCTGGACGAGTTCGTCGACCCGCTCTTGATCGTAGTCCGCGATCTCGTCCATCGCCGCTCGAGCGCGGTCGAGACAGGCGTCGACGCCGTCCGCCGTCTCGGATGCCGATTCGACCTGTGAAGGGTTCGTTGTCATACCGGACGTGGTCGATTCCCGCGGATAGCTATGTTGCCGGCATACTACACGCCGGCAGCCCTGGCCGTTTCAGTCCTTGACGACGGTGACGATCAGCGAGAGTGCGATGAGGATCAATAGACCGATCGCGATGTAGCTGTTGAAGAGGAAGGCCGTAACGCTCTCGCCGGTCAACAGCCAGCCGGTGACGAAGCCGGACTCGGCGATGTCCCCCAGAATGACTCCCAACACGAGGCTGACGAGTGGATAGTCGTACTTGATGAACAGGATGCCGATCAGTCCGAAGATCAGCACGATATACAGATCGACGGTCGCGTTTCGCACCGCGAAGCCGCCGACGATCGCGAGTACTGCCACCGCGGGGATGATGTAGCGAATCGGAATATACGCGAGCTTTCCGAAGTAACGCGACCCGGAAATCCCGTACACCAGGATCAGGACGTTCCCGATGAACAGCGAGAGGATCATCGCGTAGACGATCTCGCCCGACGCGTCGAACAGCCCGGGGCCCGGATTCAGTCCGTGGAGCGCAATCGCACCCAACAGCGCCGCCGTCGAGCCGCTTCCCGGAATACCGAGGGTCAGCGTCGGGATCAGCGCACCGCCCTGCGTCGCGTTGTTGCTCGAGTCGGCCGCGATGACGCCTTCGATGACGCCGGTGCCGAACCGGTCGGACAATTCGTCGCTGGCCCACCGCCTGGCCTCGTTGTACGAGACGAAGTTCGCCACGTCCGCGCCCGCGCCGGGCAGCGAGCCGACGAAGGTACCGATGAAAGCCCCTCGAAGGAACCCGACCGGGCGAGAAGCGACGGCTCGGGCGGCCTCGTACACCTCCGACATACCGCCCTCGACGTTTTCGTCGGCGGTGACGGTAGCGCCGCGGTGGGCGAGCCGGAACACTTCCGCGAGGACGAACAGTCCGATGAGCACGACGACGAAGTCGACGCCCTGAAGCAGCGTCGTCTGGCCGAACGTGGCCCGCGGCTGGGAGAGTTGCGGATCGTTACCGATCGTTCCGATCAGCAGTCCGAACAGGCCGGCCAAAAGTGCCTTCGAGAGCGACGCTCCCTTCGCGGCGGGGATGATCGTCAGGGCGAACACCGCGAGCAAAAACATCTCCGGCGGCCCGAAATTGAGGGCGAACTCGGAAATCGGCGGGGCGAAGACGAGGAGGAAGGCGGCCGCGATCAGCCCCGCGAGCCCGGAGACGATCGCGGAGACTGCCAGCGCGTAGACGGCCCGCCCCTGTTTCGTGAGTTCGTACCCGTCCCAGCAGGTGACGACCGATCCCGGCGCGCCGGGCGTATTAATGAGGATCGCCGGAATCGAACCGCCGTACACCGCGCCGCCGTAGGCTGAGACCAGGAAGATCAACGCCGTCGTCGACTCGAACGGAATCGTAATCGGCGTAAACAGGATGATCGTCATCGTCGCAGAGAACCCGGGAATCGCGCCGAAAACGACGCCGATTGCGGTCCCCAGGAGGATCGCGAGGAGAACGTACGGGTTCGCGAGTACGCCGAGTCCGTCCGCTATCGTCGCGGGGAAGAGAAACGCCTCGATCATACCGGCACCCCCAGCCACTCGATGAACACGAACCAGAGGAGAAACGTGAACCCGATCGAATAGAGCGTCAGGGCGAACAGGCTCTCCTCGCCGAACAGGTATAGCGTGACCGCCAGATACCCGGTGGTGGCAATGAGGAACCCGATCGGCTCGAGAGCGACGATATAGACGGTCGTCAGTGCGACCAGCAACGCTGCGTTACGTACAGTGAACACCTGATCGTCTGATGTCGTCTCAGCCGCTGTATCGGGAGCGGGAGCGACCATTGCTATTCCGAGCCCGGACTCGCCTCGGTCTCCGGACCCGTCGACTGAGACAGCCTGCTGGAAGACAGTCACGACGGCGAGCGCTGCCGTCATATACAGCAACGGGCCCGCGTACAGCATCGAGAGATCCGGCAACGTGTGAGTATCCCAGTAGTAAAACAGGCAAAACGCCAGTACGAGTCCCGGAAACAACAGTTCCCCTGTATCGATCTCGAGCGTTCGTGAGCCGGCCGAGACGTTGACGACCGGCGGCGTAATATCCGTCATGGCTGCTACTGGTCGTAGATGAAGTTCTCGATCACGTCGGCGTACTCCTTCATGAACTGAGCGGTGGCCTCGACTTCTCGCTTCGTCTCGTCGGGACCGCGATAGTCGATGATCTTGTCGAGGCCGCCCTGTTCTTCGGTTCGGGCCTGAAACGCATCGTTCTCGAATACTGCGGCGTAGGTCTCCGATAGCTCCTCGAACCGATCGGGATGTCGATCGCGAACGCCGCCGGGTAATACGACGAGCTTCCACTGACCGAGGCCCTCGTCGACCAGCGGGATCTCTTCCAGACCGAGGTCACCGAAGGACGGCGCAGACGGCCACAGTTCCTGTTGCTCGGACGTGTGAGAGCCCAGAGCGGTCACGTCGCCGGCGTAGTCGGGGTTGAACGCCCACGGCTGGTTGACGCCGGCATCGATGTCGTCGGCGAGGACGGCCTGTCGGACGCCCGATCCGCCCCCCATATTGATGATCGTCAGATCGAGGTCGTAGGTCTCTTTGACGAGCAGCGCCGACAGCGCCGTATTCCCGATTGCTGCAGTGATTCCGACGGTCGCCTCGTTCTCGCGGGCGTACTCGATAAACCCCTCAAGGTCGTCGTACGGGCTATCGGGTGGCGCGAACCACATCGTCGGATCCCAGTGATGGGTTCCGAGATAGTCGAAGTCCCCGATTCTGTACGGGGCGTTCTGGAACAACCACGTCGCCTGCATTTGGGGCATGTTCCACATCGCAAGCGTGTAGCCGTCGGCGTCTGCGTTGTACAACTCTTCGCCCCCGACCTGTGTCGAACCGCCCGGGTGATTTTCGACGACGAACTCGGTGCCCAGTAGTTCGGACCACGTCGGCGTCGTAACACGCATCGATCGGTCGGTACCGCCGCCCTGCGACCACGGCACGATCGCTCTGATCTGCGTTCCGTCGGACGTTCCCAGAATACCCCGCGCCTGGGCGGTGTACGCCGCTGCGCCCGCCAATCCGACCGTTCCCGCCGCGATAAATTCTCGTCGACTAGTATTTTTTAGTGTCATCGTTCGATAGTGAAGCCGCCTTGGTCCGTTCCAGCTCGAAACCAGTTGCGGATGCGATTCGGTGCATCCCTATCTCGAGCCGGTCGTTCGATTCATCGATCCGCGGACACCACCGCTCTGTCACAATTGAGATCATTGGAATATCACCGGCGATTAAACGTCAACTCGAGCGTCGCATTCGACGATTCGGTTGTCGAAATGTGTCCTCGTCTACGTGTTATATCAAAAACCCATTCGGGGTTGCCTATTCGGCTTGCGACTGCAACTGACACCGCCGAATCACAGACCGTTATATCATCTAGACTTCATTGAGGGTACTGTCACATAGAGATTCGTAGTACGATAACACATTGCACAATTGAGATCTGACGTGCATATTTCAAATGCAACCCGAGTATCTTTGTTCACACTAGCCACAGCTACCCCATGGAGTACACGACGCTCGGATCGACAGGAATGCGCGTCAGTCGGCTCTGTCTCGGCTGCATGAGTTTCGGCGACCCCGACTGGCGCGACTGGGTTCTCGAGGAAGACGAAGGAAAAGAGATCATCGACCGGGCCATCGACCTCGGGATCAACTTCTTCGACACGGCGAACATGTATTCGCGGGGTGAGTCCGAGCGGATCCTTGGGAAGGCGCTCGAGGGGTACGACTCCGACTGGCCCGTCATCGCCACGAAGGCGTACATGGAGATGAATGAGGACAATCCGAACGCCAGTGGACTGTCGCGGAAAGCGATCGAACAAGAACTCGCGAACAGCCTCGAGCGGCTCGGAATGGAGACGGTCGATCTCTACCAGATCCACCGGTGGGATTACGATACGCCGATCGAGGAGACGATGAGAGCGCTCGACGATGCCGTCCGTCGCGGGCAGGTCCGCTATCTCGGCGGCTCCTCGATGTGGGCCCACCAGTTCGCCGAGGCACTCCATACGAGCGACCGACTGGGACTCGACCGGTTCGTTACCATGCAGAACCACTACAATCTCGTCTACCGGGAGGAGGAACGCGAGATGCTGCCGCTCTGTGAAAAGGAAGGGATCGGCGTGATGCCGTGGAGTCCGCTCGCCCGTGGCTATCTCGCTCGGCCTGCCGAGGATATCGACGCGACGGCTCGAGGCGAAACGGGTGAGAAACTGTACGAACACCCGTATCGTGACGGTGGCGGCCGTGAGATCAACGAACGAGTCGAGGAAATCGCTGAGAACAAGGGAGTGACAATGGCACAAATCTCGTTGGCCTGGCTGTTACACAAAGATTGGGTCGACGCGCCGATAATCGGAACAACGAGCATTGAACATCTCGAACAGGCTGTCGAAGCACTCGATATTTCGTTGTCCGAGAGCGATATTGAGTATCTCGAGGCGCCATACGAACCAGTACCAGTATCAGGTCACACATAGATGAGTTAGAAGTCTGAAGCAAAATTATACTGAGAAGCCGTTACGATGTCATAGGGATGGCGATCGCACGCCCAGCCGAACGTGATGAGTTCGTCGAATGCTGCAGCGAGAACGACGTGTACTAGGTTGGGGTTATTGATTCACTGTGGTCCTTTCGAGTTCCTCACGGAATGACTGTACTTAGGACAGATCTGGATTCCCTCGTCACATGCGTTCGCAGACGACTGTCGGCGGCATCACGCCGTACCGTCCGAGACCGGCCCGGCTTATCGCTCACCTCGCAGGTGTAGTGAACGGATGGTTCGCTCCAGATTAGGTGAAAAGAACGTTATGCGGATCGTTCTATGACACCCTCAGTACAGATGGGTAGAAGAGGAGATGACTGAGGACCGGAGGGCGACAGCGTCGGTGTCAAGACTCCTCGAGCAGCGAGCGGGCCCGTTGTACGTAGCTGTTTGCGTCCCAACTGCAGGCGTCACTGATCTCGTCAAGGAGCATCCGAGCATCGGCAGCTGACAGCTGCTCGGTCCAGGACCGAGAGCAGCGTCGGCGTCGACTCATTATGTGTACAATGTGAGCTAGACTACTTCCCGTCCGATGGGCGGCCAGAGACACGATGAAGCGCTTGCTGCTTAAGCGGTGGGCCCATCTGTACGGCTCGGTTGTTCTCGGTAGATCCTGTTGCTGTGAGCGCCGCTGCCAGCTGTAGCCACAGACCGACTCTGGGATGGTCGAGTAATCGTATTGGATCTGGTGGCCAGAACAGTACACTCCCTATCGGATCGTCGGGGTCGCCATATCGATCTGGTGGAAGAAGTATGTCGAGGAGTGCGTCAGCTGCGTTACGTAGCGTCTGGCTCTCCTCGAGGCCGGTCGGAACAACGGGCTCGCGACGTTCGGTGGCCGTTCGGAACGACAACGCCAGTCGATACCCGCTCTCGTCGACACGAACGAGATCGAGTGCCTCGAGTCGGCCGTGATAGTTTCGGATTGTTCGTGCCGACACGTTTGCTTGGTCGGCGAGCTCACGCTGTGAGATCCGGCTCTCGGTGGTGAGAAGCGTGTGGATGATTCGACCAACGGCCGGTGGGAGGTCGGCAAGTAACTGCTCGGGCTCGAGCGTACCCAGGGCATAGCGGAGTTCATCCAGTCGGAGTTCGCGGTGTTCGTCTTCGGGAGCGAATTCCACAGCTTGGATGCGGAGAACCCGCATTGTCAAGGACGTCACGCACCTGACTAACGAGATGCCCCTAGCAACTTAGACCACGTCTCCGTCGTGAATGGTGGGCTGGGAGAACTACAAGGCGGTCCTCGCTCGGCGCTCATTCACTTTCGTTCGAAGGAAACACATCTTTCATCGCGTGTCGACAAACGATAATCGATGCCAGGACTGCTCGGCACCCTTGTTCTCGCAGTTGTCGCAACACTCGTCATCTGGAAAGGAAGCGGATACTTCGAGCAGGCGGCAGAGCGACTGAGTAAGCACTATGGGTTACCTGTCGCCGTCCATGGAGCCATCGTCGTTGCCATCGGTTCGAGTTTCCCCGAGATCAGTTCCATCGTCATCAGTACGGTCGTTCACGGTGAGTTTTCCCTCGGTGTCGGAGCAATCGTTGGGAGCGCCATCTTCAACCTCCTCGTGATTCCAGCTCTCTCAGCCCTCTCTAGCGAGGAACTGGAAGCGACCCGCGACCTCATTCACAAAGACGCGCAGTTCTACGTCATCAGCGTTCTCGTCCTATTCATCACTTTCGCACTCGGTGCGACCTACGTTCCAGGGGGAACGAACCGTGCTGCGATCCTGACACCTCCGCTGGCTCTGATCTCACTTGCCACGTACGGAATTTACGTCTTTCTCCACCAGCAGGATGCCAGTGAACACGTCACTGACGATTCTCTCGATGTACGTCCAGCCCGAGAATGGGGAGTGCTCGTAGTGGGTCTACTCGTCATTGCCGTCGGCGTCGAGGGAATCGTCCGTGCCGCCCTCTCACTCGGAGCGATCTTCGACACGCCGAGTTTCCTATGGGGGTTGACCGTTATCGCTGCCGGAACGAGTCTGCCCGACGCATTCGTCAGCGTTCGCGCCGCTCAGAATGACGACAGCGTTACCAGTCTTACGAACGTCCTCGGAAGTAATACGTTTAACCTCTTGGTCGCTATCCCCGTCGGTGTCCTCTTAGCGGGGTCTGCGACCATCAACTTCCTCGCGGCGATTCCAACGATGGGGTTCCTCGCGTTCGCTACGCTCGTATTTATCGTGTTTACTCGTACTCACCTCGAACTTACCGATCGCGAAGCATACGGTTTCCTCGGACTGTACGGGCTGTTCCTTCTCTGGATGATTCTCGAATCAATGGACGTTATTGAGACCGTTCAGGGAATCTAATCAATATTCACTTCAAATTATTCCAACAGGGCCAAATCTGGTGCCTTCCTTGCGCAATCTCGAGTGGACTGTCCATCTTGCGTGTTCCAGGTCGACTGTCCACCGGTCGCCAGCAACGGCGGCCGCGGTGCGGTGCTGGGCATTCGCCACGATTCTGTCCGTTCGGGCATCGGTTGTCCGTCCATTGCCGCTGCCTTGCGACCAGACTCGAGAGTCCGTGGTGAAGTGGTATCGAAAGATAAAGAAGGAGTGATGACAACGAATTAACGTCAGAGGCACTTGACACCCTCGTTGGGAGATACAACCGTCACCGATCTCACTCTACGGAATACTCAACCGTGTACTCCCAAGTGTCGGGGTCGTACCAAATCGTGGCTACGTGCGTTTTTGCGTCGTGCTCATCGAGATCAACGCGCTCGCGAATCTCATTGAACGCAGGCGTTTGAAGATCCGATCCGGAGCCGGAGTCACCAGGTCCGCGAATCTCTGGCGGTTCTGGGTCGGTGTCGACGCCGAGATCGCCGGCTCGTCGCACTACAACCTTCTCGAATCCGGTTCCATCATTGCTCATGTTACTTCCTCCATATCCTCTGTATCCTACCTACTTGTGTCGTCATCCCACTGGATACTGCACGACTCGCACATCGGTTGGCCGTCGTCGGCGTCCAAGTTCTTCGATATGAATCGGGAGACTACCCTCGAGTGGAAGATTGGAAATGCGAGCAGCAAGCTCGAGATCACCGGCCATAACAGTAGCGGGGAGTAGCGTATGAGCGGAAACAGCGAGAGCGTCGCCGACTCCGGTGGGCCAGTAACGGTGCCAGACAACGCTCCCGTTCTCGGCTACACGCGGCTCTCCCAAGAGTCTGACCGTTCGATCATCGGCCAGAAAGAGGACATTCGGGAGTACTGTGCTGACCGCGACCTCGAGCTTGTCTGGATTCTTAATGATGGAACGGGCTTGAGTGGGTTTGATGGGAGTCGAGAGAAGTACGACGAGCTCCGACGTCACGTTAGCGAAGGCGCCGTCTCGGCTGTCGTCGTTCGGGACTTGTCGCGGCTCTCGCGGAATCAGAACAATTGGATCCGACTACTGCTCGCTCTTGATGAGCGCGACGTCGAACTGCATTCGGTCGAGCGGGCTTGTCGATACCTCCGACTATAATCTCGCGACCGAGACCGCCATGAGTGAGCGATCCTCGAGAGAACTACACACGGCGGGTGTGTGCATCCTAGATGTAGACTGTATGAACAGAATGGTCGCTGACCGCTATACTGTTGAGCTAAACACAACGAAAATAGCGTTAATTTCGGTTAACGCTTACTAAGGCAATCAACAGTCTCAGGCCTTCAATACTGTCGATTTAGTTGGTTAGAGTATCCGGCCAGATGCAAAGGCAGAGACCAGATCCAGACGTCTCCTTTGCTGGACCGGATACCACTAGCTATGACAGCTAATACCCAAACGAAGGGGAAGGTGCCAAAGAGGTGCGATGAATGCGGCGAGCTGATAGAGGGAAGACGAGTACACAAGGCGACAGAGGGAGGCAAGTTCGGCCTTGGTGTTTTCCATCCGAGTTGTATATCTTCAGAGAACCGGTGAATTTCTGACTCGTCACCATCTGCCCCGTTCGATGAGGAGACCACCGATAGCCAACACCAGTGACTGATGGTTTCCAGTCCCGCGACTCGAGGATGCTGATCGGCTGAGGAGTGGAGATCTCAGAGGAACGACTCCCTGGTATATCTCTACCTTGTGCCGAGAACCACTTAAAGCGAAATACCCCATGCAATCCAGCTTTGGATAGGTTCGGTTCGATATATGCAACGGCCTATGCAACGCTCCTTGTGACCGAGTTGTGACTGTGGGGTAAGCGCCTCAGAGAACCTCACTTCCCGTCATAGCTCTACCTTGTGACCAGAACCACTTAAAGAACGACTGGGTCGGATCTTTTGTAGGAAACACGTCTATGACTCATTTGGGACTCCTTACTGCCATTCGCGGAGTAGAAACAGTATTAGGGATTTTTGAGAATGGGGGTGGGGGAAACACTCGCGGTGCTGTCGCAGATCACGGTGCAATGCTGGGGGGCGTTGCACCATAGGATCTCATTCCTATCAGTGTGCCGCGAGTGTGAGAGTTACCACTATATCTAAGTATATAAAACCACTCTAAACTACCATCCAGTTGCCCCGTCAATCCTACTACTCGAGGACATTGCTAATTGGGGTTGGAACAACTACCAAACTTGAGAACGCAGAAGAACGACTTAGTCACCCCCTCAAAGCGTCCATGCAAAGGGCGGGCCAATCGCTATGTAATGGACTAGCAAACGCTTAATTGACCTGCCTTCGGTACGGTCCCATGACCCCGAAGGTGGGTCAGAGCCACCGTTGAACACTCTCGAAGGGTATGGGCAGACCCACAATACCCTTTCAACTCGATCACTCTGACAGCAACTCCGAAACCACTCTGATTCTCGAGAGAACCTTCGCTAGAAAGCTACTGGATTGGTTATCTGATAGAGATGAAATGCGGTGCGGCGTAGGGGTAGTTTTCTCCATACTCTCAAATCACACTTGACTTTTCAGAAATCAAGCGTACTCCGAACAACGTTCCAGCGACGACGTCGGCTTGACTTGAGGGCTGAGCGGGTGTTCTCGCGCTGTGCTCATGGCGGTAGCGTCGTCTCACGATTAGCATGTCGGCATAGAGACTAAGTCACCATGAATGGTGACAATCGGATAGATGTCTAAGGCGGATCTTGATTCGACAGCGAACCAATCTATCGAAGTTGGCGAGGTATACGACCATGCAAGCCACGGCAACGTCAAAGTCACTGGGATCTGGCAAGGCGTTAGCAGCGTCGATACGGCGCGTAACACCGACACAAAGCATACGATCGTCATCCGATTCTCGCCGATCGAGACAGATGACCGCAGATCAGTCCCGGATCTCGCCGATACTCTCAACAAGTTTCTCGACGCAATCAAGATAGATGACTGATTAATATGAAAGCCTGCGCCCTTTCCCGTTGCTTCTTCAACAACGATTGTGCCACCCCGCCAATCCGCAGAGGTATTGCTAATCGATCCAAATCCTGAGGACACCCAGCTTTTTCTAGACGCGCTCAACGACGAGAAAATCGCCAATCATGTTCACACAGTCTCCGACGGTACCGAAGCACTCGATTTTCTCCATCAACGCGGCAACCACACTGACGCACCCCGACCTAATCTGATCCTGCTGGACGTTGACCTCCCTGAAATAGATGGCTATGACCTACTTGAGGAACTCACTGATGATTCCGAATTGGCCGAGATTCCTGTAATCGTTCTCACTGACTCTAGCGACGCCGAAGCTGTTGCGCGATCGTACGAACTCCACACGAACGCTTTCGTCCAGAAACCCGTCGATCCCGACGAGTTTATCGATGTCGTCCGCAGTCTCAAGAATTTCTGGCTCGAGATTGTCTGGCTTCCGTCCGATGCTGATGACGATCAGTTGTAGTCCTATTCGGTCTGAGACTCGATCCGATTAAGCGCCTCTATGGTCCGTTGAAGTTCACTAATCGTTTGGTTCAGGTTCAGTTCCTCAGGAAGCTGCTCAGCCTCTGTTTGAGCGTCTCTGAGTAGTTCTTGAATCCGCGTCTGTTGTCTTTCAACACTAGAAGTATCAGCCATTTTTTGGAGCCTACTCTCGATTTCATAGACCATCCTTATTCTTTATGATGGTATTCACTTACCAGTCAGCCATTACGCTTAACCCAAATTGGTCGAGTTATCCATCTGGCGGAGTGGGGACTGTCGTTGCCAACAGGCTCCGTCCAAGCTGAGACACCGGACTCGCTACATGAGTCAATCCAACGTCAGAGGCACGATCATCGAACCACCAACCGATTGGCAGAACCACCAGTTGTGGGGAGTCCAACGCCACCCCAGCGTTTCTCATACTACTCTTTAAATAGAAAACCGCAGCCAGAAGGTTTGATGTCCGAAACCAATCGTCGAGACGACCTGCTCGAGGCCGTGGCACTCACGGAGTTTAGCGTACACTACGAAGACGTTGATCCCGAATTATCGCGAAGAGCCTGGCAGGACCGATTACTCAGGTTTACCATTGTATCCGCGCCATGCTTCTGCAACTCCTTGGAGGACTCTGTATGCGACGAAAACTCCGAGTAGCAATATCAGTAGTCCTGTTTCATCCATATGTATATATCCGTTCGCACAGGGGATAATTATTTCTCTCCATCCTACATTTTTAGTTGATCGTCATGATAAGTACGCACACGTACTTACCGAACACCCGATTCAGTTTCAGATAGAGTTCTGAATGAGGAATCGTGCTACCATCTACTGGTCAGGCGCGAGAAGGTGTCAAGTGCAAAGCGCTTGCTGCTTAAGCGGTGGGCCCATCTGCACCGCCTGGTTGTTCTCGGTGGAGTCTGTCGCTGTGAGCGCAGCTGCCAGCTGTAGCCACAGACCGACTCTGGGATGATCGAGTAACCGTCCCGGATCTGGTGGAAGAAGTATGTCGAGGAGTGCGTCGGCAGCATCGAGGAGCGTCTGGTTCTCCTCGAGGCCGGTCGGAACAAGAGGCTCGCGACGTTCGGTGGCCGTTCGGAACGACAACGCTAGTCGATATCCGCTCTCGTCGACACGAATGAGATCGAGCGCCTCGAGTCGGTCGTGATAGTTTCGGATTGTTCGTGCCGACACGTTTGCTTGGTCAGCGAACTCACGCTGCGAAAGACGACACTCAGTTGTGAGAAGCGTGTGGATGATTCGACCAACGGCCGGTAAGAGATCGGAAAGTAAAGGACTCTCAAGCGGTTCGAGGGACACATCCCGCTGATCTATATCAGGACATAGCCGACGATTCCCGTCGAACTAAGCGATCTCACTGGCTCGAGTGGACAAACGAGCCGGCGCCATTTACGATGGGAGAGGATGGATCTCGGCTACCCGCTGGCGAAACCATCTCTTTGATCGGTGGTAATGATTCGTGAATCCGGACTCACCGATTAGACATACCGTGCTATCCGCTACGGGTGTCGCTCCTCACCATTCAGTCCGTTCGTCGTGGGGTGTGGATAACAAAACTGATCGCCGCTGATCGTTCGATCGTAATGGCACTAACCCAGATTGACCACGTCAGCGAAAGTGAAGAGATGCAGGACTGTATCGACAGCTGCTTCGAATGCGCTCAGGCTTGCGAGTGGTGTGCCGACGAGTGCGCCGGCGAAGGCGAAGCGATGGCCGAGTGTCTACGGCTCTGCAGGGACGTCGCTGACTTAGCGACCATGCATGCACGGTTCATGGTCCGTAATTCCGACTACAGCTCGGATCTCGCCGCGATCACCGCCGACGCCTGCGAGGAGTGCGCTGACGAGTGCGAGCAACACGACGCCGAACACTGTCAGGTCTGTGCGGATGTTCTCCGTGACTGCGCGGAGACCTGCCGAAACATGGCTTCGGCCTGAAATCGCCGTTCACCCCGTTTCGTGGCTCCAAACGCACCTCGCTCTCGATCGAGACAAACACGAGCGCCTGATCATGGACCCAACGACGAAGTTGACAGTAGCCGGTAACGGTGTGCTCGGCTGCTGGTTGATCGCGGCTCCGTTCGTTCTCGGTACGCCAGCGGTCGGTCGCTGGAACGACGTCATTGTCGGCGCTGCGGTCATCCTCGTTGCCGGCTATAACTATGCTAGGGCAGTCAGACGGCGACCTGTAAGCGCGACCGGCGCGGGTCTTATCGCGGTCCTCGGACTCTGGCTCGTCGTCGCGCCGTTTGCACTCGGTCTCGAGGGCGTGGCGCTGTGGAACGACGTCGTCTCGGGCACGCTCATGGCGAGTTTCGGGAGCTACAACGCGTACGTCGCTGGCACTACCCCGGCCTTTCGAGCGACTGCCCAATAGGAAAGACGATCGGTGACTAGAAATGAACGGGTTATCGACAATCGGCGATCGATTCGTGCGGACGGCGATCCAACCTTCCTGGTGATCATGCAGTACAAACCCCTCGAGGAATACAGCGTAATTGGTGGGAACACGGTCGCGTTAGTCGGTCGTGACGGTTCGATCGACTGGTGTCCGTTCTCGCATATTGAGTCGCCGAGCGTCTTCACCGCGCTGCTCGATGCCGACCGCGGCGGCCACTTCGCTGTGCGGCCGATGCAGTCGTTCGAATTCATCCAGCAGTATCGCGACCGCACCAACGTCCTCGAGACGACGTTCCGGACCACCAGTGGAGATGCAACAGTGACGGATTTCGTGCCTGTCGCCGAGTTCGATAACAATCGGGACGAACTGTTGGTTGGCTGGCCTACGCTGAAGTCGATCCTTGGTAACCGACTAATTCCGCGTTGGCTCGATCACTACCTGGCAAGTAGTGGATATAACTCCCAGCAAACCGACGAGTTGGTAGACCCTGATAGACAACACAATCTTCACGAGCCACTTGCGGACGATTACGGCGCACACGGTCCGTTTGATGAGCAGGACCACAACCGAAGTTGTCAGCTCTGGATGTCGATGCATCGGCGAATACTTGCCTTGATTACTGGTTTTGTAGTAGTGGTCATGGGCATAGTCCTCGGTCAACGCCTTCTCCCCCTCGACAGTGATACAGAGACAGAAACCAGTGACAGCACGATAACATACGGATCACCATAGCCGCTATATTTACTGAGTAAACCCATGGACGACCACAATCACTCAACGAACGACGAAAATCTGTCCGAAGACCACTCCGACCATAATCATCGATCTACCAAAACCAACGAGGCAGGTAGTGGCGAGGGGGGATCAGACCCTCAAGTAGAACAGTCGATGCTTGAGGAGGAGGCCACGGACGCGAACGAGGCCGAACAGGCGATTGAAAAGCAACACGAACACCAGATGGATCATGACGAAGAAGATCATGATCACGGTGATCATGGGGGAATGCACGAGGGCCATGAAAAGATGTTCCGCCGTCGGTTCTTCATCTCGACGCTGCTCTCGATTCCGGTCCTCCTCTACAGCGAGATGCTCCAGGAGTGGCTGGGATTCTCTGTTCCGGCGTTCCCCGGAAGCGAGTGGATTAATCCGGTCTTCGCGGTGATTGTCTTTGCGTACGGTGGCCTTCCCTTCCTTCGAATGGCCGCTCCCGAACTACGAGATCGATCGCCGGGGATGATGACGCTCATCTCGATGGCGATCTTAGTTGCGTTCGTCTATAGCCTGGCGAGCGTCGTTCTCCCAACCGAGTCAGCATTCTTCTGGGAGCTCGTCACCCTAATCGATATCATGCTGCTCGGCCACTGGATCGAGATGCGGTCAGTTCGTCGAGCTCAGAGCGCTCTCGATGAGTTAGCACAGCTCATGCCTGACACGGCCGAGCGAATCACAAAAGACGGCGAGACAGAGGAAGTTCCAGTAAGCGACCTCTCCGAGGGCGACCTTGTCCTCATCCGACCCGGCGCAAGCGTTCCTGCCGACGGTGTTGTTGCGGAGGGCAGCTCCGATGTGAACGAGTCAATGATCACCGGCGAATCGATGCCAGTCTCAAAAGAATCCGGTGACGAAGTGATTGGTGGGACTATCAACGGCGATGGGAGCCTCCGTGTTCGCATAGAGGCGACAGGTGAGGAGACGACGCTTGCGGGAATCATGCGTCTTGTCGAGGAAGCACAGGGAAGTAAGTCACAGACACAAGTACTTGCTGATCGGGCCGCAGGTTGGCTGTTCTATGTCGCTCTAGGGGCAGCGGCTGTGACTGCTATCGCGTGGACAGCCGCAGTTTCGTTCAACGCAACAGTCATCGAGCGAGTCGTCACTGTACTCGTAATCGCGTGCCCGCACGCGCTTGGACTCGCCATTCCACTCGTAGTTGCGATCAATACCTCCCTTGCCGCCCGTAACGGAATGCTTGTCCGTGATCGCATTGCCATGGAAAAGTCACGGAACCTAGATGCGATCATCTTCGACAAGACGGGAACGCTCACCGAAGGCGAACATGGTGTGGTAGATATGGCGACTGTTGACGGTATCGAGGAAGATGATGCCCTAGCTCTTGCTGCCGCGGTTGAAGGCGATTCGGAGCACATGATCGCTCGCGCCATTCGCCAAGCAGCCGACGAACGTGATGTCAGTATCCCAGATACAAGCGACTTCGAGGCGATGAAAGGCCGAGGCGTTCGTGCGCGAGTTACCGGTGAAGAGGTCTACGTCGGTGGGCCAAACCTCCTAACTTACATCGACACCGAGGTTCCGTCGTCTCTGCAGCAATTCGTTGACAAGGCCGGCGAGAACGGACAGACGGTCGTATATGTCGTTCGAGAAGGCGAACCGATCGCTGCCTTTGCCATGGCCGACGTGATCCGCGAATCGAGTTACCGGGTCGTCGATGCACTCCACGATCTTGATATTGAGGTGGCGATGCTGACCGGTGACTCACAGGACGTGGCCGATTCAGTGGCCGACGAACTGGGCATCGATACAGTGTTCGCCGAAGTGCTGCCGGAAGACAAGGACAAGAAGGTACAGGAGCTACAAAACCAGGGAAAGCTCGTGGCGATGGTCGGGGATGGAGTGAACGACGCACCTGCCCTGACCCGGGCAGATGTTGGCATCGCTATTGGTAGCGGGACGGACGTAGCAGTTCAATCAGCTGATGTTATCCTCGTCCAGAACAATCCCATAGATGTTGTCCGCCTCGTGAAGCTGAGCAAAGCAAGTTATCGGAAGATGCAGGAGAACATCGTCTGGGCCGCTGGCTACAACGTCTTCGCCATCCCATTGGCCGCAGGCATCCTTGCTCCGATCGGAATCCTGCTCTCGCCAGCAATAGGGGCACTCTTGATGTCACTGAGTACTGTTATTGTCGCAATCAATGCCCAGCTACTCCGCCGTGTCAATCTTTCCATCCCGAATTTGTCAGGTACAGCGCCAGCCGACAATGCACAACCAGCAGATTAAGAATACATAGAATACATATTACTGATAATAAATGCAACTCACCTATCTTACCTTCGGCGTTCTCATTCTTCTTATCACGGTTTCAGATCTTCTCTGGACGACACTCTGGATTGAAGGCGGTGCTGGTCCACTTACATCTCAATTGATGGGTTGGACGTGGCGAGTACTACGACGGATAAGTCCCCAGAATCCTCGACTACTCAGTCTCTCAGGACCAATTGTTTTTGTCCTCAGTCTCACAATATGGATTGTCCTACTCTGGAGTGGTTGGACACTTATTTTCGCTGGAGCTGGAAGCATTCTTGTTGATACGCTTAACCGTGGACCCATATCATGGTATGATCGGATCTATTACACTGGATACACAATATTCACCTTAGGTACAGGCGATTTTGTCTCTGAAAAAGGCCCCTGGCAGATCGTAACGATACTTGCAACAGGGAGTGGAATGCTCTTCGTTACGTTAACTGCTACATATATAATTTCGGTCCTTGATGCGGTAACTCAGAAACGTGCATTCGCTAGCAATGTGAGTGGTATTGGTACACAGAGCGAGGAGATTGTTCGAACAAGCTGGAATGGTGAAGAGTTTCAAGGACTTGATCTACCCCTGAATACTTTCGTAACTCAGCTTACTATTCTAACAGAGAATCATAAAGCATATCCAATACTTCATTACTTTCACAGTGCCCAGACTGATCGGTCACCTGTTATTGAGATCACTGTCCTTGATGAAGCATTGACGCTTCTCCGATTTGGGATCCCAGAGCAACATCAACCCGATGAAATTATTCTCCAGAGTGCAAGAGCAAGTGTCGATAACTACCTCGAAACACTCAATGGATCATTTGT
The DNA here is from genome assembly GCF_037914945.1 of Haloterrigena sp. KLK7. NCBI lineage: Archaea > Methanobacteriati > Methanobacteriota > Halobacteria > Halobacteriales > Natrialbaceae > Haloterrigena > Haloterrigena salinisoli. The sequence goes on from NZ_CP149788.1 coordinate 294,205, forward strand.
CAAACCTGCAGATAGTCCTCCTTCGTCACCAGATCTTGGAGCCCTTCGAAAAGCAGGTCTCCCAACTGTTTCAGACGAAGACTTCGAGATGTCTCTTCAGGAATTAGATAACCGACGGAGAATGCTACTCGGTCTTGTCAATTCTGACTCACGACAATGGCCTTCAGAGACGACTGATTGATTTCAACTCAAATATTATTATAATAATGGAAACTGCACTGTCCAGTTTAGCACCTCGGCTCTACGAGAGTTTGTGTCTGAAAAAGAGTTTTTCAACAGAGATATTATTTCTGATAAAATGTCATCTAATTAGATACGCGCCTAACGGAAGGTGGATAACTGTTGGTATTATACGCCGGATAAGGAAACCAGGGGAGACGTATCGTCAATTTAGCGGTCACAATGAGCAATCAGCCATCTCGGCGGCACGTACTCGGGATAGCTAGTGGTGCAATTGTAACTGGACTTGCCGGTTGTCTGACCGGAGACGACCAATCGGAGAACGATACCAACTCGAATGAGGGGGCTGCTAACTCGAGCAAGGGTCCTGACAATCAGAGTAATGAAACGGATTCAAACTCTGGCAACGAGAGCAGCCCTGATGAACCGAACAGTACGTCTGAGAGTGCAGCCGAAGTAACAATGGTGACGAATGACTCTGGAACTCACTTCGAGCCCCATGTCGTCCAAATCGAACCCGGAGAGACCGTCACGTGGACGCTCGAGAGCGGTTCTCATACGACGACCGCTTATGCATCGGCGAATGACAAGCCCCAGCGGATCCCTGATGACGCTGAGGCATGGGATAGTGGGACGGTTGATGAACAAGGAGCTACCTTTGAACACACGTTCGAAACCAAAGGTGTCTATGATTACTACTGTCGCCCACACGAAAACACGGGAATGATCGGATGCGTTGTCGTCGGTAATCCTAACTTTGATACTCAGCCAGGAATGGCTGAGCCACAGCCTGAACTGCCTGACGAAACTCACGAGAAGATCCGCGAACTGAACGAGATGGTCCGGAATGGTGGCAAAAGTGAGCATGGTGGACACGAAAGTGGCGAAGATGACCACGGAGGTCACGAACATGGCCACTAACGCTAACTGATTGAGAGAGGTAGCGCTCTTTCTTTATCTAGAACTGACCGTGATAATTGCGGCACGTACTGAGTATAGACTTCCTGTTTCGTCCTTTTCGGAAGTGATACCCTTGCTATCTCTCACCTCATGCTTATGAAACGAAATGGTGTATATTAGCTATAGACAAGAGTTCGGAAGGAGGAGATGCACCAGCTGAACTTTCTCTGGATGCAATCCTTGACGTACTCAGTCATCATCACCGACGGATACTAGTCTGTTGGTTACGGGATCGACCTGACCAGCGTGCTGATTCTTAAGCACTAATCAGCTACCTGATTCAGCAAGAACACAAACGGATAGGAAAAACGCCGAGTCCAGACCGCATTCAAATCACACTCTATCACATCCATCTATCTAAACTCAGTGAGACAGGCTGATAACGCACGACGATGCCGCTCAAGAGTACCAGTACCACCCAAATGACCGATTGGAGAAATGGTGTAAACTGATTGACTCTAGACATGCGTCTGAGTGGTGACAAGAGACGGAGTGGATAGCTCACCGTTCAATAAGCACGTAGAGTTGTCGTTCAATTCAGGGTGTTCAGTGAACGGTTGCCTATTCCAGCCCCCGTTTTACGCCGTCGGTTGCTGAAACGGTGAGTGATGGCGTTAACTCAAATTGACCACGTCGGCGAGAACGACCAGATGGCAGAGTGCATCGACAACTGTCTCGAAGCCGCTCAAGCATGTGAATGGTGCGCTGATGAATGTGCTGGTGAAGGGGAAGGGATGGCCAAGTGCCTTCGTCTCTGTCGGGATGTCGCCGATCTCACGACGATGCACGCACGCTTCATGGCACGGAACTCGAACTACAGCACGCAACTTGCAGAAGCCTGTGCTGGTGCATGCGAAGAGTGTGCGAGTGAGTGCGAACAACACGATGAAGAACACTGTCAGGTCTGTGCCGACGTGCTTCGCGAGTGTGCCGAGTCTTGCCGGGAGATGGCGTCGGCGTAGAACCCGCAACCAGTACAATCATCCCAAGGTCGCCGACGACTACGGTCGCATGCCGCTCATAGGGACGTCCCATGGTCGAGCAAATCCTTCCACCATCCGCGGGATGGTCTACAAATGGACACGGCCCTGTGAGCTCGGGGAAACGTGCCCTCACGGTAAGCAGCCCAGCTCCTGTGAAACAGCGGAGAATCGGGATAAGCCATCGGATTGTCCATCGACTCGCTCGCCACACGACATCCGACGTGGGTACATTACTCACGTCAGTAGTGAGGGAGTCCCACCGCGAGTCCTGAGCGATCGCGTCGACGCCGAACCGGGAACGGTAAAAAAGTATTACAACAAGAACGACGACGAAGAAAAGATGCAAGCTCGTAAAGAGCTCATAGAGCGTATCATGCAGGACGAAGAAGAGGTTAACTACTAGGGATGAATTGGTCCACCTGGGATCGGGCTACCTCTTCCTTCCTCCACTGACCCCGACACAATAGTTGACTGGCGTCTCTAAACTGATCGTCTATTAGCGATTGCTGAGTTCGAATTTGGCTAGTTACAAGAACACGACCCTGTCATAGAATCGTCCTCAAGAAATTGTTTTCACCCGGACTTCAGCGAATTGGCTGTTAGATAGCTCGTGCGTATTGACTGCCGAGAAATCTACCATCTCAGAGATGTGTTCCGATAGCCGTGCGAGATACAACGCGCGTATCGGTCATGTGCTAAGACAAGAACTACAACTATTCCTCTCGGCCTGTTTAACCTACTACCTCGCAAGAGGGAGTCGAATCAGAGAATCGGTTTCTGCGTAGTCATCTATACACCAATGGTCGCCAATCAATCGCCGTGGTGAACCACTTTCCGTGTTAACGAGTTCAGTACCTGCTTCCCCGTCTTCGAGAGGTGCGTAGCCGACGACGACCGTCTCCGTCTCGTCCGGGTCGCGGGCAGTATCGACACGTCAGACACCCCGTCAGAGGCCGACGACCTCTACGCGGCCGTAGATCGCACGACCTTACGTCTCACCGCGCTTGATGGATTGAGAGAGCGAGCAGGCAGAATGCCGTGACCTCACTCTCGCTCATTCGAATATAAATGCCCGTAAACCAATAGATTCTGTGCAGAATTCGAGGTATGAGGCGCTGAAATCGTTTTTAATCAAGAGAAATTACAATAACCACTCCTCCGGGGCAGCAATTATAGATGTAAAGAGCTCCGAAAAATAACTTGCTGATTCTTCTGGGATTTCCCTATTTGATGACCTCGTTGAATTCTACCTCCTCTCTCGACTCCCACGCGAGCGAAGAACCCTCGTTCGGCCCAATCTCATATTCTCCTTTCGTCGATGAGGAGACCTTCACGCACTCATCATCTGGATCTACTCGAATCATCAAAGTCCGACTATCATCGGTAGCGTGGTGAAGGCAACATCGCCATTAATGAACTGGCAGAGATGGATCTGCGGCGTTGACGTAGATACCAGACCTTCGCCAGCAGTTCAAGCGGGTGACTGTTTTTATAATTTAGCGGCCGTAGTAGATAACCACAGAACGCACGTTTGATCAACACATATCATATTCTATATTGAGGTGACTGAACACTAAGCCGAGTATCGGGCTTCACTCCCCGCACCTAGTGGAGCAGAGAACTCACTCTCGCAAGTCGTTTAGAAAATAGGTTGGTTCTCAATCCTCTGGTGTGACTTACCCGGGTGCTTCTTGGGCCGGAGCTGGAGGTTCGTGGGTTCCGAAGTCAGGATGAGTTTCTTCCATCCAGAGGAACACGACTGCCCCGGAGAAGAACATCAAGAGCGCAGTCATGTAGAACGCAGCTTCGGTGTTCACAAACTGCATCGTGAGGCCGATCAGGATCGCGCCGACGCCGTAGCCCGAGTCGCGCCACATCCGGTAGACGCCCATGCCCGCCGACCGCCAGGTCGGGTGGGCAGCGTCGCTCGGGACCGTCATCAGGTTCGGGTAGAGCAGCGCCATCCCCAGACCAGAGATGCCGGCCAGGACGACCCACGGGAGGTAGCTGTCGACGAGCACCATCCCGAGGACGCCAGCACCGGCGATGAACATCCCCACGACAACGGGTGGGCGGCGACCGATACGGTCAGCGAGGCCGCCGGTCCCGATCTGGAGGAAGTACATCGCGCTGTGAACGCCGACGACGACGCCGACGGCCTCGATCGCGAGGCCCTGGCTCGTGAGATACAACGGGACGGCGATCCAGAACAGCGTGTCCACGAAGTTCTCGATGTGGCCGGCCTGCGCCGCCGCGAACAGCGTCTTGTCGCCGTAGGTCGCGCGCTTCAGAACGTCGACGAACGGAAGATTCGCGTCGTGGTGGTCGTCGTCGCACTCAAGTTGCGCGAACTGGACCGTCTCCTTGATCAGGAAGATCGAGATGAGGAACGCCAGCATCACAACGGCCGCGAGGAAGTAGAACGGCTCGGGCCGGAGACTGGTCTGGCCGGCGATAACGCCGGTGATCCACGCGCCCGCGGCGACGCCGGTGTAGCCAAAGGCCTCGTCGATACCGACGGCGAGCCCGCGCTGGTCAGGGCTCGCGAGGTCGATCTTGGCGTTGATTGCCATGCTCCAAGTCAGCGCCTGATTGATCCCCAGCAGGATGTTCCCGACAGTGATCCAGCTCCAGCTCGGCGCATAGATGAGGATCACCGGAATCGGCAACGCGGTGATCCAGCCGAGAACGAGTACCGGCTTGCGCCCGTACTCCTCGCCCCATTTACCCGCGTAGAGGTTGAGCAGCGCCTTGACGAAGCCGAAGGAGACGACGAACGAGCCGATGACGAAAAACGACTCGACGCCGAGCACCTCCTCGCCCAGCACGGGCACGACGGTACGCTCCGAGCCGATTGTCAGGCCCGTCGCGAACACCAACAGGACGTGCAGCGAGAACTGCCCGAGGTGCTCGCGGATTCCCTGTTTCACCTCAACTTTATCCTTCATTACTGATAGTGGATTCTGTAGTTATATTCAATTTCGATGACCCCTGTGCGATTGTGGAAACGGATCGAACTGATTTGCCCGCTCTAGTTAGCAGCGCAGTTGTTCGGGCCGAGTTCAAGCGCTTCAGTATCCCCGCTTGGCTGCTGCTTACCCCAGTTGATCTGCTTGATCTCGTTATAGTTCGCGGGCTCGTCGGCGAGACTTTCGACGATAGTTTCAACAAACGCCGTTTCGTCGTCGTCCTCGACGTAACTCAGGAGTTCGTTCGTTGTTTCTTTTTGAAGCTCTTCGAGCTCGGTAGCGAGCGGACGAATCTCTTCGTCAGTGAAGTGGCCCGGCAGAACGAGCGTCTCGTCGTCTAGGTCCGTCAGTCGGTCGAGACTCCCGAACAGCTGGCCAGCCGCTTCGCGGACCGCGTCTTCGGCGCTATCCTCGAGGTCCGGACGGCCGACGCTGCGCAGGAACAGCGTGTCTCCGGAGAGGAGCGCATCGCCGAACCGGAATGAAGCACTCCCGGGTGTGTGACCGGGCGTGTGGATCACGTGGAGGCCGCTGTTGCCGACAGGGATCGTCTCACCGTCTTCGAGTTCCGTGACTCCTTCGAGTTCGCCAGCGTCGTCCTCGTGCAGGTAGTACGGAACGTCGAGTTCACCGGCGAGCCGACGAGCGCCCGAAACGTGGTCAGCGTGTGCGTGTGTGTCTGCGACGCCGACAATCTCGAGATT